>JBJYWX010000410.1:0-6388 GCA_046259695.1 Promineifilaceae bacterium (SeqCode) | reverse complement strand
CAACGACCTAGGGCTTATGAGTCCCCCGCTCTGACCAACTGAGCTATGGCGCCAAGGCGAAGAAAATTATAGCGAAGACGACATTGACTGCCAAGTTGGCTCATCTGTCTTAGGGCGTGACAAACTGCAGTGGCACCGGGATAAAGAGCAGAAAGAAAAGCGCCAGGGTCATCACCGCGATTACTTTGCGCTTGAAGTCCAGCTCAGTCACCTGGTCAAGCGGCTCATTGTAACTGCGCCCCAGAAAGAACAACAGCGCCACAAGCACGAGCCAGGTCGGCGAGCGCGAAATGAACATGATCCCCACCAGGCCAATTATGATCGGCCAGTAGAGCAGGCGCGCTTTCTCACCAAAGAGCACGCTGGCGACGTGCCCGCCATCGAGCTGCCCCAAGGGGATTAGGTTAATGCTCGTTACTAAAAGGCCCGCCCAGCCGGCCCAGGCGATTTGGTTGAGGTGAACGTCGAATCCGTTCGCGGGCAGGAAACGACCAAAGACGATCAACTTCATCAAGGCGTACAGCAGGGAGTTGCCTTCAATCAAATAAGGTTCGAGCGGCAGTGCAGCAACAACTGAAGTTACCAAACCATAAAACAAGAGCGGCACCGCAAATAACATCCCGGCCCACGGCCCAGCGGCCCCCACATCCAGCAGCTCGCGCTTGTTCTGGACCGGCCCCTTAATACGTATCACGGCGCCCATGGTACCAATAAACGTGATCGGCAGCGGAATGAAATAAGGTAAGGTTACCGGTACCTTGTGGTATCGCGCGGCGATATAGTGCCCCATTTCATGTGCACCCAAGATAAGCAGGATACTCAGGCTGAACGGCCAGCCGCTCCATAAAGAGAATTCCCCACCCGTGTTGGCGTAAGCGGCGCCGACATAGAGCGTTGAGAAGATCGTGGCAACAAATAAGGCCAGGTTAATCCAAGGGTTGGAGGGCGCAGGCTGAAAGACCGCAGGAATGCCGATTAATACAACGCGCTCACCTTGCGGCTGGGCCAGCGGCGTAAAGCCATACCGCTCAAAGCGTTGGCGCAGCTCATCAAAGCAGTCGCTAGGATCCTGCAGAAAAGTGCCTCGAAAACGGACATATCCGGATTCGGGCGCATCTAAAGTTGTGTCGGAAACCTGGAAAAGATCGGCGATCGCGCTACGCAATCCCTGCACCGAGTCCAGGGACACCGGCGATTCCGCTGGGGCAACCGTCATGAAGAAATCTCGGTTTTATTGTCGTCCTCCACGACGTTGGTTTCTTCGTCATCACCCCAACTTATGATCCAGATTGCCGCCCCGGCCACCAGAACCGTGATAACGATCAACCAGAACCATTGGCTCGTCTGCAGACCAACGTCGCGCGCCTCGATCAGCAGCAAGATGACCATGCCCAGCGCCAATACGAACCAGGCGGTCAAGTTAGGATGTTTCTTGATCCATTGCGTTATCGAGTCCATATTCCCCCTACTATACCTTGATTCATTTGGACCGGCAGATCGCCGGACGTTGATTGCTAATAGATTCTCATCTCAGAGCCGCTCAACTGGCTGCCAAAAGATGGTCCCACGCGGAGGCAAACTGGCGCCGCGTATCCTGCAGCAAGCCATTGGTGTCAATTACCACGTCCGCCTGGGCAACCTTTTCCTCCGCCGGAGACTGGGCCCGAATCCGCGCAACAGCCTCTTCTTCAGCCATGCCACGACAAATTCGCAACCGCTGTAGCTGCTGGTCATAACTGCATGTTGTGACCCATATCTCATCGCAAAGTGCCGACAGACCGCCCTCGAGCAATTTGATTGCCTCAATCACCACTACTGGGGCATCGCTCTCTCGGATTCGCGCCAGGATATGCTGCCTAACGTGTGGATGGACGAGCTGCTCCAACTGCGAAAGAGCCTGCTGATTGCTGAACACTAATGCGCCCAGAGCGGTGCGATCGATACGGTTGTCGGGCCGGCGCATTGCTTCACCAAATGCCTCCGCGATTGCTTGCTGCAGCAGGCGGTCATTGTTGAGCAGATCATGCACTACCTCGTCCGCGTCAATCGTCAGCGCGCCGTGCTCCCGAGCCAGGGACAAGACGGCCGATTTACCACTGGCAATGTTACCTGTCAGGCCAACGATCCGTTTGCCCGCAAACGCCTCAGCCGCGACAGCCATTATATCTCCAGGGGACCAGGCCATTTCAGGCTGTTGCTCGATCGTGCGCCGCTTCCCACTGCCTCATCAACTCCGCCAGCGCCGCCTCTTGGGCCCCGTACTCTTCACTCAAGCGGCGAATTTCCGCTACGCTTTGCGCCTCGGTCGCCGCTTGCAGCGCTTCCGTCACGGCTGCCAGAGCCAGCTCCTGCTCATGGATGGCATTCTCTAGATGGTGGATACGCTCCTCTAGTAAACGCCGCTCGTTCTTGCTCAACGTGGGGGCATCAGGCATGTCGCTGCCATTCCGCTGTGCTACTAGTTCTTCAGTCGGGAATGCATGCTGCAACAGCGCTTCTTCATTTCGCTGGGCAAGATACGCTTCATAGCCCCCTTCATAGACCCGCAGCCGCCCTTCTCGCAAGTCCCATATCTGGGTCGCCAGGCGATTTATCAGATAGCGATCATGCGAAACAAGGAGAACAGTACCCTCAAACAACTCTAAGGCTGCCTGCAAGTTTTCTTGCGCCGGAATATCCAGATGGTTGGTAGGTTCATCCAGAAGAAGGAAATTAGCTTCTTCCAGGGACAGGATAGCCAGTGCCAGGCGTGCCTGCTCGCCGCCGCTCAACGTACCTACCTGGTTGAACACATCGTCGCCGCGAAACAGATATTGGGCCAGAAAATTCCGAGCCTCGCTGATTGGCATGGGTTGGTGGCGCAAGAATTCATCGAGCAGGGTATTTTCAGGATTCAGTGCTTCACGCGTCTGGGCAAAATACCCGACCTTCAAACTCGCGCCCAACTCCACGCTTCCCGCCAGCGGCGGCATGTCGCCCAGGATCGTGCGCAGGAATGTCGTCTTTCCCACGCCATTCGGTCCTATCAGGCCGGCGCACTCAAGACGATGGAACTCAATATCATCGGACACAAAAAGGGGATAGTCCTCAAAACCGACCTGCAGTTCATTCGTTCGCAGCACGATATTGCCGCTGCGATGCGCCACGTTGATGCGCATCTGCACCGTCGGCGGCCGTACGGGAGGCCGCAGCTCGTTGATGCGCTGCTGCAGTTCGGCGATAGTTCCCGCCGGTCGCATGGCCAGGCCGACCTCGTTTTGTACCTGCAGCCAGCCCTTGCTCTTTAAGCTGGGCAATATATCCAGTCCGCCAGCATGGATCGCTTCGACTTCGCGCGCCAGACGGCTCAGCTTGCCCTGTGCCATCTGCGTTCGCTGCCCGGCCATATTGCGCCGGATAAAATCCATCTCCTTGTCGATGCGTTCTTTGAGCGCTTCAAACTGCTTGTTCTTAAGCACCCAGCGGTCGTCACGCTGCTGTAGATAGGCGCTGTAATTGCCGCGATAAATATCTATGCCTTCGCGGTTCATTTCCCAAATCGTGCCTACGACACGGTCCAGGAAATAGCGATCGTGGCTGACCAGGACGACCGCGCCTTCCCATAAACGAAGCGCGCCTTCCAACCATTCGATGGCCGCCACGTCCAGGTGGTTGGTTGGTTCGTCGAGAATCAACAAATCCGGCTCTTCGAGCAGCAGGCGAGCCAGGAGAGCGCGCGTTTTCTGACCACCACTCAGGTGGTCCAGGGGCTGCTGCCAGCTCTGTTCTGTAAATCCGAGACCCGTGAGCGTGCGTTTGATTCGCAGGTCGTAGTCATAGCCACCGGCAAACTCGAAACGCTCCTGCAGCGCACTATATTGGTCTAGCAGCTGCGCGTTATTGGGCTCCCTGACTATCGCTGCTTCCAGCGCCCTTAACTGTTCAGCCATCTCGCGCAGCGCATCAAACACTGTAAGCATCTCATCGTAAACAGTATGTGTGCGCCCCATAAAAGCATCGGCCGATTCCTGAGTGAGAAAACCGAGGCGCACCGAACGAGCAATGTGTACCTGCCCCGAATCGGGCCGGCTGAGGCCGGCAAAAATATTCAGCAGCGTGGTCTTACCTACCCCGTTTGGGCCAACAAGGCCAATCTTGGCTCCGTTCGGAACCGCCACATTGACGCCGCTAAAGACGTCGAAAGGACCAAACGATTGGCCCACGTTGTTTGCGGTCAGGAGAGACATAACGGTCTAATTATATTGAATGGGAGAGTAGTTGCGTAGTCGCTCCAAGAAAAACGCGGCGCTTGGCAGGCGTCGCGTCGTGCTTTCTGATCAGAAGAAGATGGTAAAAGATTCGACGGCGCTAACTCACTCAGTCTGGATGAGATATAGGCTGTTCATCCAGCCTTGCTGACCGTCGCTGGTGCGTACCAATACCCAGACATTGCCTTGGCCACCATATTGACCCAGCAGAGAAACCGGCTGCCGGTTGAAAACGTAGCCCACTGGCGTGTATTCAATGCCCGGTCCCGAGCGCAAGTTGAGGGCGCCGGCGTTAACAACGGCCGTTCCCACAACGGGCAGATCTTCTTCCACCGGTTGGACGCTGTTGGGCGGAGCGGCGGTGGCCGCCGCTGCCTCCCCAGCCGTGGTCACGTTAGGCAGATCGGCCATCACCATGTTCGCTCCGCTTTCTTGGACGCGTACCCATCCTTCAATACCGGCGCCAAGCCGGATCAGGATCCAACTGGAACTGCTGTCACGACCAAGAACAGCGGCAGGCTGTCGCTCAGTGAGGCTGGAGATGATTTCCGCCGTATCATCAGGCGAATCATGGATCAAGAGCGGCTCTGTGGCGGCGACTGGGCCAACTGAGGCGATGTCCGCCGCGGGCAGCGGGCTGATAGCCGTCGTCTCATCATTGGCGGCTGCTGTTGATAGGGGCCCATCGTCCTCACTATTCGCTATGAGCTCACCAACCTCATCTGCCGTTGCGGCCGTCCCTGGCGATTCGCTCACGGCGTCTGCCGCGTCTGCTTTCTCCTCGCTCGTCTCAGTACCCTCATTCGTTTCATTTGCTTCGACCGGCGTTTCCTTAGCAGTAGCGGCAGTTATTACCGGTATTTCTTTTATTTCCGTTTCTTCTGCTTCTACGACCGTTTCGGGCATGGGCTCCGCCAAGGCTTCCGTATCCAGCGAAACGGCCGTCGCCCCCTGTCCTTGCCCGGCCTGATCAACTGCTAATGCAATCTCGTCTTCATCCGCGGCGGTAGTTATCTCCGTCGCCGCGAGCAATTCCGCCGTGGCGCCTGACTCACCTGAGCGGGATGGCTGCGGCGCATCTGGCACGGCCGCCGGCCTGGTTTCCGCCGCGTGCGGAGCAGTCGCCGCGAAACGTCCTGCCGTGTCATGCGTTGACGGGTCTGCGGGGATCATGGCCAATGCATCCGGCTCGGTTCCACCAACCGGGGGCCACCAGATGATGGCCGCCAAAACAATGAGCATCAAGAAAATCGGCACAGCGAAAAGCCCTGCCGTACGGCGATTAATATGCTTTACATAGGACTGCAGGGCATCTTTCGACACATCCTGTGGCAGGCGTGCGCGAAGCGCGGGCAAACTTAACGCAGCCAGCGCTGCTTCAATTCGGCCGGAGATGTCATCTGTACGCGGCAGCCGTTCCTTTAGGCTCGCCACATAAGCTTCTACCGATACGCGGTCCCCTGCCTGGGAAAGGGCTGGCAGACTCGCCCGCCATGCTTCGAAATCGGGGCTCGCCGGAAACCTGTTTCTCAAAGCAACCAGGCTTGCCAACAGAACAGCCGTACGAGGCTCTTTCTGCTCTTCGGGCACCGCGTCCAGCTTGCCATAGACATAGCATTGCGGAAAGTTCCGCGACAGGCAATATTCACCCTGATGAGCCAGGTCCACCCCTACCGGTGTCTGCAAGCGGTGACAGTGATTAGCTTTGCTAGGGTAGGCCAGTGTCGTCTCAGCATCATCGAACAGGCCCAGGAAAGGACATCCGACCAGTTCCTGGATTTCTCTGTTATCGTGCATATTGGCGTTTTCCGAAAATGGTTCGCGCTGCTCGGCTGCCATCACCACTCCTTGACATAATACGAGCACTGCAATAATACCATACATGGCTGGTAGTTTACCAGCCGAGTTTTGCATTCCCTCCTATGTAAGGATAAGCGACGCGGCGTTTTACGCCAAGAGTGGTATCGTGAACCTGAGGTGAAATCTCGGCAACCACCATCGGCCTAAGCCTGTAAACGAAAAACGATGGGCGGCAATTTGCTTGCCGCCCACCGTTCTGTCTTGAATAGTTTGACGAACTGGTCGTCTACTATTGGGCTTCGTCAGCAACTATCGGAAGCCACAAGGGCACGAACTTACCC
>JBJYWX010000409.1:0-9167 GCA_046259695.1 Promineifilaceae bacterium (SeqCode) | reverse complement strand
GCGGTCTGGTGCTCTGCCTTTATCCGCTGTTTCTCGCCTACACGAATGACTGGCTCGACCCCGGCCAGATGGTCTCGGGCAGCAGCACGCTCATCCTCCTGTACGGGGCCGGGGCGATTTTGGGCCCGCAGGGAGTGTTTGATTCTGTTATAATTGCGATTGGGAGGTCTGCTATACATGGATAAACCGGACGTCGTAGCTGTCATCTTAGGTGGAGGTATTGGTTCGCGCTTGTTTCCGCTCACGCGCGATCGCACTAAGCCCGCAGTGCCGCTGGCCGGGAAATACCGGCTAATCGATATTCCCATGAGCAACTGTTTTCATGCGGGAATTGACAAGATTTCTATCTTGACGCAGTTCAATTCCGTTTCCTTGCATCGCCATATTCATCGCACCTATACGCGGGATGTTTTTACGCCAGGCTGGGTACAGATTCTGGCAGCGGAACAGACTTATCGCAGCGCTGACTGGTATCAAGGTACGGCCGACGCCATCCGCAAACAGCTCCTGGAGATTGGCCAGACCGGCGCGAAATACGTGCTTATTCTTGCCGGCGATCACCTGTATCGAATGGACTACAACGCCTTCGTCAACCACCACATAGACTCTGAGGCAGACATTACGATAGCTGTCCAGCCAGTTGATCGCGCCAGTGCTTCAAGCTTTGGAATCCTGAAAATGACGGATGCGGGACAGATCACGGATTTTGTTGAAAAACCAAAGTCGGATGAAGCGCTGGCGGGCTATGAAAGCGGTGAAAATGAGGCCAAACCTTACATGGCTTCCATGGGTATTTATGTATTCACCTTTGAGCACCTGCACCATATGCTTACCAATCAGTCAGGGACAGATTTTGGTAAACATATTATCCCGGCCGCAATCAAGTCACAGCGCGTGATGGGCTATGTCTTCGATGGTTATTGGGAAGATATTGGAACCATGCGCCGGTTTTACGAAGTCAACCTGGATATGGCCGCGCCGCTGCCCAAGTTTAATCTTTATGACCCCCAGCGGCCGATCTATACGCGGCCGCGCTTCCTTCCCGGTTCAAAAGTTGAGGGGGGGAGCCTGCACAACGTGTTACTAGCCGATGGCGGGCGCATACAGGAAGCTACTATCCGCAATTCGGTGATTGGCTTGCGCAGCATTATCGGCAACAGCGTTACCATCCAACGTTCCATTATCATGGGCGCCGATTCTTACGAAAGTGAAGAAGAGGCCCAGGCTATAGAACGTGAAGGCCTGCCGCGTCTGGGCATAGGGCAGGGATCGGTAATAGAGGGCGCGATCATTGACAAGAACGCCCGTATCGGCAAGCAAGTTATCATCCGCAACATGCCGGACCGGGAAGATCATGAAGAGGAGCATTGGGTCGCACGCGAGGGAATCGTGATTGTGCCGAAGAATGGAATTATTCCCGATGGTACGGTTATATAGTTGTAAGAACGCGGTCTCAGACAAAGTGGAAAGACCGGGTCGCGTGACCCGGTCTTTATTTATTTTTGTACCAATTTACAGGCCGCCGTTCGGGCGCAAGTTACCTTGTTAGCCGCAGCCGCCGCTTGCTGGTGCGCGCTTAAGCTGCATCACAATTTTCGGCGTGTATGCAAGCTCATAGGCATGTGGATCAGGCTCGGCGGCGAGGTTGCGAGAGCCGACGGCTGAATCAAATATGTAGCATAATTGATCGCTGCCGTCGCCGATATTGTAGTTCTTTGTCAAGTCGTCATTGCCGAACGTATCAAGCCAGTTGTTGATCCCACCTTCCAGTATATACACGTTGGGCACACTCTCCGCCTGCAGCAGCCTCCAGGCTTCAGTGGCCTGGGCCTCGTCGTTGCTCATCGTCACGAACAGCGCGTTTGCCGGTTCCAGATGAAACTCGTCGACCAGGTCAGGAAGTTCTTCCAGCGGCACATGCCTAGCGTCCAGGATGTGGAACAGGTTGTAGTCCACTTCATCGCGCACATCGAGCATGATTACCTTGAGCTGCGTGTCGTGCAGGCTGTCTAGTAGTTCGCCGGGGTGAATCTGAACCTGGCGGGCATCGATGAGCGCATCTTTTTCGGCCGATATTGATTCCCAGCGGTCGACGATAGTCGGCTGGCCAATTAACATCACGGCGAAGGCGCCCGCTAACAAGGTGCCCGCGGCCGCATAACGCCATTTGGGCGCCTTGGAAGGGTCTTTGCCTCCGAAATGTTGTTCGAGCTTCTCTGATCCCCAGAACATAACAAGGGCCATGATAACGACACCCACGACCACCACGCCCGTTGGGAGGCCGAACAATTCCGGCAGCGTGAAGCGACCCATGTAAGACGAATTCCAGAAAATCACGAAGCTCTGGACCGTCTCGCCAAAAAGAAAGATGCCAAACAGCACGCCGAGTACAAAGAAGATACCATCTTTCTTAAGCGTTGCCGCGGCCACCAATGAGGTCCCGGGACAGAACCCACCGATAATGAATCCAGCGCCCATGATCAGACCGCCAACTATGCCGGGCCACAAGTAAGTTGGGTTGACCCAAATCAGGTTATAGTCAAGCAGTCCAATAGCGGTCGAGCCGAATATCAGCACCATGGCCACGACGATGGCTGAAAACATGACCTTGAGGACGGTCATATCTTTGAAGTAAAACTGCGCGGCGAGCTTGTTGGAATTGCCGAAGCCGGCCATTTCGAGAACAGCGCCAAAGGCAATGCCGATCAAGAAATAGACAACAAAGGAGCCGTAATGGCCAAGCAGCTCCGCTAAAGGTAAAGGAAAGGTGCTCATTTAATGCTCCTAGTTCCAGGCACGCCGGAAGAAATAAGCCAGAGCGTAGGCGCCGCCAAAAACAGCGAACATGAAAGCCCAGCTGCCAACCGATAAGACCGCGCCGCCGGACAACGCCTGGCCCGATGTGCAGCCGCGGGCGAAGCGGGCGCCATAGCCCATGAGTGTGCCGCCTAAGAAGGCAAGCAGCCAACGCGAGCGTACAGAAATATGCGGGCCCTTGACCGTCTCCCATTTGACGCGTTTGTGCCGCCAGCCGGATATGAATCCCCCGACAACTGTGCCAATGGTCAGGAAGACGATCCAACTGTCCAACGGGTTCAGGTCGCCCCCGGCCATATCAATCAGATAAGGCACACGATCGACGTGAGAAGGTGCAACCAGATCTACAAAGTAGACCAGAATGCGGTTCAGCCCACCGGAGGCGCCAAGGCCATTGCCGGTGAGGAAAAAGGCCGAGAAAAGCACCACGCCCAGCAGGATTCCGGCCAGATAGGGGTTCATGTACCCTTGTGCGGTGGTAGCCTGCGTGGCTTCAGCGGCGGCGCCGTCTCGCAGTTCTTCTTCAGATGGTGTGTAAGTCGTCATAGCCACTCTCCCTAAATGCGAAATGGATCGCAAACTAATCAGTGGACGCCGTTTGCTCCAGCGATCCGGCGTGTTCTTCTACTTCGTCCCAACCCATGACCATGGAGCGAACTCCACTTGTTACCGTGGGCCCGGTGGTTGTTAAGTAAACGTGCATGACGATGAAAGCGGCCAACATCCACGAGACCAAGGTATGGATAGGGGCAACTACGGTCAGCCCGTTGATGCGTGCGGCCACATCGGGCCAGCGCTGCATGCCCCACATGAGAGCACCGGTAATTACCTGCAGCGGCAGCAAGACGTTAAGCAGACCGAAGTAAGTAATTTGCTGCAGAGGATTGAGTCTCTGCTCCTTGCTCTTCTCAAAGGGGTGATCTGCGCCCTGGAAAATGCCTTGCAGATAGAACTTGGCCTGCATAATGGCTTGATTGAAGAAGCCATGTGGCTCGGGCAGGAAGCGCTTGATGTCGCCGCTCGCCAGGTTATAGAACAGGGCCAACGCCGCGTTAGCGACGAGCAGGAAGGCCATCACATTGTGTACCTGGACAACGAAGGGGAAACTGAAGATGCCAAAGGTTTCTGGCCTGTGGATGATTAGCCCGGTGAACAACAGGATCAAGATGACGGCCGTTTGCAGCCAATGCCACAAGCGCTCATACATGGTGTACATATAGACTTCGCGCAGTTCCGGTTCCTGTGGAACGTGCTGCCGGGCGCTGTAATAACGGAGGCCGCCATGAACGACCACTCCAAAGATCGTACCCAGCAGCAAGAGCATGCCAAAGAGATCGATGAGGGAGACGCTGTTGTGACCAAGGACATAAAGGCCAGAAGCTGAGGTGTCCGGTTGGAAAAATAACTGACCGTTTTCACCAGCGACCACGGTGCCGGCAGCGGTCAGCGAACCGCCGCCGGTCATGGTGGGCAGTATGCCGCCAGGGGTTCTCCCGGATAGGAGAATTGGCGCCGCCAGCCGCGAATCCTCTGCATGGCACGTGCTGCACTCTTTGGTCGCCCACTGGCCGTAGGTAACGTTGTGGCTGATGCTGTAGGCCCTTGTCTCGGCTTCTATGCGCGGGTTATCCAGACCTTGTTCGGCAAGGCGGCCGGCAATGAGGGTCTCTTTGGGCTCATTATCAATTTGCAGCTCGCTTTCATCCAGTATGGCATCTCCATCGGCGTCAAAGACGGCCAAAATCTCGGCGTCATATTTTCCGGCGTCTCCCAGCCAGGCCTGCTGCAATTTACTGTAAGGAACGGGACGGGGTTCCTCACCGTAAACCCAGAACCAGGAGGAAACCAGATTGTGGGGAGCAAGCAAAGACCCCTGGCCCTCACTCTCGCGCGGCAGCAGAACCGGTTCGAAACCGGTCACCAGCAAACTGGCCATCGTCGGGCCATCACCCACGACGCCACGACATTCGGTATAAGGTGTGCCCTCTTCGGTGAGCACCGTCCAGTCCATCGTTCCGCGCGCCGGGGCGTAGAGTTCCGGAATGTGGCAGGACTCACAGCTTAGCGCTTCAAAATGCCGGTCCGCGTAAGGAAGCCAGTCGTGCGTACCGCTCGCATCGTGACACGATTCGCAGCGGCGCAAGGTATTGTTAAACTGTGGCGCTAGGGTACCCTCTGTGCTGGCACCCTTGGCAAATTGGTGAACCGGCCGGAAAAGATAATCGCCCAAGTCGATCCGTCGCGGATCGTAGTTCAAGTGATCTGGGCGCGTTGCGTCGCTCTCCTGGTAATGGACGGGATTATTGAGCGCGTAGTGGCAATCGACGCAGTTTACCACGCGTTCCGTATGGACATCCCAGGAACGCGTGATCGAATCCTTGCCGGCTATATTCATACCTGATTGGTTGATCTTCTGCGGCGACATTATCTGGCCGGTTGTGATAGTGCTCCATTGATCGGCGGTGCAGCCCGTAAGGACAGTCGGCGTCTGGGCGTCTACATGGACCAGGCCGTGGCACTGCCCGCAATTTTCGTTGGAGGGATCCTGCACCTGAATGTGCTCCGGAAGCAGGTCGCCGTTCTTTGCAAAGGCGGCATCGTTCCACTGCAGGTCGGCGCCGTTTTCTTCAACAATGCCGCTACCTAACAACGTCGCTGTATTGGCCCAGCTGAACTCTCCATTTTGCAGTCGCTCGATGCGCGCCTCATTGTTCGGCTTAGTCCAATGGCAGAGGAAGCAGTTCATTTCGACCGTGCCGGATTCTTGCCAATCCCAGGCTACGAGTTCGCCGGTCTGGGGATCAGTTGCCGAGGCTTCGACATCTGCCGGGTCCGGCGTGAGTTGCTCCAGCGGCTGTCCTTCACGACTATAAACCGCGGGACCGCCGCCGCTGATGCGGTTGCCGAAACGTTTGATCCAATCGGCCGTGGTAAGGTCAACCTGGTCGTCACCCTGCGGCGACAAATAGCGATAAGTGATGGGGTTCCACTTACCGAACAAGCCGGGGCTGATATCCCACGGCTGGCCTTGCACCTGTGAGCCGGGCGCATCAAGTTCGCTCAGTCCGAGATCGGCGTGAAAACTATGCGTGGCGATGAATTCGGTGTCATGGCAAGAGCCGCATGTTTTCATCGTGGAAAGTGGCTCACCGCTATCGATGACATTCTCTCCGTCGGCGTCTAGCAGCGGGAACTGGGGGTGGATGGGCGGGCCGTCCTGGGCAAAGGCGCGCGAGACGGTCGGCAGGGCAAGCAATGCTGCTGCCACCAAAACGGCCGAGAGGAGCAATATCGCGTGTTTCTTCAAGCGAGCGTGTATTCGTTGCGTAGCCATCTAGTTCGAGTTAACCTGTTTCTGGGAGTTGCGACCGCCCCACTTGATGGGATCGCCATAGTAACCCAGCGCTTCCCAGTCCATGCGGCCGTTCTCATTGTGACAATCCGCGCATTGAAGCGCATTTTCCTTGGGCTGTACCATGTGGGTCAGCGTCCAGTACATCTGCGTTTCGGTGAAGCCGTATTCGCCGCTGTAGTCCAAACCAGACGCCTCGGCGCCAAGTTGCGCTGCCAGGTCCCAATCAAACTCAGTCCAATATCCACCCTCTCCGACCGTTTTTGGCTGGAGCAAGATATTGTTTTGTGTGTCATAGATTTGCCGCGCGTTGTGAATCTTGAACGGCCAGATCTTGGCCGTCGGATCGCTGATGTCGCCCAGCGGTTGGCTAAGCACTGTGACTTCGGTAGGGTCAATTTCGTCGCCCAGCAGGTAGCGGTCTGCATTGCCGTTATACCAGGCGTAGTCAGGCATGAAGTTGCGCTCGTACACGAAGCTGCCCTTGATCTTCAAATATTCATGAGGATCCTCAGGCAGGTCCTGGCCGGCAGTTGACCAGTCCCAATCCATTTTGGTGGCGTCGCGCAGCGCGCCTTCTGGGATATGGCAGGTCTGGCAAGCAACCGTATCCAGGTGAGCATTTAGCCGCTCGTCCTCATGGACGTCTTCCGAGTGGCAGCTCGTACAATCAAAGCGGTTGGCGTCCGTGGCACTGACCGAAATCATGTGACCACTAATTTTGTGATCCTCGGTTTTGTGGCAGTCAACACATTGGAAATCGTAGCGGCCCATATGCACGTCAATGTTTTCTGTGGGGAAAAGGAGACTGCTGTCCAGGTCGCCATGTTTGACGGCATTACCACCGCCCCCATTGAAGTGGCAGCCGCCACAGTTAATGCGCGTCGGCGCGGCCACACTCTGCGCCGCCGCTACCAGGTCGACACCCTCCGCAGGCAGTCCGGCGTTGCTCTTGACGTAGGTACCGGTCTGCTCATGGCAGGCCAGGCAGTCAATGCTTTCCTGGTCAGTGAAATCGAAGTCGGCGCTGTCCCATCCGTATCCGGCGTGGCAGCGCGTACAGCCGGTCCAATTACCTTGAATGCCTATACAGAAGTTGTTTATCTGGTTCTTCTTGCCGATGGTTACCGGTTCGTCTCGACCAGGCAACAGAACCGGCTCGCTTTCCCAGGTCCAGTGGACGGTCTGCAGCATCTCATGGCCGGCGTCATCATGGCAGTTCAGGCATGCCCTTGTGACATCCTGCCCTGTTTCAAACGGACCCTTCATCAACTGGGTATGGTCTGTATGCGGCGCTCGCGCCGGCAGACCTTCCCAAGGATCATCAGCGGCCTTTGTTTCGCCTGATGTGAAGAACACCACGGGCAGTAGAATCAACAGAAGTGTGACGACCAGCCCAACGACCCAAACGTACTTAAAATCTCTCATAGTAATGCTTCGCTGTTGTTTTGCGTAATGAACAAATTCCTGCCCACCATGGCGACCCGACGCACAGCCTAATCAGCTTGCTGCATGAAACTAGACTGCCGCGAGAGGGAATCCCGCAATATAAGCCGCATATTGTCCAGAACCTTGATCATGCGCGAGTCCGTAAGGTGATAAACGACGGAAGCTCCATCTCGCACAGGCCGCACCAGCGCCCGCTGCCGTAAGACCCGCAGATGGCGCGATACCGTCGGCTGCGGCATGCGCAAATCTTGCGCCAGGGCAGTGACATTGCGCGGTGCGTTGTAGATTTCGTAGAGGATGAGGATCCGTTTGGGATCGCCTAGTGCCTGGCAGATGTTTGAATGCAGCAGATCGAGTTCTTGCGGGGATGGCGCGTTCATAGCTTAAATCTCTAATGTATTCGCATATGCGAATACATCCGGAAGTATATTGTTTTATGAAGCGCCGCCGGTTGGACAAATGTCATGATCCGGACATGACATTTGTCATGTTTCCGTGAGACGGGCGACGTCCTGCATTACCGGATTCTATGTGGATGAAGGAAAAGGCAGAGCGTGGTGCTTAGGAATAGACCAACTATGTTAAAATAGCGTGGTTTGGTGCGCATCTGGAATATTTGGCGGCACTGTGAGACGCTAAAAAAGATGATTGATGAGGATCGATCGCTAACACCTTCCGGGAAATCCTGGAAAAGGCAAATAGCCGAGTTGCAGGAGATGTTGGAAACCCTGCGACCGTTGCTGGTAGCGGCCGAACAGAGACTAAGCCAGCATCTGTCGGAAATCAGCGCATTTGAGTTCCTAGTTCGCTCCCGGCTTGAGCCACTTAACAGGCGATTGGAACGGCTGGAAAAAGAGATTAGGCGTTTGCAGGAAGAGCTGCGCCGCATGCGCGAAGACAGCTTTTTTGTAGACACGTTTGAGGGCGGCGATCTATTTGAGACCTGGCGATCCTCGGCGCGGGCAGGCTCGGCGGCTTCCGGCGAGTACCGCTATCATACGCCGCAGGAGCAGCCACCCAGGCGTAAATTAACGGACGACCAGATTGAAACGTTGAAACAACTTTATCGCAAGCTTGCCCGGCGCTTTCATCCAGACTTTTCTATGGACGAGGCAGACCGAAGCTACCGCACCGGGATCATGATGGCGGTCAATGCGGCCTATGCGGCGGGCGATTTGGAACGCCTGCGCGAACTTACGCGCCAGCCTGATGCCCGGCAACCGGATTATGGGCAAGAGGAGCTGGCCGCAGCATTGCTGCGCGAAGTGCATCACTGCCGGCGCCGGCTCGCCGAGATTGAAGAGGAAATGGCACGCCTGCACCACCATCCGAGCTATCTCTTGAAGCAGCGGGTGGATGAGGCGGCGCTGGCAGGCAAGGACTTGCTGGAACGTCTGGCCGATGATCTACGTGAACGTATTGCAGAACGTATGGCCCAGCGGGATATCTTGCAAGTGGAGATCGAGTCGTTTGCGCAAGGTGAATTCGAGATAGGAGGGGATGAGTTTGCAGATGCAGTCTTTATTCTTGGCCTGGAGCAGGCCCTGAT
>JBJYWX010000408.1:0-3911 GCA_046259695.1 Promineifilaceae bacterium (SeqCode) | reverse complement strand
CGCGGTGACTATACCGGCGGCCCATTTGATGAAACGAGTGACAGACTCCTGGTCCACGCAGCCCTGGTGAGCTGAATAGCACTTTATAGAATGGCTTCACGCGAGCGCCGGGCTACAGACGCAGGTTAAGTCCAGGTGCGGGATCAGAGTCGGCCAGACCCAGGCGAACGAAGAGCCAGGGCGCGTAATAACTTGCCCAAAGCGTAACGAGGAAATAGCGGAAGATACGCAGAGGGATGGCGATTGCCAGCGGTTCGCGCGGGAAGATATACCCCAAACCACGCCAGACAATGACTGTAATCGCGATGCCCAGTAAATAGCGTGCAATTCGCTTGCTCAGCGGACCATCGGCTCGAAATCTAACCCTGCTGCCTTCGAGAAGTATCCCTACACTTACGCCTAGTAGCGCGCCTATAGCCGATGCCATTTCTGTAATGCTGTCAATCTCGGCCTGGGGTATGAAACCTGCCCAGGGTACAGATAGGTCCGGCGCACCGATCAAATAGAGAATGAGGATGTAGACGGCGGCTATGGTGATGACCACTAGCATGGCCAGCATCATACGCTGCCCCAAAATGCGGCGGCTAAATGCTTTACCGAATTGTTTTTGGCCGACGAGGGCAATCACTAGGATAATGAGGCCAACCAGAAAACCAGCGACGACATCGTGAATGAAGTGGGCGCCGACGTATACACGGCTAAAGCCCATGACCAGGATTAGAAAAAGGGCAACGATCCACGCCCAGACACTGCCTATGGCGGCCGCTACAAGCAGATAGATGGTTGTCGCGTATTGAGTATGTCCACTAGGAATGCCATACCCACCGGTAGCATCAATAGCTACAGCAGGATCGATCCAGAACGGCCGCGGCTGGCGCAAGGCATGTTTGAGCATCGTGTTAATGGTTACGCTCACGAAAAGAACGTAGACCAGGATCTTGCCCAGGCGCTTGTTAATACACCAGTAGATGAGGGGAAGGAGGGCCACATAGAATTCTTCAGCACCTGTGTCAGTAAGGAGTTTGAAGAAACCGGCCAGCTGCGGGAAGTTTTCTTGTAACCAGCGCGTGAATTCGAGGCTCGTGTTATACAGGTTCTCCATCAGCTCTCTTTAGGCATAGCAGCGCTTTTGCCATCATGCGCATCTGCTAACGAAGATCGTTTGCAGGAGGTGGATTCTAAAGCAAATAGTATTGTTACGTCAATTTAAGCCGATATTGCGCAGTGTCTTACGCTGATTATAATCAGATGAGGCGCCTTAATCTTATACTTGATTTCCATCAGTCATGATATGCTAAAGACGTGACCTAGATAAGGCGATCGAACAGTCTGGCGACGGGATCGACTCAGGTCACCAAGGGCATAACGGAGGGTTAATTAATTATGTCAGCGAAGATACTTGTTATTGAAGATGAAGAACGTATCCGCCAATTCTTACAGCGTGGCCTTAGCTTTGAGGGTTATCGGGTCGACACGGCCGAAGATGGGCAGACTGGTCTTGACCTGGCACGCGATAATCCTCCCGATCTTGTCCTGCTGGACATCATGCTGCCCGGCATTGACGGCATCGAAGTGTGTCGCCGTCTGCGGGCGGTGAGTGAGGTACCGATTTTGATGCTCACGGCCAAAGAGGCTGTAGAGGACCGTGTGGCCGGGTTGGACGCTGGAGCTGACGACTATCTCGTCAAGCCCTTCGCCTTTGACGAACTGATGGCACGTGTACGTGCCCTGCTGCGCCGGGCGCAGCCTGCTCAGCCGCAGGTCTATCGTTTTGCCGATCTGGAGCTGGATACGGGCACGCGGCAGGGTCGTCGCGGCGGTAACACCTTTGATCTCACTGCCAAAGAATACGAATTGCTTGAGCTATTCATGCGCCACCCTCGTCAGGTCTTGACGCGCGAGATTATCTTTGACCGTGTATGGGATTATGACTTTGGCGGCGAAAGCAACATTATCGAGGTCTATGTTCGATACCTTCGCCAGAAAACGGAAGAAGGTGGTATGCCGCGTTTGATACATACGGTGCGTGGCATCGGGTATGTATTGCGCGACGAGGCCGCTATTTAGCGCGCATAAATTCTTTGTCTATACAGAACCGGCTGCTCATTATATACACGATCATCTTCTCGGTGGCGTTCATCATTTTTGCGGTGATCGTCTACGAGCTGCCGCGCGCACGTATTTTGGCCCAGATTGATCGCGATCTGGCAGCGCTGGCGACGGAAGTGGTGCGGCCCGGTTCGCTGCCTGAAGTACTGGAGACTTTTGAGACAGCTTCTACGCTTGTTGTGGTTGCCGACGAGAATGGTGAAATTGTGGCGCGCTCGCGCAATCTCACCACCTTCAACGATTTGCTCAATCCCAACGCCGACCCCTACACTGAATCCTTCGGCGTTGTCCGGCACGAAGATACGCAGTTGCGGGTCTATACCGTCCCGCTGCCCGATACAGAGGGACAGGGCACGCACTATTATTTGCAGGTAGCCCGTCTGCTGGACACTTATGAGCACCTGAACCGTGTTTCCTTGACCGCGCTGCTGCTTGGATTCGCCGCGGCAACGGCTTCATTGTTTGTCGCCGTCCTCTTGACGCCAGGGCTGTTTAAGCCTCTAGAAGATATAGCATCCGTTTCACGCCAGATCACGCGAGCCGACGATTTGAGCAGGCGCGTGCCCTATGCCAACCGTCCGGATGAGATCGGCGATCTGTCCCGGGCTTTTAACCAAACTCTTGAGCGCCTTGAACGCCTTTTTCGCACGCAGCAGCGCCTCCTGGCCGATGTCTCGCACGAGCTGCGCACACCGCTGACAGCGATTCGGGGCAATCTTGATCTTATCGAGCGTATGGGTGAGGCCGATCCCGAATCGATTCATGCCGTTCAAGTAGAAATCGAGCGGATGACGCGCTTGGTCGGGGATTTGCTGCTGCTCGCTCGTGCCGACTCCGGCGGTCTTCCGCTGGATCGCCGTCCAGTGGAAGTAGACAATATCCTGTTCGGGGTCTATCGCCAGGCGAAACTGCTCGACCCGGCAATTGATGTTGTATTGACCGAAGTCGATCAGGCCATGGTCATTGGCGACGCGGACCGGCTGAAGCAGTTATTCCTTAATCTGGCGGAAAATGGGGTTAAATATACGCCGGCCGGCGGTAAGGTCTGCTTGAGCCTATCAAAAGAAGATGGCTGGTGTCACTTCGAGGTGGCGGACACAGGTATTGGCATACCTCCAGAGAATTTGCCGCATATCTTTGACCGTTTTTATCGTGTGGATAAGGCGCGCACGCGGGCGCACGGGGGATCAGGCCTTGGTCTTTCTATCGCCAAGTGGATTGCGACGGCGCATGGCGGCACGATCAAGGTCAAGAGCGAATTGGGGGTTGGTACTACCTTTACGGTAAGCCTGCCAATTTATGAGCCCGCTGCAGTCAGGAAGGAAGCCGAAGTCCAGACGCCGGAAAAAACACGACCCGGGCTTCGTGGACTGGGGACCAACCTGCGGCGCAGCACACAGTGACCTTTTCTCCCGCCTTAGTTGTCCAGGCCCTTTATCGCCGCTTGATGAGCATATACACGCCAAGGCCAATGATAAGCAGAGGCCAGAAGATAGCGCCGCTGATCTGACTAAATATCCCAATTTCCGTCAATAAGAAATAGGCGCCAATAAGGATCATAATCGCGCCGATCGTTGCCGGCTTGCCAAGCCTTTTGGCGTTGGACTGCACGGTTTCGCTGATGTCATTTATATTCTTCTGGATGACGATACTATCAGCGACCGATTCATCGGCATCTTTTGGCATGACGAGCCATAAGATTAGATAGAGCGGTAACCCGATGCCGCTGGCAAAGAAAAGCAACACAAAGCCTAGACGTACCAGGACCGAATCTATTTCCAGGTATTCAGCCAAGCCTCCGC
>JBJYWX010000407.1:0-2290 GCA_046259695.1 Promineifilaceae bacterium (SeqCode) | reverse complement strand
GTTGATTGTTATGTCCGACACTACCCAACAAGTCACTCTCCCCGTCCTTGGCATGACCTGCGCCAACTGCGTGGCGACGGTGGAACGCAGTACCAAGAAAGTAGAAGGCGTGACTGACGCCGCCGTTAACTACGCCAGCGAAAAGGTGACCTTCAGCTATGATCCGGCGCTGGTCGACGGCCGCGCGGCGACGGCGGCTGTCATCGAGCGCGTCGAGCGCGCCGGCTACAAGGTGCCCACGGCGACGGCCGAGCTGCCGCTGCTGGGCATGACCTGCGCCAACTGCGCGGCCACCATCGAGCGCCGCCTCAACAAGACGGAGGGCGTGCTGGAGGCCAACGTCAATTACGCCACCAACAAGGCTACCGTCACCTACGCGCCGGGCGTTGTTTCCCAGCCGGAGCTGGTCGCCGCAGTGCGCAAGGCCGGCTACGACGTGGTCGAAAGCGCCGTTGACGAGATGGAAGACGCCGAGGCCGCGGCCCGCGCCGCTGAAATCGCGCACGAACGGCGCCGCCTGACCATCGGCCTGCTCTTCACCGTGCCCCTCTTCGTGCTGAGCATGGCCCGCGATTTTGGCCTGCTCGGCCCCTGGTCGCACGCTAATTGGGTCAACTGGTTCTTCCTGGCCCTGGCCACGCCGGTGCAGTTCTACGTCGGCTGGGATTATTACGTCGGTGCCTACAAGAGCCTGCGCAACGGCAGCGCCAACATGGACGTGCTGGTCGCCATGGGCTCCTCCGTGGCTTATTTCTACAGCGTTGCTGTCTTGATCGCCTTGACGCTTGGCTCTACGGCGCTGGGCACGCATGTCTATTTCGAGACCTCGGCCGTCATCATCACCCTGATTGTCCTGGGCAAACTGCTCGAAGCGCGGGCCAAGGGCCAGACCAGCGAGGCGATCCGTAAACTGGCCGGGCTGCAGGCCAAGACGGCGCGCGTCGAACGGGACGGCCTGATCCGCGATATTCCGATCGAACAAGTGGTCGTTGGCGACCGCGTGGTCGTGCGCCCGGGCGAAAAGATTCCCGTTGACGGGGTCATCATCGAAGGCCGCTCGGCCGTGGATGAAAGCATGATCACCGGTGAAAGCCTGCCGGTCAGCAAGGCGATTGGTGACCAGGTGACCGGCGCGACGCTCAACAAGCAGGGCTTGTTTACCTTCGAAGCGACGCGCGTCGGGCGCGACACCGCCCTGGCGCAGATCATCCAGCTTGTCGAGCAGGCGCAGGGCAGCAAGGCCCCCATCCAGGGCATCGTTGACCGCGTTGCTGCCTACTTCGTGCCGTTCGTCATCGTCACCGCCCTAATTACTTTCGCTATCTGGTTCCTGGTAACTGGGGATGCCGTGCAGGCCCTGATCCGCCTCGTGGCCGTGCTGGTCATCGCCTGTCCCTGCGCCATGGGCCTGGCCACGCCGACCTCGATCACCGTCGGTATGGGCAAAGGCGCCGATTACGGGATTCTCTTCCGCAGCAGCGCCGCCCTGGAGCGAGCGCAAGAGCTGGATACCGTGGTCCTTGATAAAACGGGGACCATTACCCGCGGCGAGCCGGCCGTAACTGACGTCCTGATCAGCGAAACGGCAAGCGCCGCCCGTTCCGATCTGCTGCGCCTGGCCGCTTCGGCCGAACGCGGTTCGGAGCATCCCCTGGGCGAAGCAATTGTGCGCTCGGCGGCGGATGAAGGGCTGGCTCTGGTTATGCCCGACCGCTTCGAGGGCATCAGTGGTTTCGGTATCGCCGCTACGGTTGAGGACAGGGAGATCCTGCTGGGCAACAAGCGCCTGATGGAAAAAGAAGCGGTCAATCTCAATGGCCTGGGACCGCGCGAAGCCGCGCTGCAGGCCGAAGCCAAGACCGCGATGTGGCTGGCGCTTGACGGCCAGGCAGTGGCCCTGATTGCCGTCGCCGACACGATCAAAGAAGGTTCGCGCGAGGCGATTGCGCGCCTGCACGACATGGGCCTCAACGTGGTCATGATGACCGGCGATAACCAGGCGACGGCCGATGCCATCGCCCAAATAGCCGGCGTGGACCGTACCTTTGCCGAGGTGCTGCCCGGCGATAAGTCTGCTTATGTCAAAAAGCTGCAGGATGAAGGGTTGGTCGTTGCCATGGTCGGCGATGGGATCAATGACGCTCCGGCGCTTGCCCAGGCTGATGTGGGCATGGCGATCGGCACCGGCACCGACGTGGCCATGGAAACGGCCGACGTGATCCTGATGCGCGGCGATTTGCGCAGCGTGCCGCAGGCTATCCAGCTTTCCAAGGCGACGATGCGCAACATT
>JBJYWX010000406.1:0-4488 GCA_046259695.1 Promineifilaceae bacterium (SeqCode) | reverse complement strand
CCTGGCCGGCAGCGCGGAGCCGACCGGCCATGGCCCGCGCCGGACCGTCGCCGGACTCGTCCGGCGTGGTGCGGAAAAAACTGTCAGCCAATGGCGACCCTGGCGTCGGCAGGCGAATCTCACCGAATTTTGACTCGTAATTGGCCAGATTGCGGGCGAGCGCCATTTGCAGCATCTTGGCATGCATGGGCGTCATGATGACCCGGGCCTGGATCGTGCCGTGCGGCATGCGCGGCAGCACCTGGGCCAGCTCAATGATTATCTCCGCCGGTGCGTGGCTGATTAGGGCGACATTGGCATAGACGGGCTTTAGATCTTTTGGCAGATTGAGTTTGATCTGCTTCCTTGCGGGTTGGTCAGCCGGGCTTTCTTGCGCCGCTTCATTACTCATTGCCATATCCTTTTTCCATGGGACAAACAGTCGCTAACCAGGGACTCTGGCGAACCTAAATGATAAGGAAAGATACTATAACTTGCGCCGGGCGGCAATCATGGCTGCCCGGCATTGAGACGCCGCGCGCGGCATGTTACAATGCAAAAGGTAGCAGCATTATGAGCGGCCCAAGTGCGCGCCGGAGATAGGGAGTATGCCCGAGGAGCCCATCCAGATTGTTGAACATACGGCCGATTGGTCCATTCGCATTGTCGCAGCGGACCTGGCGCGGCTGTTTGAATATGCCGCCATGGGCATGGCCGCGCTGCTGGTAGAAGTCCCCGGCTCGCTGCCATGCACCGTCGAGCGCACCATCACCCTCGATGCCTTTGACAAAGAAACGCTGCTGGTTGATTGGTTAAGCGAGTTAGCTTACCTGGCCGAAAGCGAGCAGCTGGTACCTTGCGCTGTTGAACTGCTTACCCTATCTGAGACAGGTTTGTTGGCGCAGGTTGGTTTTGGGCAAGCGCCCTCGGTGGACAAACATATCAAGGCTGTGACCTACCATAATCTTGCCATCCAGCCTCTGGCCCAAGGTTTCGAGGTGACCATTGTCTTTGATGTATAGGATGTCGTTTTGTACGCCTTCCGGGAAGTGAACCATGAAGCGTGAAGACTTTCAACGGATTGGTCCTTACGTGTATGAAATCCCCCAATCATACCGCCACGACATGCGCGTGCCGGCGCGTTTCTACGCCGACGATGAATTATTAACCGCCGTCCTGGACGATAAGAGCCTGGACCAGCTGGTCAACACGGCCACGCTGCCCGGCGCGCTGCGCTATGCCCTGGCCATGCCGGATATTCACCAGGGTTATGGCTTTCCAATCGGCGGCGTGGTGGCGACCGAGCTGCCCGACGGCGTGATCTCACCTGGAGGCGTGGGCTATGACATTAACTGCGGCGTGCGCCTGTTGGGCAGTTTCCTTGATTTTGAGGAAGTAGCGCCTTTTCTGGATGAATTGGCGACCACGCTGCAGCGCAACTGCCCGCACGGCGTGGGGCGCGGCGGCAGCATCAAACTTACACGCTCTGATCTGCGGGAGTTGGTGGAGCAGGGCAGCCAGTGGGCATTGAAGAATGGTTTCGCGACCCGCATGGATCTGGCGCATACGGAAGAGAACGGCCGCTTTGACGGTGCTGACGCCGGCAAGGTGAGCGAGCGCGCCATTCAGCGCGGACTTGACCAGCTTGGCACCCTGGGAGCCGGCAACCATTTTATTGAGGTGGATGTTGTCGAACAGGTTTTCGATGAAGGTGCTGCCAACCAGATGGGACTTTTTCCAGGGCAGATCGTGGTGCAGATTCACTGCGGGTCGCGCGGCTTTGGCCACCAGATTTGCACGGATTATGTCAAACGTTTCCAGCCTGTGGTGCACAAGTACGGCATAGAACTGCCCGATCGCGAACTGGTTTGCGCGCCGTTGAGCAGCCCGGAAGGACAAGACTACCTGGCAGCGATGCGCGCAGCGGCCAACTATGCCTTTGCCAATCGCCAGGTTCTCGCCCACCTCATCCGCGAGAGCTTTGAATGGGCGCTGGCGGGTAAGGTCGACAACCACAACTTGTACCAGGTCTACGATATCGCGCATAATATGGCCAAGGTCGAAACGCATGAGGTAGACGGCCGTGCGGTGCGCCTCTGCGTGCATCGCAAAGGGGCGACGCGCGCTTTCGGACCGGGCTCCCCGGGGCTGCCCGATCGGTATCGCCGTGTCGGCCAGCCTGTGCTTGTCCCGGGTTCAATGGGCACGGCCAGTTGGGTGTTGGTGGGCACGGAGGGCTCGATGGCCCAGAGCTTTGGTTCTACCTGTCACGGCGCAGGGCGCACCATGAGCCGTTCGCGTGCCAAGAAGATGGTGCAGGGCGGCCAACTGCGCGAGGAAATGGAAGCGCAAGGCATTCGCGTGCGCGCCGGCAGTTTGCGCGGGCTGGCGGAGGAAGCGCCGGTGGCTTACAAAGATGTCGATCGCGTGATCGAGGTTGTACATGGCGCCGGCATTGCCAGGAAAGTGGCGCGCATCGTACCCGCGGCGGTGGTGAAAGGATAGAGGCGTGCTCAACCGGACGGGCATACTGGCCCTCGCTGTGACGCTTATCGCCGGTGTCGCTCTCGGCATGCTGTTCCCTCTGTTCCGGCAGCGAAACGCCCCGCCGCCGTTAATCATTCAGACGCCGATCCCGACGGCCACGACTGCCCCTACAGCAACCGCCGCGCCGACTGCTACACCGGCGCCCATTCAGGTGTACGTCAACGGCGCGGTAGCGCATCCCGATGTGTACGAAATCTCGCCCCAGGGCCGGGTGAAGCAGGCGGTTGAAGCGGCGGGCGGGTTTACGGCCGAGGCGAATTCAGCCGTGGTGAACCTGGCCCTGCCGTTGGTAGACGGCATGCACATTTACATTCCGGAGATTAGTGAGAACACCGCCGTTCCGGAAACCATCATCTCCCAACCCGCCGCGCGCGCCGCGGGCGGGATCGAGCTTAATCTCGGCGAAGGCCGGATAAACATTAACACCGCCCGTGCTGCAGAATTGGAGCAGCTGCCCGGCATTGGTCCGGCGCTTGCGCAGCGCATCATTGAATATCGCCTTGCGAACGGTTCCTTCCCCTCCATCGAGGCCATCGTTGAGGTCTCCGGCATTGGTGAAACAAAGTTTGCCCAGCTCCGGGACCTGATTACTGTTACCGATTAGGGTAAGGTGGGCGTTTCGGTAGCACCCTCGCAGATTAATCCCGTTTGCTAGACTGGAAAACGGGCCCGGACTACAATCGATTGCTATGCCGCAGGAAAATATTCTCACCATGGCCGCGGCGCGCCTGGCCGGCATTCCCTATGCCCTGTCGCGGCGAAGGCCGCTGCACGAGCCGCACAAGGCGCTCATCTTGCAGACCTGCTGCTTGAGCCAGGTTATGCTGGCGACGCCTATGCTGGCGGCGCTGAGTGAGGCGTTTCCCAAAGCCCGTTTTGATTGGGCGCTTTCAAGCTGGGCACGGCCGGCTGTAGCCAGTAATAAGCGGCTGACGGAACTGGTCGATATGGGCGAAACTGACCTGGCAGATCGCAGCTGGCGGCAGATTGGGCAGTTGGTCTTGCAGCTGCGCTCCGAAAGATACGACACGGCTTTTATCCCGAGCGGCTCCGCACTGCTGAGCTATATCGCCTGGCAGGCCGGCATCCATCAGCGCATTGGCCTGAACATACACGGCCGTGGTTTCGCCCATACCGTGCCGGTGACGCCGCCGGCTGGCGTAACCGATCGGGGCAGCCAGGGGCTATTGCTGGCCGAGGCGGCGGGCGTGGACAGAGCGATCACGACCTCCGTATCCATGGAGTTCACGCCGCCCGACAGTGTGCGCACGGCCGCCACCAGACGCCTGATCGAGGAGGTCGATTGGCTTGGTGACGCGCCGCTCATCATCCTTCACCCTGGGGGCGGCTGCAATCCGCGCGGCGAGCGGCCGCTTGTCCGTTGGCCGGAGGAGCGATTTGCCCTGCTGGGTAGTTATCTGGCGCACGCTTACCGGGCCCGCCTGATACTGGTGGGGGCGGAGGATGAGCGGGCATTGGTTCAAGATCTGGCCGGGATGCTGGCGGCCAAAACGACGAATTACTGCGGGCGCCTGGGACTCAACGAATTGGCCGCTTTCTGCGAGGTGGCTGACCTCTATGTAGGCAACGATACGGGCCCAAGCCATGTTGCGGCGGCGACCGGCTGCCGCACGCTTGTCATTTACGGCCCGACGGACCCGGCGATTTCACAGCCGTATACAACGATGGGCAACGTGCGCACAGTGTGGTCCGGTCCTGGCCAACTGGATGTTGATCGGCCGTTCAGCTGGGATGCCGGCGTGACGGCCGAGGAGGTCATCAAAGTCGCGAACGAGATGCTGCAAATGCCGGCTGAACGGCAAAAGACCATGGCCATTCTCAGCCGTTCGCGCGGCTGAGAATTATTGACACCTATAGGGACATCTGATAACATTTTCTTCCCTTATAAAGTGGGGGCGTGGTGTAGTGGTTAACACGCCGGCCTGTCAAGCCGGAGATCGC
>JBJYWX010000405.1:0-15797 GCA_046259695.1 Promineifilaceae bacterium (SeqCode) | reverse complement strand
CCAACGCGCCGGCCGCTAGACTTCGCTGGCCTGGTTCGAATTGGGAGTCTATTGCCCTGTTTGCACTCGGGATCACAGCCGCCCTGCTTGCTATCCTCTCTTACGCCTTGCTTTTCCCGCCGCCCGAAGCGATCACAGAAACAGACGTGGACAAAAGCATCGCCGCGGCGATGGCTTCCGCTACCCCACCGGCGGCCTACTCAGCCCAAATTTACCAGATAATACTCCCTTCCCTGGTGCTGATACAGACGACAGGTGAAGCAGAAGCCGGCGAGGAGCAGGGCCGCGGCATCGGCAGCGGCGTTGTCGTAAACGAAGAAGGCGCGATATTGACCGCATTTCACGTAGTCTCCGGCGCCGACCAAATCAGAGTCGCGTACGCCGACGGCACCCAGGTCGATGCGGAGATCGATGCCGCCGAACCGGAAAATGATATCGCGGTTTTACGCCCACTAGACACGCCAGGTCTGATCGTCCCCGCTGTACTCGGCAACCCGTACGCGATGAGCGTCGGCGATGAAGCTTACGCCGTAGGCAATCCCTTGGGCCTCACAGCATCGCTGAGCGCGGGCGTCATCTCCGGTTTTGATCGCTCGATTCCCATCGGCGAAGGTGAAAACACGACACGCCTGGAGCGCCTGATCCAGTTTGACACGGCCGTCAATCCCGGCAATTCCGGCGGCCCCCTGCTAAACCGGCAGGGACAGGTCGTGGGCATCGTCACCGCCCTGGCCAACCCCTATAACCAGGATTTCTTCACCGGTATCGGCTTTGCCGTGCCAATCGGCACGGCCGTCTCAGCCGCCGGTGGGCCCGGGTATTGATTTTCTACGGCGCTGCCGCGCCAGACAAGTGACCAGGAAGGATTATGAACGAGACAAACACCACCAGCAGTAAAAACCCCATGGAACAGGTTCTGTTCGAAATAAAGAAGATCATCGTGGGGCAGGACATCCTGCTGGAACGACTCATCATCGCCCTGCTGGCCCGCGGGCATATCCTCGTGGAGGGTGTGCCGGGACTGGCCAAGACGATGGCCATTAAGACCCTGGCTCAGGCTATAGGCGGCGAATTTCAGCGCATTCAGTTTACACCTGATCTGGTGCCGGCCGACCTGATCGGCACGCGTATTTATAACCAGAAAACGGGCGACTTCAACACCTCCCTGGGGCCTGTTTTCACCAACCTGCTGCTGGCAGACGAGATCAACCGCGCCCCGGCCAAAGTGCAGAGCGCGCTGCTGGAAGTCATGCAGGAAAGGCAGGTCACGATCGGCCGTGAAACTTACAAAGTCCCCGAACCCTTCCTGGTTCTGGCTACACAGAACCCGATTGAATCTGAGGGCACTTACCCCCTGCCTGAGGCACAGGTCGATCGCTTCATGCTCAAGGTGCTGGTTGGTTACCCGAATTCCACGGAAGAGTTCGTTATCGTGGAGCGTATGACCGGTGCCTTGCAGGCGATTCAAAGAGTAATCAATACCGAGCAGCTTCTGGTCCTGCAGCGGGCGGTGGACGACGTTTACGTCGATCCTGTACTGATCGAATATGCTGTAAAGCTCGTTTCCGCGACGCGCGATCCGGGAATGGTGGGCCTGGAGGCGCTCAAGCCATTGATCCTTTTCGGTGCCAGCCCGCGCGCCTCGATCAATCTTATTCTGGCCGCGCGCGCCCTGGCTTTTGTGCGCGGCCGCAGTTACGTGCTGCCCCAGGATACACGCGACGTCGCCCCGGACGTCATCCGCCACCGGCTGGTGCTCTCCTATGAGGCCCTGGCCGACAACATCAGCAGCGATGACCTGCTGCAGCGCATTCTCAAGTCCGTTCCTGTACCGGAGGCGCCACTTCATGAACGTCGATTCCAACCCGGCGCGACATCCAACTAAACCCGCGCCCGAACATATCCTGCAGCGGCTTGACTGGCAGGTCATTCGCCGCCTGGACGGCCTGCTGCAGGGTGACTACCGCACGCTGTTCTATGGTGATGGCGTCGACTTCGCCGACCTGCGCGAGTACCAGCTGCAGGATGATATCCGCCAGATAGACTGGAACGTGACTGCGCGTATGGACACGCCCTATGTACGGCAGTACCATGCCGATCGCGAAATTACGGCTTGGTTCCTGCTTGATCTGAGCCCTTCGATGAGCTTTGGCCCTTTGGAACGGCCGAAAGAAGCCGTATTGGTTGACCTGGTGGCCACCTTTGCCCGGTTGTTGACCCGTGGCGGTAACCGCGTCGGAGCGATTCTCTACCGCCAGGGCATCGAACGTACGATTCCGCCGCGCGGGGGGCGCAGCCAGGTCTTGCGCCTTATACATGATCTACAGCGGCCACCCAAGGCGGCTCCGGCAAGCGGCGCCACGAACCTCTCCATTCTGTTGAACGCGGCCCTCAACAGCTTCAAACGCCGCTCCCTGGTCTTCCTGGTTTCCGATTTTATCAGCGAGCCCGGTTGGGAACGGCCGCTATCCCTGCTGAACAGGCGGCACGAGCTGCTGGCCATCCGCTTGCTTGACAAGCAGGAAACCGAGCTGCCAGACGCGGGGCTGGTCGTTGTGGAAGATGCCGAAACCGGCGAACAACTGCTTGTGGACACTGGCGATCCCTTGTTCCGCCGCCGCTTTTTTGCAGCGGCGCAGCGCCGCGAAGAAGCCCTGCGCGAGACATTAAAACGAGCAGGCGTGGATCTTTATGGTATGTCGACAGAGGATGACCTGGTACCTGCCCTGGTACGCATGGCTACGCTGCGCAAACGAAGGAGAAGAAAAGGACGCTGAGGAACAGGCGCCAGCACGCTGGCGCACACAAATACGAAACGATGACTTTTATCTGGCCCTGGATGCTCTTAACCCTGCTGCTGCTGCCCCTGTTCGTGGGGCTCTATTTCAGGCTGCTGGAAAGACGCGCGCGAATTGCCGCCGGATTGGGCCCACTGGGCATTCTGCCAGACGCTCAAAGCCGCGGCCCGAGCTTTAGGCGGCGCGCCACGCCAATTCTTTTCTTGCTGGCCTTGGCCTTGCTTTTGTTCAGCCTGGCCAGGCCTGAATTGCCCGTGCGCCTCCCGGTTGTCCAAGGCACCGTTATCCTGGCCTTTGATGTCTCTAACAGCATGGCCGCGAACGATCTGGAACCAACGCGCATGGAAGCGGCCAAGGCCGCCGCACGCCGTTTTGTCGAAAATCAGCCCGATACAGTCGATATCGGCGTCGTCGCTTTTAGCGACGGCGGGCTGGTCGTCCAGGAACCGACGGATGACCAACCGGCCGTGCTGGCGACTATCGATCGTTTGAGCCCGCAGGGCGCCACTTCTATCGGGCATGGCATTTTCAGCGCCCTGAACAGTATCGCCGGCGAGGCGCTGGCCCTGGATGTGGGCGCACTGGAGGATGGGGCGCAGCCGGTTCAGATCGGCAGCTTTGGTTCGGCCGTTATCCTTCTCCTCACTGATGGCGAGAATACCGAGTCATTGGATCCCTTACGCATCGCCCAACTGGCGGCGGAAGCGGGCGTGCGCATCTACACAGTGGGTATCGGCAGCCCGGAAGGCATCATATTGGAAGTAGATGGTTTTAACGTACTGACCCAGCTCAATGAGCCGGTGCTAGAGGAGATCGCCAGCCTCACAAACGGCGCCTACTACCACGCCGAAGACGAGGCCGCTCTGCAGGAGATCTACGAAAACATAGACCTGCAGCTCACGACTAAAGGGGAAAAGATGGAGATCACGGCCCTGCTTGCCGGCGCCAGCCTGTTGTTCCTGCTCGTCGGCGGCGCGCTTTCGCTCGTCTGGTACGGCCGCATCCCCTGAGCGGTAAGCTTATGCAATTTCTTTGGCCCTGGTCCTTACTCCTGCTGCTGATCATCCCGCTGCTGCTGGCGCTGTATTGGTGGATACTGCGGCGCAAGCGGCGCTATGCCGTTCGTTATTCCAGCCTCTCTCTGATCCGCGAAGCGCTGCCCAAGCGTTCGCGCTGGCGCCAGCATCTGCCGTTCGCCCTATTCTTGCTGGCATTGGCCAGCCTGGTCATTGGCCTGGCGCGCCCGGCGGCCGAGGTAGAAGTGCCGCTCAACCGCTCCACTATTATTCTGGCGCTCGACGTCTCGCGCAGCATGTGCGCCACCGATGTCGAACCTAACCGCCTCTCCGTAGCCCAGGAGGCGGCGCGCGCTTTTATCGCAGACCAGGATGACGGCACGCAGTTTGGCCTCGTCGCCTTTGCCGGCCTGGCGGAAATCGTGGTGCCGCCAACCAGCGACAAGGACATCCTGCGGGAAGCGATCGATAACTTCACAACCTCTATTGGTACTGCGATCGGCAGCGCTACACTCAAATCAATCGACGCTATCTCTGAAGTCAATGATGCGGTTGCCGCCAGCGGTGTTCAACTCGACCCTGTCGATGGCGCGGGAAATGAAGGGGAATTTTCCTATAATCCGGAGATCATTGTCCTGCTGACCGATGGCGCCAACAGCCGCGGCCCATTTCCGCTCGATGCCGCCCAACAGGCGGTCGATCGCCGCATCCGCATTTACACCATCGGGTTTGGAACCGACGATCCGCAGGAAATGGTCTGCACGCGGCAGCAGTTAGGCAGCGACGTCTTTAACGAAGGATTTGGCGGAGCAGGCGGCGGACTGGGTGGACCGGGTGGACCGGGTGGACCGGGTGGGCAAGGCGGCGGCCCTGGCAACTTTCGACGCTTCCTGGTCATTGACGAGGATACGCTGCAGGCTATTTCCGATATGACCGGTGGTGCCTATTTCCGGGCCGAAGATGCCGATCAACTGCTGGAGATTTTCCAAAACCTGCCTACCCAGGTTGAACTCCAGAGACAGCGCACGGAGATTAGCGTAATCTTCACCGCTCTCGGTGCGCTGCTTATTCTCGCGGCTCTAACCTTGTCGATGCTCTGGAATCGCTTTCCCTAGAAAGAAGCGGCCGTCTACCCAACTAGTATCCAGGCGATCTCGCGGCAGCAACGACGCTTGACGTGTCCACAGGAATCAGCGCAGCCGGCCTATAGTCCTAAATCGTCCGCGGCGGCCGGCCGTTATTCTTGGCGACATGCCCGCCCCAGACAAGCAGGTTCTTGCTACAGTCATCGCGATCAATGATGACTTCAATCAAAGCCGGCCCATCATGACCGGCCGCCGTTTGAATAGCTTCCTCCAGTTCGGCTTCCGTCCGCACGCGCGTTCCCCAGCCATTGCCATCTGCAGCGTTAAAGCTATCCATCAGCGCGGCGTAGTCCCAATTCTTGATGACGTTGTATGGCCCGTCGTGAATTTCCACTTCGATGGTATATCCCCCATTATTGATAAGAAAGATGATCGGCCGCACGTCATAGCGGATCATCGTCGATACCGCTTGCGCCGTCATTTGGAAAGAGCCGTCGCCGATTAAGGCGACCACGCGCCTCTCCGGGCTCCCCAGACAATAACCGAGCGTAGCACCCACTGACCAGCCTATGGAACCGTATTGCATCTGGATTTCAAAAGACGCGCCACTCGGCAGATTGAGATTCATCCCGTTAAACCAGGAGTCACCTGTCTCGGCAATGACGCAGCTCCTGCTGTCGAGCATGTCCTGAACCTGCGCGAAGAGGCGCTTTGTAGTGAGCGGCGTGTCTTTCTCGCCGGTGGCGGTCGAGAGCGATACCTCGTGAATACGTCGATAAGCGGTTAATGAGGCATCATTAGCGCGCAGCCTGGGGGCCAGTTCGCTAAGAAAGTCGGCCAGGGCCACGTTACTGTAGACATACCCCGGCAGTATAACGCTGTCAGAGCGGGCGAGGATCATCTTCGCGGGATTGAGCAGTGCCGCGTGCCCGGTGGTCGTGTAGTCTGTGAAGCTTGGGCCGGCGAATAACGCCAGGTCTGCTGACGAGACGATCTCGCCGCAGCCTGGCGTGCTGACCGGTCCCCAATAGATACCCATATACTGTGGATGCTGCTCGTCAAAAAGGCCCTTGGCATTGGGCATACAGGCGACCGCGTAGCCCGAGCGGTCGGCGACATCCTGAAAGACGGCTGCCGCGCCGCAAGGTCGCATTTTCACCCCGCCCACCAACACCGGCTTATTAGCCGCGTTAAGCAGCTCTGCCGCGTGTTCGACCGCCGCTGCAAGCGAATGTCGATCGCTGTCGGCCGGCCGGGCAATCGACTTTGGTGCCGGAGGCGGCACCGCCAGGCCGGCGATATTACTGGCAATTTCAAGATAGACCGGCTTGTTAAGACGCAGCGCGGTATCAAGGGCATGATCGATCTGGTAAGGCGCGTCGGTCGTATTGCGCACAATGATTGACTCGCCGGTTACATGGCCAAAGATCTCCCGCTGGTATTCATAATCCACTTTGCCCAGCGTATGGTGCAGCAGTTCGTTTTCGGCTGTAGCATTGGTGTTAGGGCCGCCGGACACGGCAATGACCGGTAGATCTTCGGCATAGGCGCCGGCCACGGCGTTGAGCAGGCTCAATCCGCCAACGCTGTAAGTCACGACAACGGCCGCCGGCCCTCCCGTGGCCCTACAGTAACCATCGGCCGCATAGCCGGCGTTCAGCTCGTTGCAGCAGGAAATCATCTGCATGCTCTCGTTTTTCAACAGTTCGTCGAGCAAGACAAGATTAAAGTCGCCTGGCACTGCGAAATAATGGCGCAAGCCGATTTGCTGCAGGCGCGCGGCCAGGTAGCCGCCAATTGTCGTAGAGGTTGCTGTCGTCATGCGGATTCTCCTTTTGCTTGCCGGCAAAATTCCGCTGCCGGTCTGGCTTTTATTCAAGACATGCTTGGCAGTCGCTTCTACTCTGGGGTAAGCTACAGGAAAGAAAGCATCTGCTCGAGTGGAGTATAATATCACAAATGGAAGAAGCGAAGCGATCGGTAGCCAACCTGCAAGATGAGATCACCAAGAGCACGGTGAGCGAGGCGCAGCAGGCGACGTTGGATGACGTCGCCCTGCATATCGAAAAATACCAGGATGATCCGGATGCCCATCATGAAACGCTGCGCGAGCGCTTGGAAGATGCCCTGCTTGAATTCGGCGCCGAGCACCATTCTCTGGCCGAGTCCATTCGCCTGGCCATCTACGATCTCAGCAACGCCGGCGTCTAGCAGCTGAATACCAACGGGCTGCATTCTGGCACTTGCAACCTACCCCATGAACGTCGATCTTGCCTACGGCCGTTCCGGCCTGACCGTTAATCTGCCTGACCAGACAGACGTTGTTGCCGCGCCGGCCCTACCCGGCATCGCCGAAGAGCGGCAGGCGCTGCTGGACGCCATACGCGCGCCGATCAATTCCACTCCCCTGGCCGCGTTAGTCCATCCGGGCAACACCGTCACGATTGTCCACAGCGATATCACGCGCGCCACGCCCAACCAGCTGATTATGCCTGTCCTCCTAGCCGAGTTAGAAGGCGCCGGCGTGCGCCGCGAGGATATCACCCTGCTCAACGGCCTGGGCACGCACCGCCCGCAAACCGCGGCCGAAATGCGCGTCCTGCTCGGTGAGGCCGTCTACGAGAATTACCGCTGCCTGCAGCATGACGGCAACGACAATGCGCAGTTGGTCGCGTTGGGCCACACGTCGTTTGGCAACCCGCTGCGCGTCAATCGCCACCTGATGGAGGCGGACGTGCGCATCCTGACCGGCTTCATCGAGCCCCACTTCTTCGCCGGCTTCAGCGGCGGACCGAAAGCGATCATGCCCGCTGTGACAGGGGCCGAAAGCGTGCTTTCCAACCACGGCCGTGAGATGATCGCCCACACCCTAGCCACGTGGGGCATCTGCGAGGAGAATCCGATCTGGGAAGAAATGCGGGAAGCGGCCTTAATGACCGATCCCACCTTCCTGCTCAACGTCACCCTGAACGAGAAGAAGCAAATCACGGCCGTCTTCGCCGGGGAGATGCTGGCCGCGCATCAGGCCGGGCGGGCCTTTGTACGCGAGCAGGCGATGACCGCTGTGGATGAACCTTACGACATCGTCATCACCACCAACAGCGGCTTTCCCCTCGACCAGAACCTATACCAGACCGTCAAGGGCATGAGCGCCGCGGCGCGCATCGTACGCGACGGCGGGCATATCATCTTGGCCGCCGCCTGTGAAGATGGCATTCCCGATCACGGCCGTTACGCCGAACTGCTCGCCGAGGGCGGCTCCCCGCAGGGCGTGCTGGACATGCTCGCCCGGCCCGATTTCGGCGAGCAAGACCAATGGCAGGTGCAGATCCAGGCTATGATCCAGCAGCGGGCCACCGTGCACATCTACAGCGAAGGGCTGAGCGAGAGCCAGATTCGCCGTGCCCTGTTAACGCCCTGTGCAAGCATCGAAGCCACGGTTGAACAACTCCTGGCCGAGATCGGCCCCCAGGCCCGCATCTGCGCCATGCCCGAAGGCCCGCAAACGATCGCCTATTTGCGCCAGCCCTAATCAAACAACCCTTACCCTGCTAGCGCCTATTTCCTCGCACCTCTGCCAGCAGGCCGCCTCCACTTTAGCTTATTGTGGCCGGAAATTGATCGCCGGTTAACAATGTTTTTTCAGGTAGTAAAGCATCAAGTTAACTACCTTCCTTTCTTTTAAATTCGCAACCACCCATAATGAAACTTAATAGGATCTATAACCAAACCTTATTGCCGCCGCTTGCGGCCGTAATGTTTCGGAGGTTTTATGCTTAGCACGAGAAGCTTTATTGTTAGCGCTGTTTTACTGCTTTTCACTTTGTCCGCCTGCAGCCAGAGCGCACCCGCGGAAGTCGCTTCCGCGCCGGCGGACGGGCCGTCCGCTAACCTGGACGCCGTCAAAACCTACGCCATGCAAAACGCCGTCCAGATGCAGGCCGGCGCTTCCGACCTGCACCAGACTGCCCAGGCATACTATGACCTGATGGCCGAATACGGCTTTGACTACGAAGCCGCCTGGGCCGCGAATCCTGATGAGCTGGCCGGGCTGGTGAGCGATGCCAAGGCCGCCTGGATCACGGCCAGCCAATATTACGAACTAGATGAGGGCATCATCGCCGGCGTGCCGTCCCTGGCTTCCTACGACGTCTGGATCGATGCCGGCCCAAGCAAGGCCGAAGCACCCTCCGAGGCGCGCGAATGGGTGTTGGAACTGCCCGACGGCCGTGAGCTGGACAGCCCTGGCAATTTCTTCCACTCGCTGCTCGAACCCACGATCTGGGGCACTACCGAGGAGTACACCGGCCTGGCCGTGGATCTCGACGGCAGCGGAACCATTGAACTGGGCGAGGCGCTTCCTGAGGCCAATATGCTGCTGGGCGCCAGCGCCGGCCTGGACGACGCCACCGCGCAGATGATCGCCGCCATCGAAGTGTGGCAGCCCACCGTCAGCGACGCCTTCACCGCCCTCGTGGTGATGATCCCGACGATGAACGAATATTTCGAGCAGTGGAAACTGTCCGCCTACGTCGCGGGTGAGACGAGCGAGGAAGTCGCCTTCATCGGCTCCAGCCGCCTTTTCGATATCACCAATATCCTCAATGGGCTGAACGTGGCCTATGACAATGTATCCGTTTTGGTCGAAGAAGCCGATCCGGACCAGCACGCGCAGATTGTTGACGGCTTCGCCGACCTGCGCGGCTATGTCGATGATCTTTACAACCAGGAGCTGGCGGGGGAGATCTTTAACGCCAGGCAGGCCGAACTCTTCGGCACCGAGGCCCAGGACAAGGCCACCAGCCTTGCCGGCCAGGTTGCCCAGGTCGCGGCGCAGCTCAAAATTACGATAGAGGAGTGATCTCCGATGATTAGAAAAGGGTGGCGTTTAACACTCGGCATTTTGCTGGCACTCTTCACCAGCAGCACGCTTCTGGCCCAGGAGGCCAAACCCGAACCACCGGCTCCCTGGCAAACGGCCGACGCCGTGGGCGAAGCGCTCTTCGACGCCCAGCACGCCTTGCTGCTGGCGGACAAGGAGGCGGCGCTTGCCGCCATCGAGTCGGGCCGCCAGGTGGCGCGGGAACAGTTCACCGCCTTTTCCGAGCCGGTGCGAGCGCGTATCAACAGTGCATTTGAGCGGAGCGAAAGCGCCGTAGCCGCCGGGGATGCCCCCGCTCTGGCTGCGGCGTCCGGCGCCATCCAGGGCGCTGTCTATTGGGGCGCGTACGAACAACTGCAGCAGGCCATTCGCGCCGGTGACAAAGAGGCCGCCCAGCAGTGGCTGCTGGTGCGCGACTACCGCCCCAGCACGCGCTTTGTGCGCCCTAATGCCGAAGCTACCCTGGCCGTGAACCAATTAGGGGAGATGGATGTCGAAACGGTGCTGGCGCAGGTGGATGCAGACCTGCTGGACACCTACCAGGCGCGCACCACGTCGCTGCTGAGCACCGCCGCCGATAGCGGGCTGGTCATTGAGCGCCGCGCCGAAGCGGCGGCCGTGGCCGGCGCTTACTGGCAAATCCTGCTGCCCGCCTACGCCGCACAGATGGAAGAGGCGGGTACCTGTCCCGCCCAACCGCAGGCGGCGCTGGCGGCTGCGGAGAACGGCTGCGATCTCTCCGCCCATTTCGCGGCCTTGTTGGACGCTGTTCTTCATGGTGACGAGGCGCAGGTCAGCACTCTTTTCAGCAGGCTGGGCGAGGCGCTGCGCGGTTTTCGCGCCGCCCCCTTGTCGGCAGATGAGCAGGCGCGGCGCGCCGGGCAGCTGCAGCGCTACTTGTCGCTAGTGCCCGTGGAATACGGACGCGGCGTGACCGATGGCGTCGTGATGCAGGATTTTGAAATCCAGGAAGCGATCACCTTCATGGATGGAGCATCGGCCGCCTTCGCCGATTTACAGCTCACGTTGCAAGAAACCGATCCCGCAGAAACGGCCGCCCTGGCCGCGCAAATAGAAGACGTCGCCGCCAACCTGCGCGCCGCGAACCGCAAGGAGTCCGTGGTGCCGGTGGAACAAATGAACGCGGATGTGGCCACGATCACCGGCGGGCTGGCAGCGCTTTTTCCACCGCAGTGGTTGGAACAAAACAGCGACGCCGACTTTGATGTCCTGGCCTCGGTACTCGATCAGGTCGAAGCGGCCGTGCGCGCCGGCGATTACAAATTGGCCGAATCTTCGCGGCTAGAAGCGTACGCCATCTTTGATTTTGGTCCCGAACCGCGCCTGCTGGCCTTCACGCCGGACCTGGTAGCCGAGATAGACGGGCTCTTCTGGCAGGGCTACAACGGGCAAGACGGGCTGGCGCAGGTGATCGCCCTGCAGGCGGACCCGGCCACCATAGGCGCCGTGCGCGCCGAGCTGGACGATGCCCTGGAAGAGGCGCAGCTCACGCTGGGCGATCTGCCCAGCTCGCCCGCGGCGGTTGCCACCAACGCCGGAATCATTGTTTTCCGCGAAGGGCTGGAATCTGTGGTCATTCTGGCCGCGCTCATGGCCAGCATGGTCGGCATTTACAAACGGTACCGCCGCCCCATGGTCATGGGCGTGCTGCTGGCCCTGGCCGCTACGGCCCTTACCTGGTGGCTGGCCCAGGTCGTGCTGACCTCCCTCTCCCGCTACGGCGAGAAATTGGAAGCCGTGGTCTCGCTGATCGCCATCGCCATTCTCCTGTTGATCACCAACTGGTTCTTCCACAAGACATATTGGACCGACTGGATGAAAGGATTTCACCAGCAGAAAAGGCGCCTGCTGACCGCGGAGACGGGCCAGTTCCTGGGCCTCGTGCTGCTGGGCTTCACCAGTATGTACCGCGAGGGCTTTGAAACGGTGCTCTTTTTGCAGGCGCTTGTGCTGGATGCCGGTACAGCGACCGTCCTGGAGGGCGTCGCCCTGGGTTCGGTTGCCGTCCTTATTGTCGGCGTAATCACTTTCCGCGTGCAGCAGCGCCTGCCGTACAAGAAGATGTTAATCTACACCGGCATCTTGATCGGCGTCGTCTTGGTGACGATGGTGGGCAAGACGGTACATGTGCTGCAGGCCGTGGGCTGGATGGGCATCTCGCCCATTCGCGGGCTCACCTTGCCCTACTGGGCCGGTCTCTGGTTTGGGCTCTTCGCCACCTGGCAGGGCATACTCTTGCAGCTCTTGGCGGCCGTCTTTGTCATCGGCAGCTTCTATGGCGCGGAGTATCTGCAGGCCAGGAAACGGTCGTCGCGCAAGGCGCCATCCGGCAGCAGCGCTCCGGCCGGCAGCAGCGCGCCGGCCAGCAGCAAGCCCGAGCCGCAAGCCACGCTGCAGCCGCTCAGCCACACGCAGCAGCAGTGACCTTATCTTTCTTATAGTAGAAAGGGACATCGGCGCTTCTAATCGGTTTCCTGGCCACCTGCCGACCGGACGGCTGCATGCCTTGTGCTGGTGGTTGCAGCAAGGCGGAAGCAGTAAGATCATGCCATGGAAACATTAGATCGCTATCTTGGCAGTTTGTTAGGTCTGGCCACAGCCGATGCCGTGGGCTCGGCGCTGGAATTTATGACGCCGGGCTCCTTTGCGCCAATCGACGACATGGTAGGCGGCGGCCCGTTCGGCCTCTTGGCCGGCCAATGGACCGATGACACCTCCATGGCGCTCTGTCTGGGCGAGAGCCTGGTCGCCAGGCAGGGTTTTGACGCCGCCGACCAGATGGATCGCTATCTGCGCTGGTACCGCGACGGCCACTTGAGCAGCACCGGGCACTGCTTCGACATCGGCCATACTGTCAGGAGCGCCCTGCACCGCTATTTGGAAAGTGGTGACCCGTTTTCAGGCTCTTCCGACCCTTATTCCGCGGGCAACGGATCGATCATGCGCCTGGCTCCGGTGCCGATGTTCTACGCCCTTGATCCCACTCAGGCCATCGAACAATCCGCGCAAAGTTCGCGGACGACGCATGGCGCGGCGACCTGCCTGGATGCCTGCCGCTATTTTGGCGGCCTGATCGCCGGGGCCTTGCTGGGCGAAAACAAAGAAACGCTGCTTTCTCCTTTCTTCGCGCCCGTGGCCGGGTACTGGCAGTCACACCCCCTGCTCACAGCCGAAATTCAAGAAATCGCCGCCGGTTCATTCAAGGAACGGCGGCCGCCGGAAATAAAGGGCAGCGGTTACGTGGTCAAATCGCTGGAAGCCGCTTTATGGGCTTTCCATCACAGCGATGATTTCCGGGAGGGCTGCCTGTTAGCGGCTAACCTGGGCGATGATGCCGACACCACGGCCGCCGTTTACGGGCAGTTAGCCGGCGCCTATTACGGCGCTGCGCATATCCCCGGCAGCTGGCTGGAGAAGCTGGCCTTGCGGGCAAGTATAGAAGCGCAGGCGCAACAGCTTTACACCTTATCTCGCCGCTGACCGCGGCCGGCTTTCCGGCAGCCGCTCACCTAGACTAAATTGGGATCGACAATATATTGCCACCAGTTATAGGCGATACCGCCAGCCTGGCCCTGCACGTGCGGCAGGTGCCGGAACCACCACGTATGGTGACCGCGGATATCGCCCTTCCCCCAGGAAGCGGCCGTTTGCACTTCCGTGCTCCCGTCCAGATCGGGAAAGTTAAGCCAGTTCGGCGCGCGTGTGGGTACCGGCGTGGGATTGCCCCAGTCGTAATCTCGGGCGCTGTTAGGCGCGAAATGAATGTTGCCCACCTCGGCCCGACCGGGGTGGGTGCTTTCATGGCGGATAAAGCGCTGCCACAGGTTATCGCTGCCCCGCTTATCAGAAAAGACGCGCTCCATGATCGATTCCGCACGGTGGCCGTATGCCTCCAACATCTCGCCCACGCCGCGCTCGAAATTAAAGCCCATGATAATGAAGCGCTTTGAGGCGTGGCTCGTGCCGGCCAGCGGCGGCGCGTTGCACCAGAAGGCGCCCGGCCCGGCCATGATCGACTCGTAATAACCAGCATAGGGAAACGCGAAGAGCCAGAACTCGTCGATCACGCCGCTGTCCACCTTGGCGATCATATCGAACTCGTCCAGCAGCGCCTGGTAATCCACGCCATCCGGCTGGTGAAAACCGCCGCGCCGCTGCCAGTTACGCATGTAGTCCGCCGCCGTATAGCGAAAACCATCCGCCTTGCGCGGGAAATCGTCGACCAGGATACGCTCGGCGATCTCATAGTTGGCGTAGCCGTAGCTTACTTCGCGAATATCGGCAATGAACTCGGCCGTTAGACGATCGGGATCATGCCAGCCCAGCAAATCGTTGAGCGTCTTGCCGCTGCCGGGCACAGAAGGATTGTGAATGATCAACGATATCCGCTTATGCACCGGCGGCGGAATCTCACGCACGGCACGCGTGCCGCCTGCACGCTCTGTTAGCTTTCTTTGCGCCTGCGCCTCTGCCGGCGCTTCCTTTTCCGGCCTTACCAGACCCAACCACGCCAGGAATGCCTGCCACCTACTCATCGTTCGATTTACTACCTGGATTACTTTTACTCTCTGCCAGCGCCGGGCGGGTACGGTGCCGGGCGCGTACGGGAACCCGCCCCTACTGCGCTGCCGGGCAGTTTCACCTGCCATTCATCGGCCTGATCGATTTCGATGAGAACGTCCGCCGTGCGGCATACCAGCACGTGGCCGCCGGAAGTGCGATCGTTGGTCAGGAAATGCCAATGGTAACCGGTCGCGTTGGCGCCGTCCATGATGTCCGGCAGGCGAAAGCCAACCATGACGCCCTTTACATCAACAAACTCAAAGGTGGGCTGAACGGCAATTACATCGGCCAGCGGTGGATAGGGCTTCTCCTGCCGCGGTACACTGCGGGTCGTCAACGACTCAAAATTGCCCGAAACTTTGATCGCGTAGGGCAGGGCTAGGTCCGGCAGTTGCGCATCAATCAACTCGCCCAATTCCGGACAGGCGACCGCCTCCCGCAATGCCACCGCCTGGTCGGCGTCAAAGTAGGTCATCACCGCGAACGGTGTGCGGCTGCTATCCTCCACCTCGTGGGCCACGCCATCGGCCGTTACCTGGTAGACGCCACCATCAAACGCTACCATCTCGCCATCAAGCGCGTGAAACGTGCCCAGACCAAAATCGCCATGCTGCTCCAGCTCACTATAAGTCACCTGCCCATCGTACTCCCCTGATTGCAGCGCCTCAAGCGTCGACTGCTGGAAGATGACGTCGCGGTCAGGGGGCGCCGGGTTATCACACCCGAATAGAAGAAGGGCAGTCAGTAGCAAAACCAGAACAGGCCGCGCCGCATATTCTCTCAATGGCATCGGATGTACGCTCCTTGCGAGCGCAAAAAAGGATTGGGGCGAAGGCCCCAATCCTTTTTATCACAGCTTACTTCCTTGTGCACAGCACCCGCAGATGGGCGCGGCTGCTATTCAACCGCAGGCAAGGGTACGGCGATGGCCGCGTTGAAAACCAGCGGGCCGCCGGCCGTGGTCAGCGTCAGCGTCGAGCCGCTGATCGTATAGCTGCTGGCCGACTCCAAATTGGCCAGGTACGCCTGCTCCTGGTCCATGATTTCTTCGGAGCAAGCCATGCTCGTGGTCCGCAGCGGGCCAACAGTAATATTGTTCGTCGGTCCGGCCATCAGCGTGCTGCTGAATGTGCCGTTGTAGGTATTACAGCCGGCGAAACCGGACAGCGTGCCGTTGCCAGCTTCGAGCGTGATCGACGTGCCGGGCAGCGTGTCGCTGAGTGTCCAGGCCACGCCATTGAGCTGGGCATTGATCGTGATCGTCCTGCTGGCGCTGTCGCTCAAGCCGTTGGCATCGGCCACCGTCACCGTGGGGAAGTAGGTGCCTGGCGCGGTGTAAATGGTCGTAAAGCTGTTCTCCGCGACCAGCCCGGTATCATTGCCGTCGCCTGACTGCCATTGATAGGTAACGATAGCGCTGCTGCCGGGTCGC
>JBJYWX010000404.1:0-4483 GCA_046259695.1 Promineifilaceae bacterium (SeqCode) | reverse complement strand
ACTGAATACTGCTCACTGAATACTGCCCACTGAACCCTGCCCACTGAATACTTCCCACTGCATACTGCCCACTGCATACTGCCCACTTAATACTGCCCACTGAATACTGCTCACTGGATACTGCTCACTGGATACTGCCCACTGCATACTGCCCACTGCATACTGCCCACTGAACCCTGCCCACTGAACCCTGCTCACTGAACCCTGCTCACTGAACACTGCTCACTGAACCCTGCCCGCCAGTCGGGCGTGGTCTGGAAACCGGCCTCAGCCGTGGTAATTGGCAAATGATTGTTGGCTACTAAACATGGCTCGGGCCCAGGCGGTGGTCCAGTTCGGCGAATTCGACGACGAATTCCTGCGCCAGGCGGCGGCGCTGTGTTTCAGGCAGCAGGCTGGCTTGCAGCCCATTAAAAACCAGCCGTTTGAGCTGTTTGATGTCGAAACCAAAGGCATCCTGGATACGTTCATACTCCTCGGTCAGGGTGGTATTGAACATCGGCGGGTCGTCAGAATTGACGGTCACGTAAAGGCCTTCTTCTAAGAGGCGCGGCAAAGGATGCTCTTCCAGGCTGGGGGTGACGCCCAGACAGACATTGCTGCTCGGGCATACTTCCAGCGGAATTTGCCTTTCTCGCAGCTCAGCTACCAGCTCCGCATCTTCCAGGCAGCGTACACCGTGGCCGATCCGCCGCGCATGCAGGGCGTCCAGTGCGCCGCGCATGCTGGCCGGACCTACCGTTTCCCCGGCGTGGGGAAGGGCGGGCAGGCCGGCTTCTTGCGCCAGGGCGAACGCCTCGCGGAACAGCTCCGGTGGATTGCCTATCTCCGGACCGCCTAAACCCAGGCCGCAGATGCCGTTGTTCTGGTTGGCGATCGCCCAGCGGGCCACTTCCAGACTGTGTTCAATCGGCCGTATGTCGCGCGAGATGTCCGGAATCAGGAGCATCGTTACCTCAAGCTCCTCCTCCGCCCAGGCACGCGCGGCATTGATCGCCGCGAGCTGCTCATCCATCGGCACGTGCGCGTGATGCGTATAGGGCGTGAAGATAACCTCGCTGTGGCGGATGTTCTGTGCCTCCTGGCCGATCAGGAATTCGCGCGTGATCAACTCGAAATCTTCGGCCGTGCGCAGACAGTCACAGATGGCGAAGTAGATCTGCACAAAATGAGCGAAATCGGTGAACGTGTACCACGCCTCCACCTCTTCCACGCTCTCTGCCGGAAGCGAAACTTCGTTGCGCTCCGCCAGCGCCAGCAGCGTCGCCGGCCGTATCGATCCTTCCAGGTGAACGTGCAGTTCCACCTTGGGCATAAGTTGGATGAACTGCTGTATTGACATAATATCACGATTTGAGGCGGCGCTGTTCCTGCCGCGTGAGCCATTTGAGCGCCTCGCGCCCCGCCAGGGGAGATAAGCCGGTGCGCGCCACGAAATCACGCACGGCCATTTCGTCTGTCTTGGAATACTCGCGCAGCGCCCAGCCAATGGCCTTCTGAATGAAGAACTCATTGTCGTCCCGGTTCTCCTCGATGAGCGAGAAGAGCAGGGGGACATCCGTTTTATCTTTGTATTTCAGTTGAAAAAGCAGCGTGGTACGCCGCAGCCAGATGTTGTCACTCCCGCGCCAGGCGGCGACGGCCGATTCCCGGGCGGCAGGATAGGCGGCGAAAAGCGCGCCGGCGACCCAGCCCGCCAGCCCGTCTATCGTGTCCCACCACGATTTAGTTGTAAGCAGCCATTCGAGGTGGGGTACGAACTGCGGGTCGAGTTTGCTGCGCTGGCGCCGCAGGATATCCATGGCGTTGTACTGGTGCTCGCGCTCCGGCAGCGCCCACAGGGCCCGCGCCACGCCGGCGGCGTCCTGCGCGTCCGGTGGGCCATGTTCGGCCAGAAACGCTTGTAGAATTGCCCGGCGCGCCGCCGACTTAAGGCCCAGGAAGGGAAACTGGTCGCGCATATAGGCGGCCATCGGCGCCGCCGCTTCGGGATTCGACGCCGCGTTCATTTGCGCGACCAGCGGCTTAATGTAATCAGCCATCTGCCCAGGGGGTGGGGCAAGAATCCATCTTTAAAGGTGTAGGGCAAGGTCCCATCTCGCCGTCAAGTTGGAATCTTGCCCTACTCTACTGCTTACCCCAACGTATTAACGTTATTCAGCTCTTCGCAGGCGCGGACCATACGCGCGACAAAAGATTGTTCTCCATAGCGCAGCCAGGCACGTGGGTCATAGTATTTCTTATTCGGCGCGTCGGGCCCTTCCGGATTGCCAAGCTGGGTCTGCAAGTAGGGCTCGAATTCCTTGTAATAATGGAGCACGCCATCCCACATCGCCCACTGGGTGTCCGTGTCGATGTTCATCTTGATCACGCCGTAGCTGATAGCCTCGGCGATCTCGTCCGGTGTGGAGCCGGAGCCGCCATGGAAGACGAAATAGATCGGCTTGTCTTCCGTATCGTATTTCTCCTGCACGTAGAGCTGCGAATCGCGCAAGATCTTGGGCGTCAGCTTGACATTGCCCGGCTTATAGACGCCGTGCACGTTGCCGAAGGACGCGGCCACGGTGAAGCGGTCACTGACCTTGCTCAGCTCTTCATAGGCGTAGGCGACATCCTCGGGCTGGGTGTACAGGCGCGAACTGTCGACGCCGGAATGGTCGATGCCATCCTCTTCACCGCCGGTGATGCCCAGCTCGAACTCGAGCGTCATGTCGATCTTGCTCATGCGCTCCAGGTACTTCTTGCAGGTCTCAATGTTCTGCTCGATCGGCTCCGTCGAAAGGTCGATCATGTGCGAGCTGTAGAGCGGCACGCCGTGCGCCTGGTAGAACTCCTCGCCCACGTCGAGCAGGCCGTCCAGCCAGGCCAGGCGCTTGCGCGGGCAGTGGTCGGTGTGCAGCATAACGTAAGCGCCGTACTTCGGCGCCAGTTCGTGCACGTGCATCGCCGCCGCCACCGAGCCGGCCACCGCGCCCGCCATGTTTTCGTCAGGCAGCGATTTGCCCGCATAAAAGAGCGCGCCGCTGCTGGAAAACTGGATCATGAGCGGGGCATTGGCTTTTACGGCCGTTTCCATCGCCGCGTTGACCGTGTTGGTGCCGGTGCAGTTCACCGCAGGCAGGGCGAACTCATGCTCCTGCGCATAGGCAAACACTTTCTGCACATTGTCGCCGGTGATGACGCCGGCAGGGATCATTTCCTTCAGGGTACTCATTGAACTCTCCGCTTGTTAAGAAACTAGGTTACGAACGTGTTAATGTGAAGCCAGAATCGGGCTCCAAACCACAGGCCATGATAGCACAAAATGGGGCGGAGGGGGTACAGGTGGCAAGCAGCAGGTGGCGCGAAGGAGGCGAGGGGCCGGGATGGGCAGTGGGTAGTGAGCCAGTGGTCAGTCAGGCCAGACTGTTAACCTAGTTATCCGGCGCGGTCACCACCCCCTGCACGGCCGTCCACTGCCGCAGGTCGCGCTTTTCTAGCACGGCGGCCATCAGGTTTGGGAAGAGAGCGGGCGTGCAGGCGAAGGCCGGCAGTCCCAAGGCTGCCAGCTCGGCAGCGATTTCACGGTCAAAGCGCGGCGCGCCCTTATCGTTCAGCGCCAGCAGGAGCACGACTTGCACGCCGCCGGCCGCCAGCTCCGCCAGGCGGCGCAGCAGGCTGGCCTTGTCACCGCCTTCATACAGGTCGCTGATCAGCACCAGCACGGTATCCTGTGGACGGCCGATCAGCCCCTGGCAGTAGGCGATGGCCCTGTCGATATGGGTGCCGCCGCCGAGGCGAATGCCAAAAACGAGCTCAACCGGATCGTTGAGCGCCTCGCTGAGATCGACCACGCTCGTGTCGAACATCACCAGCCTGGTCGTGACCGCGGGGATAGAGGCCAGCACCGCGGCGTAAATGCTGCCGTAGACGACTGACTGGGCCATCGAGCCGCTGGTGTCCAGGGCGATGATGATATCACGCAGGGAGGAGCGCTTCCGGCCGTAGCCGACCAGCGTTTCCGGAACAATGGTGCGCTGCTCCGGCTGGTAATGCTTGAGGTTCTTGTAGATCGTGCGCTGCCAGTTGATCTCTTTCAGACGCGGTCGCCGCGTGCGCGTGGCGCGGTCCAGGCTGCCCTTGATCGCCTGCTCCAGCGGGTAACGCAGTTTTTCGCGTAGGTCGTCAACTACCTGCTGCACCACGGCGCGCGCCGTCTCCCGTGTCTGCACCGGCATCGTGCGCCGCAGGGCCAGAATGTCGGCCACGAGCTGCACATCGGGCTCAATCGCCGCCAGCAGTTCCGGCTGCTCCAGCACGCGCCGCAGCTTGAAGCGATCCAGCGCGTCGCGCTGCATGATGCGTACCACGTTATCCGGGAAATAGCCGCGGATATCGCCCAGCCAGCGGGCAATATCCGGCGCGGAGTCGCTCAGGTCGCCCAGTTCGCCACCTTCGCCATAGAGCATTTCCAGCGCCTGGTCCAGCGCCTGATCCTGCGGCG
>JBJYWX010000403.1:0-15455 GCA_046259695.1 Promineifilaceae bacterium (SeqCode) | reverse complement strand
CGCGGCGCGTTGTGGGGCAACCGGCCCGGTTGCGGGTTGGCAGCACCTCACAACGTAGCACGTTGTGCCACATTCGCGGCGCGCAGCGGCGCACGGCCGATGCCGGGCCAGATGCGCAGTACGCCGAAGGCGGCGCGAATGAAGATCCAGACGGCCGTGGCCAGCCAGACCCACAACAGCGCCCGCGGGTTGGCAGGGTCAACCAACCACAGGCCCGCGGCGCCGACCAGGGTAGCAATAAAGACCGCGTTGCGCAGATAAGCGAAGTCGCCCGTGCCCCAGTGCACGCCGTCCGTGACAAAAGCCAGGGAGTTGACCGGCTGGACCAGCGAGGCGACGAGCCAGGGCGCGAAGAAGACTGCCTGCGCCGCCACGGGCACGAGCAGCGCGGCCACGGCTGCCCGACCCAGCCACATACCCGCGCCGAGCAGCGCGCCCAACAGCAGGCCCCAGGCGCAGCTGTAGGCCGCCACTCGCCGCGCCTGCGCCGTCGAACCCGAGCCGATAAAGAAACCTACCAGCGACTGGGCCGTGATCGCCAGCGCATCCAGGCCGAGAGCGGCGAAAAGCCAGAACTGGCGGATCGCCTGGTGCGCGGCGCCCGACTGCGCACCGGCCTGTGTGGCCACGCGCGTGGCCAGCAGCAGGTAGAGCGTCAGCAGCCCGGTGCGTAAAAAGAGATCGCCGCCGATTTGCAGCAGCCGCCGCGCCTCGCTCAATTCAAAGCTGGTCGTCAGGCCCAGCGTGCGCCACACGACGGCGAATACCCAGATGGCGCCCAGAGTCTGAGCGAAAGCGCTGGCTCCCGCAGCGCCGGCGATGCCATAGGCGGGTATGGGTCCATACCCAAGAATAAGCAGCGCGTCCAGCACAATATTGAGGGCGTTCACAGCGACGGCGACCCACAGCGGCGAGCGCATATCCTGCATACCGCGCAGGGCGCCAAAGGCGGTAAGCAGGACCAGCATGGCCGGTGCGCCCAGCAGGCGCACGCGCATATACAGCGCGGCCTGGGCCTGCATCTGGCCGGACGCGCCTAGCAGCTCCGCGATCCAGGGCGCCAGCAGCCAGCCGGCGAATATGAGCATAAGGCCGGCCAGCAGGCTCAGCAGCAGGGCCAGGCTGGTGACGCGCCGGGCGCGGTCGACTTCGTCCTGGCCCAGGGCCTGCGCGACATTGGTCTGTGTGCCGATGGCCAGGAAGTTGAAGATCCAGAAAATGCTGGAGAGCGCCGAGGTGCCGACGCCCAGGGCGGCAAGCTCTTCCGCACCCAGGCGGGCCACAAAGGCGGTATCCACCAGGCCGGTCAGCGGCTCGGCGATCAGGGAGAAGAAAACGGGAACGGCCAGCAGCAGCAGGGTATGGTTGGGGCGAAGGACGAAGGGGTGGCTCTCGGCCGTGATGCGCGTCTTCATGGCTGCTGCCCGCCGCGGGGGATCGGCGCCAGGCGGATTGAAGCGCAGACCATAACACTACGCGCTGCATTCGGCAATGCGCCCGGCAATTCAATCTCCTTTCTTGAGCAAGCAAAATGAAATCTTGTCCTGCGGGCTGTGGCGGCCGGGCGACTTCGGTTATAGTCTGGGCATGCGCTTATTCCGCCCGCACGCGCGCGCTAAACGGCAGCGGAGAATTGAACCATGAACCTGGCGAAAAAGATCGGCCGCTGCCGCATTCTGGCTGTTCTGGCGCTCAACCTATGGCTGGCGTCCGCCTGCAGTACCGTATCGCTGGATGAAAGCGTGGGTACGCCCTCGAATTCGCCGGCGGTGAAGCCGGCCGCTGCGCAGGCTGCTGCCGCGCCTTTGCCAACTAATAGAGCGCCAGCAGCATCGACGGCGACGCTGCCCGTGGCGACGCTGCCAACTGCGGTGCCGCCCACGACCGAACCGCCAGCATCCGCCCTTACACCCACTCCCACGCCGGAGCCGCTCGTTCATATCGTCGAAGCGGGCGAAACGCTGATCGGCATCGCCGAGAGGTATGGCGTGCCGGCCGAGATTGTCATGCTGGCAAACGAACTGATTGCGCACCAGAGCGTGATACAGCCAGGCTGGGAACTCGTTATTCCCGCCCGCAGCGGTGACTGGGCCGCCGCCCTGGAGCTGGCGGCCGCAGAACCAGCAGCGGCCGCGCCGGTGGCGGCGCCAACCGCCCTTGACAATAACAACTTGCCCCACCTGGCCAACGGCGTGCCCTGCCCGCACCAGCCGGTAGCCGTGCCGCGGGGCGCGGCCGTCGCCGGCTATTCGGCGCTGTGCCAGATTCCCATTCTGAGTTATGCCTTCGGTGACGGTCCGGTGACGGTAATTCTCGTGGGCGGCATGCACGGGGGCTACGAGTGGAATACGGCGCTGCTGGCCTATGCCTTGCGCGATCATTTTGTCGCCTTTCCGGATTTGATCCCGGCCGAGCTAACTATCTACCTGATCCCCAACGCCAATCCGGATGGCCTTTACCTGGTCACGCAAGAGACGGCCGGCTTCGACCGCACCGATGTGAGCGAGGAGACGGTACCGGGCCGCTTCAACGGCAACAGCGTGGACCTGAACCGCAATTGGGACTGTGAGTGGCTGCCCACGGCACAGTGGGGCAATGAGTCCGTCAATCCAGGAGCTTACCCCTTTTCAGAACCGGAAAGCGGCGCCCTGCGCGACTATTTCCTGGCCCTTGACCCGGAATTGGTGTTGTTCTGGCACAGCGCGCTGGACGCCGTTATCCCTGGCGGCTGCGGCGTACTCGGTCCGCGGAGCATCGAATACGCCAATGTCTTTCACCAGGCTTCCGGCTATCCTTACCTGGCATCATTCAATCGCTACGCGATCAGCGGCGATGCCAGCGATTACCTGGCGTCGCAGAATATTCCGTCGATCACCGTGGAAATGACCACGCATTACGACCTCGACTGGCAGCGCAATCTGGACGGGCTGGAGGCGCTGTTTGCGCGGCTGGCAGCCGGTCCCGCGCCACAAACACCCTAGAGTTCACTATCCAGCTCATCGGCGAGCCGGTCGAGGACCGGGCGCCAGTCGCGGCTGTCGCCGCGCGCTTCTTTGTAGCGGGCCATGTCAAAGACGAGCTTGAGACAGCGCAGGGCGATGGGTACGAATATCTTGCGTTCGCTGGCGGGCTGCTCCTTCTCCACAAGCTGATCCAGTATCTCGCCTACAAGCGCCCGCGCGACCTTCAGCTCTTCATCAATGGCGCTTCTGTCCAATTGCGCCAGGGCGCCCGGCGCGAAGCGCGTGCTCAGGTAGGCGTCGTAATAGGCGGCTGTCTCTTCGGGCGTGCCGTTTTCGGGCCAGGAACGGCCGTGCAGCTCACAGCGCGGCGGATCGCTGCCGGCTACCGCGGGGTAATGGCAGGGTCGCCCGGCGGCTGTGGTCGCGCTGCAGATCAAAACCTCCGCCTGGTCATCTGTTAACATAAAGACAGGATAGAACACAAGTTCTATGCCTGTCAAGCGCCTTGCGGCGGCGCCTACACTATGGTTGATTCGGCCAGGGCGGCGACGAGGCGTTCGCGCAGGCGATGTGACTGCATGATAATGATGTCGCGCGCCAGTTCCGGCTGCGCGGCCAGCAGTTCAAAGAACGGCTGCTGGTCCAGACGCAGTAAGGTTGTGGGGACGACGGCGGTGACCGTGGCCGCGCGCGGTTCAGACTCCAACAGGGCCATCTCGCCAAACACTTCCCCTTCACCCAGATAGGCCAGCGTCTTTTCTCCGACATGTACCCGCACCTGGCCGGCGGCAACAATGTACAGGCTTCGCCCCGGATCGCCGGCCTCGAACAGCACCTCACCCCCACTGAGATCAACCTCTTCGACCAGCACGGCAAGCTGCCCCAGCAGCTCATCATCGCTGTGGCCAAAAAGCGTCACGCCTTTGAGGACGAACACCTTGTCCAGATCCATAAGCTGTCCCTGGACGGCGACGCTGCTGTTCATGCCGGGTTGAGCGCCTACAATGGGAAGTACCGGCCGCGCCGCCTCTTCCGCTGCGGCCGCAGCCGGCATGTCGGCCGCCCGCTCGCGCAGGCGCAGCGACAGAAGCGCCATCAAGTCGCGCATTACCTGCGGCTGGCCGGCAAGCAGATCGTAGAACGGCTCCTGGTCCAGGCGCAGTAAATGGCTGTCGCTAACGGCCGTGATGGAGGCGCTGCGAGGCTGGGCATCCAGCAGGGCCATTTCACCGGCGACGGCACCGCGCGAAATTGTCTCAAAGACGAGGTCCCCATCATGCACGTTAAGCTCGCCGTCAGCGACCACATAAAGGCAGTTGCCCGGCTCGCCCTTCTGGATCACTGTCTGGCCGCTGGGCACCGAGACGTCCTCCATCACGCCGGCGATCATGCGCAGCACCCCGTTGGGCACCTGGGCGAAGATTCCGACGTTCTTAAGAAGTTCTGCCCTGGCAAGGATGTCCCTCCCGCCCTGCTGCAGCTCGCGCAGTTGGGCTGCCGGCAGATCACGCGGCTTCGCCGCGGCAAGTTTGTCCGGGCCGGCATGCAGCAGATCCAGGCTGTTAAGTGCGGCCGCCACCAGCAGTAGATCGTCCTGGCAGCGGCCCGCCGCCTCAGTGATAGCGTCGATGGCGTCGGATTGTCCCATCCGGCCCAGGGCATAAATGGCGCAGATACGTGTCCAGTTATCCACCGGCTGCGTCTGCGTTTCAAGCAGTGAAACCAGGCGTCCCTCGCGGCTCAATGGCTCTTGCGGAAAGGTGCGCTGAACCTCTACCAGGCGCTCTGCGCTGTCCAGCTCCTGAAAGTAGGGAAAGAGCATCTGCTTAAAATCGTGGTCCAGCAGAATATCCAGGACTTCGAGCGCGTAGGATTCTTTCTCGGCATCGCGGCTGCCTGGCCGCAAAGCCTCTCGCGCACTGAGCACCGTTTGCGGCTGGGTAAGCAAAGCCAACAGCAGCAGCAGGCTGTCCGTTTGCAGCAGCCGCGCCTGCTCCAGGGCATCGGCGACCAACAGGAGTGACTCGCCCGAACCGATATCGGCTTCCGCGGCCGTATAGAAGGCGGCTAGAGCGGCCTCGGCTCGCAGGCGTTCACTTAATATGGCTTCCGTCTCCGGGGAGGCTTGCACACCGCAGCGGTTGAGCGCAAGAAGCGCCTCGTGGCGCACAAGCGGATCGGGATGTTCCAAGAAGCCCATCAGGAGGTTCGCCGGTTCAGGGCCGCCAACACGGCCGCAGACAGCGGCGATTCCGGCCAGGACCGGGGCCTCAGCCTCGGCCTCGGCCGCCGCTTCAAGATAGGGAATGATCTCCTCACCGGCGGCGGCCAGGGCGCCCTGCGCGGCGGCCCGGGCGTGCAGGCGTGACAGGAGAGGGATTATCACCGGCCAGGCCTGTGGATAGCGCGCCAGCGCTGCCGCCGCCAGAGCCGCCCGCTGCGTAGCCGGATCGTCATCTTCCAGAAGCGGCAGCAGGAGCGCGTAATCTTCGGGTACGGCCGTGTCACCAATGACCGCGGCGGCGAGGCGGCGATCCTCAGGCGCGGCGGAGCCGGCCAATTCGTGCAGCATGGCCGCCGCCTGCTGGCTGGCCTGCGGATCCTCCTGGACGCGCTGCAGGGCCAGCGCCACGCGCCTTACCTCAGGCTGCCTGTCAGCGCTTAACTCAGCCAGCCGTCTCCGCGCCGCCAGGGGGTCAATGGCATACCAGGTAGTCAGGGCGGCTGCTCTGACCTCAGGGCCGTCGCCGTTGTCCAGAATCGGGCCCAGCCCGGGGGGCTGCTCGGGCCAGGTTACATCAGCCATTTCATGCAGGGCGGCAATACGCACTGTATCGGAGGGGTGATTGAGCAGCGGCGGCAAGTGGGTTACCAGCAGCTCCGGCGCGACCTCGGAAATCATGTCCAGGGCATACAGGACGGGACCAGGTTGGCTGCCTGCCAGCGCTTCGACAAAGACGGGCATGCTCGACCGATCCGGTTTGGCCAGAGTCAGCCCGCCGAGCGTACGTTCCTGCAGTGCCTGCTGCAGGCGGCGCGGATAGGCTCGTCCCAAACGGAGACCAACGAATATCCAGATGCCGATGACAATAAGCGTGGCATAGGATAGCTGCACCGAATCAAAGCCGAGCACGTCATAGAGAAAGATAAGCAGCAGTCCCGAGAGGCCAATGGCCACGGGATACACTATGCCAATGACCGTAGTCTGCGCCTGCGTGCGCAGCTGCGCCGGAAGCGGCTGGTACATGAGGTTCACGGCCGCCGAATCGACCGCGTCCAGAATGGCCTGCCACATTGCAGCACCCGCCGCCAGCCAAAACAGGACATTGGTCCAGGGAGTAAAGGTGCCTACGAGAGCAAAGGCGGCCATGAAGGTAAATAGACCAATAGGCGTCGCAATAATCATCGAGCGCACCCCGAAGCGGTCCAGCGCTCGCCCAGCTATGAACCACTGCACTATCAGGCTGAGCACGCCAAAAATGCCCATGAAGACGCCAATGTAGGTTGCCATCGCTTCGGCCGTGGGAAAACGCGTCTGGGCCTCGGCATAAGCAATATTGCCGACCATCAGGATACCGACGATGAAGAGCGTGAACAGGGCGAAGATGAGAATCACGTACCGTTCGCGCAGCAGCTCCCCCATCCCAGTTGCCGGCGTCCGCTCACCCTTTTCAGTAACTACCTCATCCATCTTGTCGGAGTTTTCGCGGTTTAGGATGAGCAGCACAAAGACCGTGGCTGCCATGAAGACGGCCCCAATCCAATAAAGATTGATCGTGCCGATACGGGCGACAAACAAGGGCGCGGCAAAACCGGCCACGATTGTGGCCATGTGCTCGCCCGAACTCAGAAGACCAAAAAGGCGCTTGCCCTGGCGCAGGTTGTAGATGCGGCCGAGGAGGTTCCAGAACGATGAAATTGTCAGGCTGTTATTCACGCCAAAGTAGATGGGAAGGGCAAACACCAGCAGTGGAGAGGTGATACGGTTTAAGAGCAGTGGTAAGGTAATCAGGGAGACAAGCAGAAAGATATGAATGCCAACGAGCACTTTGGATAAGGCGAAGTTGTTGTTGAGGCGCAAGTAGACCAGCGACACCAGCGGCCCAATAAACATGAGGAAGATGGAAGTGTATGGATAGGTCTTCGCATCATACTGGCCGAAGAAGAGGGAGGTGCTGGCGGTCCTGGCCATAACATTTGAGAAATAGAGCAGAATGGCATAAATAAGCACTAATACCACCATGCGTTCTTCACCGGCATGAATATTGAACGCATCTGTCAAACGCTTCTGCATGGCGAGAATCCTCCTGGTCGCTGACAATGACAAATGCCAGGCTTAGCAACGGCCCCTCGATCGGGTCAAGGCCGCGGCCGGGCATCGCACAAAATAGAGGTCTAATTTTGCATCATATTGTAAGATGAGGCCAATAGTAGCGTTCGTCAGCAGCAGGCAAAATGGGTATAAACCTGGACCATTAGAAGGGAAGAAACGCTATGAGCGAGAATAAGCGGCACAGGCAGACGGCAATCATCCGCACGCGCATCGATGCGTCCGGGCATCGCGAGCAGCAAACTGCGCTTTACATGACCTCCGGGTTTAACTACGAGGACGCTGAAAGTGCGCGCGCGGTATACGCGGGCGAGGCGCCCGGCTACGTCTACTCGCGCTGGGAGAACCCCAATAATGATGAGTTCCTGGCCCGTTTGTGCCTGTTGGAAGAGGCGGACTCTGGGTTGACCACGGCTTCCGGCATGGCCGCCATCTTTACGGTGCTGGCCGGCCTGCTGAACAGCGGCGATCACGTGGTAGCGACCAGGGCCATTTTTAGCGCCACCAACCAGATCCTGGAACGAATCTTACCACGCTGGGGAATTCGTTTTAGCTACCTGGACGGCACGGCGCCCGAGACCTGGGAGGCGGCATTTGAGCCGCAGACGCGCCTATGTTTTATTGAAACGCCCTCCAATCCACGCCTGGAACTGGTGGACATAGCGCGCATGAGTGCGCTGTGTCGCGCGCACGAGGTGCCCCTGGCAGTTGACAATACTTTTGCGACACCTATCCTGCAGCGGCCGCTGGCCCTGGGCGCTGACCTGGTTGTCCACTCGACAACCAAGTTCATCGACGGCCAGGGGCGGTCGATCGGCGGCGCGATTGTCGGCGACCGCTTCCTGTGCGATGAGCTGATCCAGTTTGCCCACACGGTTGGCCCTACCCTCTCGCCCTTCAATGCCTGGATATTGAGCCAGGCGCTGGAACTGCTGCCGCTGCGCATGGCGCGGCACAATGAGAATGGGCTGGCGGTGGCAGCATGGCTGGACGAACAGCCTGGGATTTCGGCCGTTTATTATCCCTTCCACGCCGCGCATCCCCAATTCGAACTGGCCCGGCGGCAAATGTCCGGCGGCGGCGGCATGGTAAGCTGCGAATTGGCCGGCGGCCTGGACCACGGGCGGCGCTTTCTGGACGCGCTGCAGCTCTGTGACATCTCGCCCAATCTGGGCGACAGCCGCACGATCGTCACGCACCCGGCAAGCACGACGCACAGCAAGCTCAGCGCCGCGCAGCGCGAAGCGGCTGGCATTTCGCCCGGCCTGGTACGCATCTCCGTTGGCCTGGAGCACGTCGATGACATCATCGCCGACCTGTCCCAGGCGCTGGCCGCCGCGGGCTAGGCCAACATTCGCTATGATAACCCCGGCGGCTGAAAAGGAACCAGGAACATGATGGAACAAGAGCGTGCTCATAGCAGCGAAGCAATCGAAACGGTGGCCTTTGACGTGGAAGGGACGCTGACCACCGGCACGGTGTGGGAAGGTGTGCGCGACTATCTGGCAGCGGAAGGGGAGAAGAGCCGCTATGGCAGGTTTCAGCGACGGATGCTGCCCCGCTATCTGCTGTTTCGCCTCAACCTGGGCAACACGCAGGGCTTCAAGGAAGAATGGGTAGCTGGCATTTTGCGCCTGCTGGCCGGCAGGTCGCGGGCGGAAATAGACGAGCTGGCGGCGCGCATCACGGAGGAGCAGTTGTGGCCGCAGCGGCGCGAAGAAGTGCTGGCCGAATTGAACGCGCATAAGGCGGCCGGGCGGCGCGTCCTGCTGGTGTCAGGCCAGTTTCAGCCGTTCCTGGAGGCTTTTGTAGTCCGCGTAGGGGCTGATGCGGGCATCGGGACCCCGGGCATGTGGCAGGGCGACCGTTTCAGCGGTGAATTGGCGGCGCCGTTTACCGTGGGCGATCGCAAGGCCGAACTGCTGGCAGAGCAGCTCGACAGCCGTTTACTCTACGCCGCCTACGGCGATAGCGGGACAGACGGGCCGCTGCTGGCCATGAGCGAGCGGCCGACGGCGGTTTACCCGGACGAAACCCTGCGCCGCAGCGCCTACAAGCATGGCTGGCGGATTATTGCGCCGAAGGAGGGAGGGAGCGAAGGGGCGGAGAACTGATTCCTGTTGACTTCAATTCTGCCCTCTGCTTACTGACTGCTGACCGCAGCTCCACTGACAGGCGCGGCGGCAGCGCCATTATCGGCGGCGGCGATTTGCGTGGCGCCTGCTCTCGCTACCAGCACGATTGCCTGGTCATTCGCGCCGACGGTTAACGGCTGTTCGGAGGTGTTCACCAGCAGATGCTTTTGTGGTGTGACCAGGAAGAGCACCTGGCAAAAAATGCCCTGTTCTTCCAGCGCTGCCAGGGTCTGCGCCGCGTCTTTCTGCAGCAAAACTACCTGCGCGTCGCGATAGTAAAACTTCTCCAGCTCATTGAAGGTCAGATCGTCATCAAACAAGATGCGGCCGCGCAGCCGTTCAGTGATCGATTTGTCCGTGCCGCTCTCCACGGAGGCAAGCTGGAAGACATGATCTTCGCCCAGCCATTCGCTGAAGCGCAGCGCGGCCAGGGCGTTCAACTCGTTGTTGTCGGTCAGGGCCAGCAAACGGCCGATGGCTTGCAGGGGCAGATCGTCCAGGATGCCGTCAGCCATGATGCTGTCCTGCACGGCGGTCAGGCCGTCGTTCAGGGCATTTTCGATGTGACGGCCGTTGGTATCCACCAGCCAGACATCGATGTCGGCTTCCTTGATCGCCGCCGCGATCTGGCGCGCCCAATGATGGGCGCCCACCACAAGCGTACCTTGCGGCCGCTGCTGCACGAGGCCCAGCCACTTGGCTAGGGGACGGGCGACGATCGAGTAGATAATGACCGTGGCTACCACAACCGTGAAGGTATTGTTCACGAGTTGTTCCGCGCCCGCGTAACCGGCATCCTCCAGCTCAATAGCGAACAGTGAGGCCACGGAAACCGCGACGATCCCACGCGGCGCCATGGCTGAAATAAACGCCTTCTCCTTAAGCGGGATGCCGCTAAAAATGGTCGAGGCGAAGACGGAAAGCGGCCGGGCAACGAGAATGATTACCAGCACAAAGACGACCTCGCTCCAGGCAACATTGATCAGGGCACCAAGATCGATTCGCGCGGCGAGGACGATAAAGAGCGCGGAGAGCAGCAGGACGCCCAGTTCCTCCTTGAAGGAGGTGATGTGGCTGATGTTGGCCGATTTTTGGTTGGCAAGGTAGATGCCCATGGCCGTCACAGCCATCAGGCCGGACTCTGGCCGCAGGGCATTAGCGATGGCGAAGGCGGCGAGCACGGCCATGAGGGCCACGGCCGTTTCCAGGAAGGTCGCGATCCAATTGCGTTTTAGGAACTGGGTCAAGACATAAGCAAAGGCCACGCCCACCAGCGTGCCGACAGCCAGCGTGAAAACAGCGCCGGTGACAATGCCCAGGAAAGTCGCCCGTTCGCCCGTGCCACTTTCAAGGATTGCCTCAAAGACCAGCACCGCCAGGACGGCGCCAATGGGATCAATCAGGATACCTTCCCATTTCAGGATCGAGCTGACGCGCTGCGAGGGCCGTACCTGGCGCAAGAGGGGGATGACCACGGTGGGTCCGGTGACAACCAGGATCGCGCCGAGCAAGACGGCCATTTGCAGGTCCATACCCAGCACGAAGCGCGCTGCGGCGGCGACCACGCCCCAGGTAATGAGCGCCCCGAGCGTAACCAGCAGGCGCACGACGCCTTCCGCACCGCGCAGTTCATCAAAGCGCAGGCTCAGCCCGCCTTCAAAAAGGATAATCCCGACAGAAATGGAGACGAAGGGGAAAAGCAGCTCACCGAAATGCTCATCAGGCAAAACAAGGTGAGCAATCGGGCCGGCGATAAAACCAAAAAGCAGCAGCAAGAGAATCGCCGGTAGTTTGAAGCGCCATGCCAGCCACTGCGCTGTAATGCCCAGCACAACGATAATAGCAAATTCAATAATGATTGGTTGGTGCATAGATAGTCCTGATCGGGCCGTCCACGCAAAAGCAATAGTCTGGCGGCGGCAAGTTCCTAGTGATTGTAAGCGCTCCCCGCCAGCTACCCTGTGATTCTAGCAAAGAGCACATATTAGGTTGCGGGAAGACAAACGAACAGGTTTAATTATGCCGGTTTGTGGCGATTCTTGCCAGCATGAATCGTGGCGTGGAAGAGCGTGGGCATGGAAATCCTTGAAGGGCAGCTCCCTGAACAAGTAAAAGAATGGCACGTCCTCTTGGCGCGCTCGCCGTATGCGCCCCTGGCCAACACCTGGGATCTGGCCGTGCTCTTGGCCAAGGCCGGCGCGGGCAGCCTGATCCTCATTATCGCCATCAGCGAAGACACGCCGCAACAGCGAGCCTCGGCGCGCGAAGCGCTGGCCAAGGCCAGGGACGACTGTGATGAGGCGGTACCCCTATACACGTTGATCACGACCCGCGCCAGTTACGAAAGAGGCACCAATGCCTTCGTACATGCCTACTCCGTTGATTTCCTGGTAGATGACATCAATGACCCGATCCATAACGACCTGACCAACCGTTCCTGCGCCGTGGTTGGGATTCGTGGGGATACCACCGGCGCGGCCATGGAAGACACGGGCATCCGCTCCATCCTGGTGCCCACGGCCGGCGGCCCAAACACGGTCTTCGCCCTCAGCACCCTGCTGCCGCTGACGCCGGAGATCGAGGTATGCGCGCTCTACGTCGCGCCGGATTACCTGGGCGACAATGAAGAGGCGTTGGGGCGCAGCCGTCTGCGTGAAACACTGGAGTTTATTGACGCCGAAGGGCGGATACAGACCAAGCTGGTGACTGCCCCTTCAGTCTCCGAGGGGATACGCCAGACGGCCGTTGATTACGATCTGGTGATGATCGGCGCCAGTGCCGAAAGCTCGATTGATAAGGTTATCTTCGGCAATATTCCGGATGAGCTGGTGCGTGAAAGCAAAAAGCCGGTGGCCGTCATTCGCGAACCGCACAATCCAATTGCCAATTTCGCCGGCCAGCTGGCGTGGCGCATGCAGCGCATCGTACCGCGCCTCAATTTGCGCGAGCGAACAGATACCTACGTGCGCATCCGCCGCGGCGCGCGGCCCAACCTCGACTTCTATATCTTGATCGCTCTGTCGGCAATCATTGCCGGCCTGGGATTGATGGTCAACAGTGCCGCGGTCGTGATCGGCGCCATGCTGGTGGCGCCGCTCATGTCGCCCATCGTGGGCGTCGGCCTGGCCATGGTGCTTGGCGACGTGCGCTTCTTACGGCTGGCGTTGGGCGCGGTCTTACGCGGCGCCTTGCTGGCGCTGGCCCTGGGGGCGCTGACCGGCATCTTCCAGATTGGCCAGCCGTTGACCACGGAGCTCCTGGCGCGGACCCAGCCCTCTTTTCTTGATCTGCTGATCGCGCTTTTCTCCGGTTTTGCCGCGGCCTATGCCCTGAGCAGGTCAAATGCCGCGGCCGCGCTGCCTGGTGTGGCCATTGCCGCAGCCCTGGTACCGCCCCTGGCAACCTCGGGCATCGCCCTGACGGCGGGCTATTTTGTGCAATCGCTCGGCGCGCTGCTGCTGTTTGTGACCAACTTCATTGCCATTACAGTGGCCTCGGCCATCGTCTTTATCGTGCTTGGTTTCCGGCCGACGCGGGCGCAGAAAGAGCGCAAGGGGGTGCGCACGCGCAGCGCGACCATCGCTATCGTATCGCTGGCAATCGTATCGCTTGTGCTTATCATCTCAACCTATATTCTCAACCAGCGTGGCGCCGCTATTCAGCGCATCAACGAAGTAACGGAACAGGTGCTGCGAGAAGACGTGGGCGCGGAGCTGGCGGAGCTCAATATCGTCGAATTTGACAACGGCCACCTGACGATGGATGTTGTCGCCCGTTCAACGGAGCCGATCCTGTTTCGCCAGGTGCAGCAGCTGCAGCAGGATATCGGCGAGCAGCTCGTGGCCGACGGCATAATTGACGAGATTGAGCTGGGCTTAACCGTCATCCGCGTCACCAAGCTGGACCCGCTGACGCCGCCGACACCAACCCCCGGGCCATCACCCACGCCGGAACCTACGCCGCTTGTGCAGAGCGATGAGTAGGGAGAGGTCAGTGGGCGGCAATCAGTGGGCAGTTCGCAGTAGACAGCGGGCAGTGGGCAGTTCGCAGTGGGCGGTGGCAAAATTGTCATTCCGAACACAGTGAGGAATCCCTCAAGCCCTGCTTAAACAGGCAGTCACGGGTTGAGCAAGGGCACAGGGATCCTTCAGGATGACAACCTCGCTGGCTGCTTACTTTCCGCTTTGACTTCACCCTCCCATTTGTGCTAGACTTCTTCCGGTCTTTGTGCCGCGTTTATTGTTGCCGCCCTGCGTGGGCGCTGTCGCCGCCGGTCGTTGAGCGTTCCGGCGCGAAGGAGAACGATTGATGTCAAAGAAGAATATGGAACTTGCCATCAGCCGCGAACAGCGCCGCCTGCAGGCAACGGCCGTTTAGTCTTTAGCAAAGGGTCTTTCGCCCTACCAAGCCTACGGCCGCCGGCCCCCGCCGGCAGCCGGCCCTGTTCCTGGTTTCACCCAATCGCATAGCAATTAAAACGCCCACTTGCGGCATGCGCGCGCCTGGATGCGCGGCATGTGCGCGAGCAAGACATTACAGGCTGGCGGCGGCTGGCAGCGGGCCGCCCTCTTGCGCCGCCGCTTTACAAACAAACAAATCAGGACCATGAACAGAAACTTTGACGATTTAGACCTTTTTAGCAGTTATGAAGACGCTTTCGATCCGCTGCTTACCGACCGCCGTGGGCGACGCCAGCGTCGCCCGCGACAGAACCCCAAGAGCAGACCGCTAGCGCACGATCTGTCCGGTGAAGCAGAGCAAACCGATGGCGCGCCGGATGATTTCACGATGAGCTATACGCCTGCCCAACATGAGGGACTTTGGCTGCGCGAATCGCTGGCCGAATTCTTCCAGCAAGAGTTGATTACCGATGTCCAGGCGCTGGTCAAAGGGGGCAAAGAGGCCAACGTCTATCGCTGCGCCGCCCACCCCGCCACCGGGCAGCGCTGGCTGGCGGCCAAGGTGTACCGCCCGCGTATGTTCCGCAACCTGCGCAACGACCAGCGCTATCGCCTGGGACGCGTTACACTGCTGCCGAACGGCCGCCCGGTCAAGGCGACCGACGCGCGGCTAAAGAAGGCGATGGCGGGCAAGACCGCTTTTGGCAAGCAGCTGGCGCATGTCTCCTGGCTGATGTATGAATACAGCGCGCTTGAACTACTATACGAAGCCGGTGGCGACGTGCCGCGCCCCTGGGCGGCAGGTGAAAACGCCATCCTGATGGACTACGTCGGTGACGGCCGTGGCGCAGCACCTACCCTGCATGAAGTCAGCCTGGATCAGGAGCATGCCCGGCCCTTGTTCGAGGCTGTGATGGACAATGTAGCCCTGATGCTTTCTTACGGCCGTGTACATGGTGACCTTTCAGCCTACAATATCCTCTATTGGGACGGCGGGATTTCGCTGATCGATTTCCCGCAGGTAGTCACCAGCCACGTCAGCGGCGCCACGCGCCATCCCTTAGACAGCACGGCCAATCCGGATGCCTATGACATACTTGGTCGTGACATCACGCGCGTTTGCGACTACTTCGCGGGCTGCGGCGTGCATGCAGACGCGGCGCGCCTGCACCAGACGCTGTGGGCGCGCCATGTGGGGGACACTTGGCAAGAAAAGCTGGCCGCCGCGTCACGCTGGCTCCAGGAATGAAAGTTGGCGCGCAGCGCGCCAGAAAGGATGAGTACCAGGATGGACAGAGAGGAATTGTTGGCTCTTTACGACCGGGATGTGCGGCGGGGGTCGGTGATACCGGGCATGCGCCGTGAAGAAGTCCCGCCGGTCGTGCGCCAGCTGATGGAGGCCGAAGCCGAAGCGCGCAGCTTCATTAGCTACAGTGAACTGGATGCAGCTAACGCCGACGCCATCATTGCCAGGGAAATCGCCTACTTCGCTCCGCTCGGCCACCCACTTGAATGGGCCGTTTGCGCCCATGACCAGCCGCCGGACCTGGGCCAGCGGCTGGTCGCGGCCGGTTTTGTGTGCGAGGAAGACGAAGAGGCGATCATGGTGCTGGACCTGGCGCGGGCG
>JBJYWX010000402.1:0-39140 GCA_046259695.1 Promineifilaceae bacterium (SeqCode) | reverse complement strand
GTTTCGCGCGGTGCTGACCGATTTCGGGTTGGTAAAGCTGCAGGAAGGTATTCCGATGACGCAGAGCGGCGCAACCGTAGGAACGCCTGCGTACATGTCACCGGAGCAGTGTGAGGGTATGGAGCTGGACGGCCGCTCCGATCTGTACTCCCTGGGCATTGTGCTCTACGAATTGGTGACCAATCGGCTGCCATTCACCTTTCAATCTTTAGCCGACGCCATCTCCACCCACCGCCGAGGTATCCGTCCGGCGCCGGCCAGCGAGTATCGCGCCGATGCGCCGGCACTGATCGATGGCTTGCTAGCGAAGTCTCTGGCGAAATCACCTGACGATCGCTTTTCGAGCGGTTACGAAATGGCTTCTGCCCTGCGCAGCGCTAAGCTGTCCCTTGAAGGGACGCCTACGCGCATCATGACGCGCCAGGAACTCAACATACTTGACCGTGTTGAGGATCCCCCAGAAGGATACGAACTGGAAATCAATGCACCGGGTCACCAACCCAGCGTCATGGCACTCCAGAACTCGGTCGTTACCCTGGGTCGAAACGCAGATAACGACGTCGTTTTGCCGGCGGATGGCGTATCTCGCCATCACGCGCGTCTGCAAGCGACGTCACTCGGTTGGGAAGTGTTGGATCTCGGTGGCCCAAATGGAACCTGGATCGAAGATAGACGGCTGCGCCCGCAGGAACCGGCGCCCCTCCAGCCAGGCTCCGTTTTGCATGTGGGTCCCTACGAACTTAAGCTGTCAGCGCCCGATATCTCGGCTGCGGCGGCAGCAGCCATCGCCGCCTCGGGCGCCCTGGAGCAGGGCGCTTCAGCCGCGACGGTCCCTGGGGCGACAACACGCGGCCTTCCGGACAATCAAATCTCGGAGCCGATTGCCATCTATACGTTGGCACAGTCTGTTTCCGTTGATCCTGGAAAACAGGCCGATGTAAAAGTGGAAGTAGTCAATCGCAGCATTTGGGACGACCGCGTCAGCCTGCGCGTGAGTGGCATCCCAAACAGCTGGATAAGTACGCCAACCAGTTTTACAACCGTTCCTGCCGGGCAATCGGTCGAGATGTCGATTGGTGTTTTGCCGCCCAATACGCGCAGTACGCCCGTGGGAAGGCAGCGTATGCTGCTGGAAGCGGTCTCGCAGCGGAATCCAGACAGTAATGCCACAGCCTCTCTCAATCTAGTTGTCAATCCGGCGTTTTCATTCGCGGCGACGCTTGAACCGCAGCAGCTGCGCCTGCCCGGCACCGTGACAGTCTCCGTACGTAACACGGGCAGCGCCGCAGGTGAATTCAGCGTCCTGGCGCGCGACGCGCAGGACGCCCTGGAGTTCACAGGCGAAAAGGGCCGCGTCTCGCTGCAGCCCGCTCAGATTGCCCATGTCAATCTCGAAGTGCGCGCGCGGGACTCGAGCCTTTTTGACAGCGATGACGTTTACCCGTATGAGGTTAATGTTGTCTCGCCAACAGCGGGCCGCCAACAGTTAACTGCGGAGGCGTTGGCGGGCGGTATCCTGCCGCCCTGGCTGCTCTATGCACTGATCTTCTTGACCACAATCTGCTGTGTCGCGCTGGCGATGGCCGCGTTCCTCAACCGGGACCGTTTGTTCCCAGGCAGACCGACAGCAACCTTGCCTTTCGCGGGACTGGCGGCAACACAGACCGCGGCGGCGATGACGCAAACTGTCATCGCCGGCGGTACGATAACGCTGACGCCCAATCAAACGGCCACGCTGCAAACGGCGACTGCTGCGGCGAATGTGCAAGCCACAGCCACATCAGCGGCGGCTACTGCCCAGACACAGGGTGACAGCGACGGCGATGGGCTCAGCAACGCGCAAGAAGGTTTTATTGGCACCGATCCGTTTAACTCGGATACGGATGGGGACGGCCTTTCAGACGGGCAGGAAGTGCTGATCTACGGTACCGACCCGCTTAATGTAGACACGGATCGTGATAGTTTCAGTGATGGACGCGAGGTGCTGGTTCTCAATTCTGATCCGCTCGATCCCTTTGACCCGATGGGCCCACGGCCGACGGGGGTGACACGCCCGCCATGGCCACCGGTACCCACGCGCACACGGCCGTGGCCCATGCCGCCTACGCCAACCTACACAGCAACCTTTATGCCGCCGATAACGGTGACTGCGTCGCATACGCCGACGGCCACAGGCACACCGACGGTGACGGCTACACCAACCGCGACATGGACGCCTACAATGACGTCTACGCCTTCACCGACCAGTTCGCCAACCGTTAGCCCAACGCCTACCGACGTGCCGCCTGGCCCATCGCTGCCAATTAGCTGTGTCGTGTCACCGCCAACTATCGATGGCACGTTCCAACCATCAGAATGGCCGGCTGCGCCGCTGGCACAATTCGCCGCACCGGACAATCCGGCGCGTATCGTCCAGTTGTACATGGTTAAGGACAGCGCTAATTATTACTTGGCGTACCTGGTAAATGTGCCGACCGATGACAGTGGAGAAGTACGCACGGGCTTTGATGTGAACGGTATTGGAGGCGATCCGGATGGCGCGGACCGTTTCTTTATCGTCAGGCGTGACGGCAGTTCTGAAGTGTGGTCCGGAACGGGCAGCAGTTCCGACAGCTTGCTGTGGGACTCCTCCTACACAAGTGGCAGCTGGAGTTCGGCCGTTGGCGAGTCGACCGCGCAATGGGTTGTTGAAATGCAGATAAGCAGTGCCGAACTGGCTTCCATGAGTAACCCCTTCAACATGATGGCTCAGTCCCAGACTACGGGCAGCGCCGCTACCTGGCCCGGCAGCGCTTTCGCCAATGACCTGAGCACCTGGCAAGCTATCAGTAATCCGAGCTGCACCTAGCCTTGAGCTAAGACAGGGGCGTTATTTTGCGGGCGTAAATGTCGCCAGATTTGCCCGAAGTCAGCTGTTCCTGCAGAAGCTCCAGGATGTCAGCAGCGGTTAACCACACGGGCGATTGGAGTCGAAACTGCTCACCGGCTGCCCAGTTATATTCATAGGTGTCAAGAGACTCCAGGTAGCGGACACAGGCCGCGGCGTCTCCTGGGAGGCCGGGTAGAAACTCAAATGACAGTGCAGGGAGCGCTGTCGAGAGGCCATTGAGCGCAGCCAATTCACTGCCTTCAATATCAACTTTGCAGAAAGCAGGGATGCCGTGTTGACTGATTAAGTTGTCCAGAGTCGTTGTTTCGACGGTGATTTCCTTATTCCATCTAACTTGTGAGAAAGTGTGCTGATCTGAAACAGCCGTTATCCATTCGGCGGACAGCGAACTGACTGTAGGTGTAGCGTCGCTCAGAAAAAGCGTTGCCTGTCCTGGGTGGTCACCGGCCGCCTGCTGCAGCAGCGTTACTGCAGGCTTGCGACCATAGCGGTGCAGCAAAAAGCTGAAGAGCACCGGGTTTGGTTCGAGAGCCACAACGCTCGCCCCACAGCTCAGTGCAGCGGCAACACGATTGCCTACATGTGCCCCAAGATCAAAGTAGAGGTCGCCTGGCACTAGTAAACTGGAATACAGGTGTCTCAGACGGCGTGTTTGAAGAGGGTTGCCGTAATAGATGAGAAGTGAGCGCAGCAGGCCGATAGTAGTTTGCATAAGTGAATGGAAAGGCGGCGTTGACGTCAACCTTGTTGGATTCGTTTGTACCCAATCAGAGCTGGGGCAGCAACTATCACACCATAGCGCTCTTTTGGAAAGAGCGACCACGCGCGTTATGATCGGTGCCGTGTAAGGAAATGACTGAAAGAGTACCTAGAAGTTTTTACGCGCGCAGCGCCCGAGAAGTGGCCAGGGATCTACTAGGCATTACCCTGGTGCGCAACAACAGCGGCATACGCGTCAGTGGCAAAATAGTAGAAACGGAAGCGTACTGCGATACGGAAGAGCGAGACCTCGCCTGTCACGCTGATCGGGCAAATGAGGGCCGCCCCACAGCGCGCACCGCGGTCATGTTTGGGCCTGCAGGCTTTTGTTATGTTTACTTTACTTATGGCATGCATTGGATGTTGAACATCGTAACCGGCAGCGAAGGTAAGGCCGGCGCCGTACTTATCCGGGCGCTCGAGCCCATCGATGGGCTCGAGCAGATGCGCCGGTTGCGCGGCCGGCCCGACAACGAATTGACCAATGGTCCGGCAAAGCTCACCCAGGCGTTGGCTATAGACGGAAGCCACAATAGTACAGATTTATGCCTGCTCGACTCGCTCATCTGGCTTGAGTACGGCTCGCCGCGGCGAGCAGACAAAATCTCGTCGGGACCGCGTATTGGGTTAGGAAAGACGCCGGAACCGTGGCTATCGATGCCATGGCGTTACTGGATAACAGATAACCGCCACGTATCACGGTAGCTGCACCAGGAGTTGTCTCTGGATGGGTGCTGGGGATTGTGCGCTTGCTCCAGATTCGGATAGACTAACTTTTTGTGAGTGAAGTGCCCATTGCTGCGACAGTAAAACAGCCATGCTAATGACTTTTGCGATTCTGGCGGTAACCATATTGCTCTTTGTATGGGGCAAGATTCGTTCTGATCTTGTAGCGCTTCTGGCACTTCTGGCCCTATTTCTTAGTGGCATCCTGAGTACCGAGCAGGCATTGTCGGGCTTCAGCAACTCAACCGTGATCATGATTGCTGCGCTGTTTGTCGTCGGAGAAGGGCTCTCCCGCACCGGGGTCACGGCCTGGATCGGCCAGCAGATTTTTGAGATCGCGGGAAACAGCAAGCGGCGACTGCTCATTGTTCTCATGGTGGGCACAGCGCTCTTATCCGCATTTGTCAGCAACACGGGTACCGTGGCGACGCTGCTACCCGCGGTCGTGGCCGCATCCTGGCGCGTCGGCAGCGTGCCTTCCCTCTTTCTTGTTCCGCTGGCATTCGCCGCAAACACCGGTGGTCTGCTGACCCTGACCGGTACACCACCGAACATCGTCGTCGCGGAAGTTCTGGCAGGAGCGGGATACCAGCCCTTTTCCTATTTCGAGTATGGATATATTGGTCTGCCCTTGCTGGCTGCCGCCATTGCCTATATGAGCCTTTACGGCCAGAAACTGCTACCCCAAAATAACCCTGAAGACCGCCCGGTCGAACTGGATGAGGCAGTTGACGAGCTGGCAGACACTTTTTCCTTGGCGCAGAATCTTTACCGCTTGCGCGTTCGTTACGGCTCATCCCTCATTGGCAGGACTTTGAAGGAAGCAGCGCTTGGCCATGATTATGGCATAACAGTTCTGGAGATCGTGCATAATGAACAGGGGGGGACGAGCGAAGAAAATGTGACGATGTCCCGCCCACGGCCGATTCAGACACTATTGTCAGAAAGGCATGATGAAGTACCGGGACCGCAATCTAAGCTACGCGTTCATGATATTCTACTGGTCAAAGGAAGCGGCAAGGCAGTTTATCAGCTTATGGTCGATTTCAATCTCGGCGTGCTGCCGGTAGTTGATGAAGACGGATTGTCCGAGACACTGCTCTCGGCCGAGGCGGGCATTGCCGAAGTGCTGTTGACGCCCCGGTCGAGCTATATTGGGCGCAAAATAGCGGAGAGCGACTTCGCGCAGAAATACGGGGTCCAGGTGATAAGCATTCGCCGCGGAGATCGTCTGGTTAGTCGTCAGGATGCCAAGCTCGCCTTTGGCGATGCCCTGTTGGTACGCGGTTCATGGGATTCTATTGAAACACTGCGCAATGAGCGGCGCAATTTTGTAGTGGTCGGCAGCCCGGAGGCCCTGTCGAGCCAGGTAGTTGAGTTTTCACCCCGTGCGGCGGTAGCCGTAGTCTCGCTGCTTGGTATGATTGTGTTGATGGTCACGGGCTGGGTTCCACCGGTATTTGCTGCGCTCATGGCCGCGATGGCGATGGTTCTTGGCGGGTGCCTGACGATGTCGCACGCTTACCGGGCGATTAGCTGGCACAGCGTCGTGCTTATTGCGGCCATGATTCCGATGAGCATCGCATTGGACGTAACTGGAGGCGCAACCTTTCTGGCAAACGGATTAGTGAATTCGCTTGGCAGTATCGGACCGCTGGCACTCCTGGCGGGAGTGTTCCTGCTCACCACTACTTTCAGCCAGGTGATTAATAATACGGCCACAGCCGTACTGGTTGCGCCCATTGTGCTGCAGGCTGCAGGCGAGATGGGCGTCTCTCCCTATCCTCTGCTCATGGCTGTGGCAATCAGCGCTTCTACGGCATTCATGACGCCAATCGGCACCACGACCAATCTAATGGTCATGAGTCCTGGCGGTTACAGCTTCACCGACTATCTAAAGGTCGGTTTCCCACTTGTGATGATTTTTCTAGTAATGACGATTCTGCTCGTGCCCATGATTTGGCCCTTCTGAGCAATGAAGGGATCGCTATCGCTTTGCGGGCGGCCGTCGCCAATCCACGACTATCTGGACATCCAGTGCTGCACATCAATAAGGCTACTGAAAAATAAGCCGTTTGGAGTTGATTCATGAACCTATTAGTTGGAAAGAAGGCACTTGTATTCGGGCTTGCTAACAAATACTCAATCGCCTGGGGCATCATCCAGGCACTGCAACGGGAGGGGGCGGAAATCGGCATCAGTTATGGTATACCCCAGCTTGAGAAGCGCGTAACTCCTCTTGCTGAAGAGCTGGGCATTTCGTTTGTAGAGAAGTGCGATGTGACCATCGAAGAAGAACTCGATCAGGTGTTTGAGCGTGCAGCCGATCATTTCGGCACGATAGACATCCTGGTGCATTCAGTAGCCTACGCGCCCCAGGATGCACTGACCGGCCGTTTTGTTGTTACGTCGCGCGAGGCGTTTGCCGTGGCAATGGATATAAGCGTTTACAGCCTTGTGGCCCTCTCAAGACGTGCGCTGCCACTGATGCCAAATGGCGGCAGCATAGTGACGCTGACTTATTTTGGCGCGGAGAAAGTGGTTCCTCACTACAATGTCATGGGCGTCGCTAAAGCGGCGCTGGAAGCGACCGTGCGTTACCTGGCCGCCGATTTGGGGCCGCAGAATGTCCGTGTGAACGCCATTTCCGCGGGCGCTATTAAGACCTTGTCCGCGAGTGGAATTGCGGGTTTTCGCAAAATGCTGCGCTATACGGAGGAACGCGCACCGCTGCGCCGCAATGTTGACCAGGACGAGGTAGGTAATACAGCCGTCTGGCTCAGTTCGGATTGGAGCGGCGGCGTCACCGGAGAAGTGGTTCATGTGGACGCCGGCTACAACGTACTTGGCATGCATGAGCCGCCGGAAAAATGGGAGTAAGGCTTGTAACACCATAAGACCAGCAGATTCCGTAATTTGGTTTGTAAGATAAACCATTCATGATTGCCCTTGTTACTGTTTGACATTTAGGTGTGATTGTCTATACTGGCCACGTTGACAACTTAATTGTGTAGACCTTGCACTTATCAGGAGCAGTGGAGGGACCGGCCCTTTGAAACTGCAGCAACCCCCCTTTCATGTGGGAAGGTGCTAATTCCGACAGCGTGCGCTGGAAGATAAGAGGTAATTCATGAAGAAAACTCGCCTCTTGACTGCCAAGAGGCTTTTTTTTTGAACCAGGTTGATTCCCCAGGGGATACTGGATAGGGCGAGGCCAATACGAATTCTTGGAGGTACTAAGGAAATGACAACTAGTTTTATGTCTGCCGATCACTTGCTCTTTACGTCAGAGTCGGTGACCGAGGGCCATCCTGACAAAATGTGCGACCAGATCAGCGATGCCGTACTGGACGCCATATTAGAACAGGACCCGAATGCGCGGGTGGCTTGCGAGACGGCCGTGAAGACTGGCTTTGTTTTGCTGCTCGGAGAGATTACTACCACTGCCTTTGTCGATTTCGACAAACTGGTTCGCCAAGTGGTAGTGGATATTGGCTTTGATGACAGCAGCAAAGGATTCGACGGGAACACCTGCGGTGTTCAATCGGCCATCGCCGCCCAAAGTCCGGATATTGCACAAGGTGTAGATCAGGCGCTTGAGTACCGTTCCAACGGCAGTGGCGAAGCGGAGCTTGAAGTCCTGGGCGCAGGTGATCAGGGCATGATGTTTGGGTATGCATGCAATGAGACAGATGTCTTGATGCCCTTGCCGATCTATCTGGCACACCGCCTGACCCAGCGGCTGAGCGAAGTGCGCCGCGACGGTACGCTGCCGTGGCTGCGTCCTGATGGCAAGTCGCAGGTGACCATTGAATACCACCTTGGCCAGCCGAAGCGCGTGCATACGGTGCTGATTAGCACGCAGCATGCACCGGAGATTGACAACGCCACAATCCGCGAGGAACTGATCAAACACGTGATAAATCCGGTTTTGCCGGAAGAACTTGTTGACGCTGATCTGCGTATTTTTGTAAATCCTACCGGGCGATTCGTGGTCGGCGGGCCGATGGGTGATGCTGGCGTGACAGGCCGTAAGATAATCGTAGATACCTATGGCGGTATGGGTCGTCATGGCGGTGGGGCGTTCAGTGGCAAAGATCCGACAAAGGTCGACCGTAGCGCTGCCTATGCTGCGCGTTGGGTTGCAAAGAACATCGTGGCCGCCGGTCTTGCGGACCGTTGCGAAGTGCAGGTTGCCTACGCTATTGGCGTTGCTGATCCTTTGAGTATCAATGTGGAAACGTTCGGTACGAGCGATTTTACCTCGGAACAGTTGGTCGAGTTGATAAAAGCGAACTTTGATCTGCGCCCAGGCGCGATCATTCGCGATCTAGATTTGCGCCGACCAATCTACCGTCAGACAGCCGCTTATGGTCATTTTGGCCGCGAAGACATTGATGCACCCTGGGAAAACTTGGATAAGCTGGAAGCGCTTCGCGAATCTGCACAAGCGTATCTGGCGCACGCCTAGCAGATATCGCACCGGGCGAACGACCAGCCATTCGATAAGAATAGTTTCCTGTTCTTGACAAATCAGTATATAATCAAGGTCGCCTAGGGGCGAACCAGCTTGGTTCGCCCCTGTTTGTGCGTAAATGCACCGGATCGATTACAATTGTGGATTGTTAGATTGGCACTCTGATTAGAGACGGCCAAAACAGTGAGTGACGCGTGTTTGAGTCTTTAGGCAATCGCCTGCAAACGGTCTTCGATAACTTACAACGACAGGGCAAGCTCAGCGAAGCGGACGTCGACGCCGCGATGCGTGAGGTACGCCTGGCGCTGCTGGAAGCCGATGTAAACTTTAAGGTGGTCAAGGACCTGGTTGCCCGCGTGCGTGAGCGAGCGATTGGCCAGGAAGTGATGCGCAGCCTTACGCCCGGGCAGCAAGTGGTAAAGATTGTTCATGATGAGCTGATCACCACCCTGGGCGAGCCGGGCCGATTAAACCTGGGTATGCAGTCGCCTGCAGTTATCATGCTGGTTGGCCTGCAGGGCGCGGGTAAGACTACGATGGCGGCGAAACTTGCGCTTCATCTGCGCAAGCAGGGACGACGCCCCCTGCTGGTCGCTGCTGATGTTTACCGCCCAGCGGCAATCGATCAGCTTGAAACATTGGGCCGGCAGTTGGATATACCCGTATACAGTGAGGGTGCCGACGCAAACCCCGTTAAAGTTGCTGAACATGGTGTCCGCTACGCTTCCCAAAATGGTCTAACAACGGTCATCATTGACACCGCAGGTCGTCTTAATATTGACGAGATGATGATGGACGAGATCAAGGGCATCAAACGTGTCGTTGATCCTGTGGAAACGCTGCTGGTGGCCGATGCTATGACCGGGCAGGAAGCAGTGCGTGTCGCAACAGACTTTGATAATGCTGTAGATATCACGGGCCTGATCATGACCAAGGTAGATGGTGATGCGCGCGGCGGCGCAGCCATCTCGATGCGCGAAGTTACAGGGGTGCCGATTAAGTTCCTGGGTACCGGAGAAAAAGTCAGCGCCATCGAACTTTTCTATCCTGATCGCATGGCCAGCCGCATTTTGGGCATGGGTGATGTACTCACGCTCATTGAGCGTGCACAGGAAGAACTCGACCAAGAAGAAGCTCAGAAGGCGGGCGAGCGCCTTATGAGCGGTGAGTTTAACCTGGATGATTTCTTGAAACAGATGCAGCAAATCAAGCGCATGGGGCCCCTCGGCAAAGTCCTGGATATGATTCCGGGAATGAACAAGATGTCCAAAGAGGTCGACTTGAGTGGCGCTGAAGGTGAACTCAAGCGCATAGAGGCCATCATCCAATCAATGACACCGCTCGAGAGACGTAATCCAAAGATTATCAAAGCAAGCCGCAAACGGCGGATTGCTGGCGGCTCCGGCACAACGGTGCAAGAAGTAAATGCGCTGCTGAAGCAATTCAAGGATATGCAGCGCGTAATGAAACAACTAGGCAAAGGCAAAGGCGGGCGCCGTGGTATGGGGGCGTTGGACTCCCTTTTTGGCGCTGGCTCACGCCGCTAATTGAAGACTGGAGAGTATGTGAAATTATGTTACGAATTCGACTGAGCCGTACCGGCAAGAAGAAGCAAGCCAGCTATCGTGTTGTTGTGGCTGATATTGAAGCCAAACGTGATGGTCGCGTCGTTGAGCGCATCGGCTATTACAACCCGCGTACGGAGCCAATGGAATATCAGATTGAGGAAGATCGCGCACTCTATTGGTTGAGCGTTGGTGCACAACCCTCTGATGCCGTGCGGCGCCTTTTGGAAAAACAGGGCACGATTGACCGCTTGGCGCGCTTTCACCAGGGCGAGGAATTCGAGACGCTGGTCGCGGAGTTTGAGGGTACGCCTACATCGCAGAAGATGGCAGTTGAGGCTGAGGTTGTGGCTGAAATGGCCGCCGCCATGGCCATTGATGAGGAAGAGTAATCTCAGCTAGTGAGTTTTGTTATGAAAGAGCTGATAGATTACGTGGTAAAGTCTCTAGTAGATAATCCCGATCAGGTTGAAGTTACGGAGGTACCTGGCCCTTCATTGACCGTTCTAGAGCTATCAGTAGCAGCGGAAGATATGGGTCGCGTCATTGGCAAAAACGGCCGCATCATCAACGCGATTCGTACGCTGCTGCAGGTACCGGCAGCAAAGCAGGGGACCAAGGTTTCTCTTGAGCTTCTGGAGGCAGATGACAACAGGCGCTGATGCGGCCGACGTGAATGCCGTTTTTGTGATGGTGCGATTTAGAATTCATAAAGCTGATAGATTGTGAGCATAGAGACGATACAACCGTCCGATCAGCGAGGCTCTGAGCATAATGACTCCGAGCCTCGTTTTTTAGTAATCGGCCAAGTGGGAAGGCCACATGGTGTGCATGGTGACGTGCGCGTGACGCCCTACACAGATTTGCCGGAACGCTTTTCTTGGCTGAAAACGGTATACGTTGGCGAAGAGAAGCCCCGTGCAGTCGCTGTTGAGAAAAGCCGGAAGCACAAAGACTGGATATTGGTCAAATTGGCCGGTTATGACAGCCGTGAAGAAGTGGCCGTTTTGCGCGGAGAATTGCTGCTCGTGCCGGAAGAGGAAGCTATCCCGTTGGAAGAAGATGAGTACTTCCTTTTCCAACTCATTGGACTAACCGTCGAAACGGTCGATGGAGTCGAGCTTGGGACGCTGGTCGAAATCATAGAAACAGGGGCCAATAATGTCTTTGTTGTGCGCGGCGCGACCGAGGAACACCTGCTTCCGGACATACCGGAGGTCATCGTATCAATCGATTTCGATGAGCAGCGCATGATCGTTGATCCGCTCCCGGGTATGCTAAACGCTTGACACGTAAGACGTGTTTGATATGCTGGAAAGAATGTCCGCGGAAAAGTATTGGCTCGGTTTTAGCCTGGTAAAGGGAATCGGCCCGGCAAAGGTTCAGGCACTGCTCAGCTGCTATGGTGACCTGGAAAGCGCCTGGTACGCGAGTGAGTGGGACCTCAAGAAATTGGGAATTGACCAGAAGGCTATAGCGAACCTGCTGCAAGCACGGCGTGAATTGGATCTCGATGAGGAACTCAGTAAGGTCTATGCCAAGAAGATCGGACTACTCACCTGGGACTCGCCGGGATATCCCAGCTATCTGCGCGAGGTGGATGGTGCGCCACCCGTGCTTTACGTTGTTGGCAGCCTCGAAGAGATAGATCGCTGGGCGGTTGCCGTGGTGGGTACGCGCCGCCTTACCAGCTATGGACGTCAGGTTACGCAAGAGCTTGTCGCGGCGCTCGTTCACAATGGGGTCACCATTATAAGTGGCCTGGCGCGCGGCATTGATGCGATCGCACATAAAAGCGCACTTGAACACGGTGGTCGCACGATTGCTGTGCTCGGTTCCGGCCCGGACAATATTTACCCGCCTGAACATAGAGACCTGGCGCGGGCGATCGTGCGGGGGCGTGGCGCGATTGTGACCGAATACGCGTTGGGTACAGAACCGGAGGCCCGCAATTTTCCGCCTCGTAACCGGATCATCAGCGGACTTTCCTTGGGCGTCCTGGTAGTTGAGGCAGGTGAGAGAAGCGGGGCCACGATTACGGCGCAGTTCGCTCTGGAGCAGGGCCGGGACGTATTTGCCATTCCAGGGAATATCAACCGGCTAGCCAGCCGCGGAACCAATCGGCTCATCCAGCAAGGCGCCAAGTTGGTTACAAAAGCGGACGATATCTTGGAAGAGCTTAATCTCTCCATGGTGCTTGAGCATTCGGCCGTTCAGAAGGCGCTGCCGGAAACGCGTGAGGAGGCGGCGCTCTTTAAGTATCTATCGAGCGAGCCGGTTCATATCGATACCCTAAGTAGGGAGACAGGACTCCCCAGTCAAGAAGTGAGCAGCACGCTAACGCTCCTGGAACTTAAAGGTATTGTGCGCCAGGTAGGTGGAATGAATTACGTGATGGTGAGAGAACCTGATCCCGCCTACGATACCTCCTCGACCTGACAAGTGAGCGCGGCAGCGGCATAGTTGTTATGCCGTTGTTCCCCTGCACTAGGCCGGCTATTGTGCAACTGCCTGAGCGATACACGCTTGAGCTTGTATTTCCTGGCGAAAGGGCTAGAGTTTTATCTGGATAACATTATGACACAGAATTCAAACCTGGAAGGCTATTGCTTCAAGTGCAAAGAGAAACGGATCATGGTAGATCCCAGCCCGGAGTGGTCGGCGACCGGTTCGCCTGGAACGCGCGGGACCTGCCCGGTATGTGGCGGTACGATCTATCGGATGGGTCACACAGATGCCCATGATATGCTGGAAAAACCGGTGATTACAGAGAAACCGAAGAAGAAGTCTTCCAAGAAAAAGGGAAAGAAAGCAAGCGGCAGCGGCAAGGCGCGCCGCAGTGGCCGGCTAGTGGTCGTAGAGTCTCCGGCGAAGGCGCGCACGATTGGGCGATATTTGGGTCGGGGCTACACCGTTAAGTCAAGCGTGGGTCACGTACGCGATCTGTTGAAAAGCCGATTAAGCGTTGACGTTGAAAACGATTTCGAACCAGAATACCGCGTTCCGAATGATAAACGACAGGTTGTTAAGGAGCTGAAAGAAGTAGCCGCTCGTTCGAAAGAGATATTCCTGGCGACGGACCCCGATCGTGAGGGAGAGGCAATTGCCTGGCACGTTCGCGAAGCAGCGGAGATGGATCCGGACATAACCCAACGCGTCGTCTTTCACGAGATCACAGAATCGGCCATTAAAGAGGCATTTGAGCATCCCAGGGCAATAGATATGGACCGCGTGGATGCGCAGCAGGCGCGACGGATTCTGGATCGTCTTGTTGGCTATAAGCTCAGCCCGCTACTGTGGCGCAAGGTTCGTGGCCGCCTTTCGGCCGGCCGGGTACAGTCTGTGGCGGTGAAGCTGGTGGTGGATCGCGAGCGCGAAATCGAACAGTTTGACTCATTGGAGTACTGGACTGTCGATGCTGAACTCAGCCAGCATGTCTATCGAGATAAGGAAGCCCGGCCTTATTTTGTAGCCAAGTTATTCAAGTTCAATGGCGAGGATCCGGTCCTTAATTCAGAAGAGGACGTTAATCCCCACGTGGCGGCGTTGGAGTCGGCTGCATGGGATGTCGGTGAGGTCAAACTTGGGAGCCGCATAAGGCGACCCGCAGCGCCGTTTACAACCAGTACTTTGCAGCAGGAGGCTTCACGCCATCTCAAGTTTGGCACGCGCAAGACGATGCGTATTGCCCAGCAGCTATACGAGGGGATTGATATTGGCGCGAAGGATTCCATCGGCCTTATTACTTATATGCGAACGGACAGCGTTAACGTATCAGCCGAAGCTCAGCAAGAGGCACGTACCTTCATCGACGAGCATTACGGGACGGAATTTCGACCGGACGAACTGCCCACTTATCGCACCAAAGCAAAGGCGGCGCAGGAAGCCCATGAGGCTATTCGCCCAACATCGGTATACCGTTCACCGAAGAAAATGAAGCAGTTTCTATCAAAGGACCAGTACCGGCTTTACCGGCTGATCTGGGAGCGGTTCGTGGCCAGCCAGATGTCTCCGGCTCTCTATGATACAGTGTCCGCAGACATTTGGGCGGGACCCGCCGACCAACCTTCCGTGGAGCGTCCCTACCTATTTAGAGCTACCGGTTCCACGCTTCGTTTTTCTGGTTTCCTGACCCTTTATGAAGAAAGCAGCCCGGAGGATCGCCCGCAGGATATTGACCTCGAACATCCAGTGCCCAGCGATCTGGTCGAGGGCGAGAATCTCGACCTATTGCAGCTTCTACCACTGCAGCATTTTACGCAGCCGCCGCCGCGCTATTCAGAAGCAACACTAGTCAAAGCGTTGGAAGAAAACGGTGTTGGACGACCGAGCACCTATGCTTCGATTATCAGCACAATTCAAGATCGCGGATACGTAACGCGCGAGAGCAGGCGCTTGTACCCAACTGAAACGGGACGCATTGTAAATGATCTGTTGGTCGAGCACTTCCCGGACATTTTGTCGGTAGATTTTACAGCGCGAATGGAAAGCGATCTTGACGACATTGTGGATGGAAAACCGTGGGTTCCGGTGATACAGGGTTTCTACGACATCTTCGAGGAAGATCTGGAGGCCGCCGATAAGGCGATTCCGAAGCTGAATTTGCAGAAGGAAGTGGAGCCGGTTGGTCGCGATTGCCCTCTATGCGGAAACCCGCTGGTCTACCGCGAAGGTCGCTACGGCCGTTTCATCGGCTGCAGCACCTTTCCGACGTGCCGCTTCACGGAACAGATCTTGAACAAGATCGGCGTGGTCTGTCCTGTCGGTGGTGGTGAGATTGTTGAGCGCAGGACGCGCAAAGGGCGAATCTGGTACAGTTGTTCTCGCTACCCTGAATGCGAATGGACGAGCTGGAAGAAGCCGGTACTGGACACCGAAAGCGGCTGCGATGGCTTGTTGGTGCAAGTGAATGCCGACACAACAGAGTGCGTATCCTGTGGGCTCAAGGAACTCGTGCAAGAACCAGCTAAGGAGTCAACAGAGTAGGAGCCATTGTGGATGCGTCTCACCCGCAGCTCTCTGTCATCGTACCGACTCGCAACGAATCGCAAAACGTACAGCCTCTTCTGGACCGCCTGGAGCAAGCTTTGGCCGGTCTTGATTATGAAGTTGTTTTTGTAGATGATAGCAGTGACGGCACAGCAGCGATCATAGAAGGGTTGCAGGACGCCTATCCTTTTCCAATTCAACTCCTCGCCCGCCCTCCCGAGGGCCGAAACGGTTTGAGCGGTGCTGTAGTGGACGGGATGTATCTTGCACGTGGGGAGTGGCTGTGCGTTATGGATGCTGATTTGCAGCATCCGCCCACCACAATCATGGCGATGTTAACCCAGGCCAAAAAGAGCGGTGCCGACGTGGTGGTCGGCAGCCGCCGCGGCGATTTCTTTGGCCCATACGGGCTCAGCCGGATGCGCTCAATGAACTCCAAACTGCTTACCATCGTTGCCCGCGCGTTGTTTCCCCGGTCTCTCAAGAACGCTTCCGATCCTCTCACAGGGCTGTTTCTGGTGAGGCGCGTGGCTGTCGATATTGAAGCACTTCGACCTGATGGCTTCAAGATTCTTCTAGAAATCCTGGTGCGAAACCCGAACCTGCAGGTCAGTGAGGTTCATTTCGACTTTGCTCCAAGACACACCGGGGAGAGCAAGGCAGATGTGCGCGAGGGTGCGCGTTTCTTCCGACACCTTGTCTTACTACGCAGCACGGCGAATGCACACATGGGGCGGTTTGTTGTCATGGCGCTCGGGGCGCTGGCGGCTAACATGCTCCTCTTTGCCGTACTGCTGCGGGCGATACACATGGCGCCCGTATGGGCGGTGCTTTTTTCCGCCGAGCTGACCTGGCTGGCTGTCTTTTTCGTTTCCGAATTCTGGGTCTTCAGTGAGCGCGATGAGGCCGGTCGCAGAAGGCGTTTCTGGGGGTACTTCCTGCTGTCGCAGCTAGCTATTTTCGCCGTCCATCTACCTCTTTTTGTCCTGCTGACTTCGGTACTTGATGTGGCGACTTTGGCGGCCAATTTTGCTTCCCTCGTGGTTGTCGCGCTGGTGCGCTACCTCTTCTCAGAGCAGTCGGTATGGACAGGCGGCAGCATGGTCTGGCAGCCTCAGAGTTACTATTACAACCTGCATGACCTTGTACGTTTGGAGTCCCAGGTGCCGCTGCGTGACCTGACCTATTTCGCAACGGACAAGGAGAACCTGGAGATTGACATCCAGATCCGGGTGGATAGACAGGGCACGCCTACGCCGCTATCCGGCGGCATCAGTTATGACGACCAGCTCGGTCGTTTTGGTTTCGGGCTGACGGTGCTCCCTGCGGATTATACGCAGGTGGTTGTATCCCCTCTGCTGGCGCATTCACCCGATTTTCTATACACCAATGTCATCGAGCCAATTCTGCGGTGGCGCCTGGTTTCGCTGGGTTATGCTCTGGTCAAGGCAGCCTGTGTTGCCAAGGAAGGCCGCGCCTTCTTGATTAGCGCCGATCAAGATTTTGGGCCGTTGATTAGCGTACTGAGCCGGGAGGAAAGTTTTTCGTTCCTTGCAGACGACCTGACGCTCCTGGATCGTCAGGGATTTGCTTTTTGCTACCCAAAGCCGGTAACCGTTAATCGCGTGATGCTAGCCAACAGCCAAGTGCCAAGAGGGATGGTAGAGCGCCTTTCACTTGCCGGACAGCGCCTACTGTATACGCGCCTTGTACGACGCGCCGGCCTATGGCTCAGCGGGCAAGATGTTCCCGCGGCAACATTGAACAGCTATTTGCAGCGCTTTGTTCCCCAACCTAAACATGAATTGACCTCTTTGTATCCGGGGACCGAAGTCGAAGATTGTGCCAAGGTATCGCTGTTGATATGTGAATGTGACTTTGACAGCCCGGCCATAGATTTTCCTACTGCAACAGACTGCTTGCAGCAGAGTGAGACAATTGCTGCTTTCCAGCCCCATCCTGTCTTAGCAAAGCAGCTGCGAGAATGGGGAGGCGGTGACTTGTTCCGTGCAGAATGTGAGATAATAGAAACTGCCATGGAACAGGTGCCAATGCGGCTTGTGGATCCGTCGAGTGGACCGGCGGCACTGCTGCAAGAAGTCAAACGTGCGCCCACCAAAAGCGAAGCAAAAGACGTCATTGCAATGAACGGGGAATCGCCAGCATAATGAGCGAGCAGCAGGGGGTCATCGTGGTTATGCCCGCTTATAACGCGGCGGATACCTTGGTGGATACCTATAACAGTATTCCGGCTGCCTGTGTGGATCTTGTTATCCTGGTGGATGATGGGAGTATCGATGAAACCGCTATTGTCGCAAAGCAACTTGACTTGGAGCTGGTTGTTCACCCGCACAATGCCGGCTATGGGGCGAATCAGAAAACCTGTTATATGGAGGCATTAAGACATGGAGCGGAAATTGTCATCATGCTCCATCCAGATGGCCAGTATGATCCGGTCATTATTCCGGATATGATCGCTGCAATTCGCGAGGGCCGGGGTGACTTTGTGCTGGGATCGCGCTTCCTTCCGCCATCAAGCGCCTTAGAGGGAGGGATGCCGCGCTACAAATATGTTGCCAACCGTTTCCTGACGGCCGTGGAAAACCTGGTTATGGGCAGCGAATTATCGGAATGCCATACAGGCTACCGCGCCTACAGCCGCGAACTGTTGGAGACCGTGCCGTTCCTGCGCAATTCCAATAACTTTGTGTTTGATACGGAAATGATCTTTCAGTCGCATCACTTTGGTTTTGAGTTTGCCGAGGTGCCGGTGGCCACGAAGTATTTCGACGAGGCCTCGTCTATCAGCTTTGTCGCCAGTGCGCAGTATGGCCTGGCTACCCTGTGGACAGCGGCCCGCTATCTGCTGCATCGCCTTAATGTCTGGCATTTTGATATGTTCCGCGAGGCGCATAGGTCGTAGTACCTCCTGCTGGCTGATACACTTAATTAACAACTCTTTCCCCTATTCAAATGGATTACCGCAAACCCGTCGTCTTCGGCCAGAATTGGTCTGCCAGCCGCTACCGCGTGCTGCCATATTTTGCAGTGGAAAAACGTATTATGCTGCAGCCTGAAGTCAAACGGATCCTCGAGGTTGGCTGTGCCAACGGTTGGAATATGAGCCGCTTCTCGCAGTACGGCCGGACGTCAGTGGGCCTAGACATGGTCCCAGAACGCGTGCGTCTGGCCGCGAGCCACGGAGACGTCATGCTGGGCAGCGGTCTAGAGCTGCCTGCGGCGTCTGAGTCGTTCGACGTCGTGTACATTCAACATGTACTGCACCATATTGGTGACATAGAGACAGCGCTTGCCGAAGCTCGCCGTGTGCTCAGACCCGGGGGCTACTTATTCCTGATAGAGACGATTGAAGACAGCCCACTCATTAAGTGGGGGCGGAGATTGTATCCGCATTGGATGGGTGATGAGATAAACGCCCCCTTTACTTTCGAGGGTATCAGGCAAACAGTTGTGACCGCCGGCTTCGATATTGAACAGTCCGAGCGTTACAGCGTGTTATTCTGGATGTGGGAGATTTTGCCCGACCAGTATCCGGCTTTTGAAAAGCTCACGCCGCTGGCGGTCAGAGTCGAAGAGCAACTGACACGTACTTTCAAGGCGTACAGCGCCCACTGCTACCTGGTAGCGCGAAAATGACGCGGTATATCGCGTCATTTAGTTTCCCTACGGCAAGAAGACGATATCTTAATGCCGCTGACCATCCTCTGTTTATGGCTTCGGCGATCGTGTAGAATTGCCCGGTCATGTATCAGGATCAAGGTCACGAAAGGAATGCCCGCTTAGAGGGGGTTGTAATCGGCCTCCTCTTACTGATCATGCTTCTGAAAGGTGCGCTCTGGAGCCTGGCGCTGCCGCTCTGGCAGGGGCCAGACGAAGAGGACCACTACAATGTGATCCAGTTCGTTGCTGAGCTGGGCCATCTGCCTGATACCCTTGATACCTACCTGGTTGATGAAGTGGCATTGTCTCGTGAGCTGGCTGATGTCGGCCGGCTGCCCTACGCGCCGGAACAAAGGCAAGCATTCAGCGATACGGCCATTGGACCGGGTGAGACAGCCTTTGCCGATCTGGATGCCCGCACGCGCAGCAGCTTTGATCTGGCAATGGTCGGCAAATTGAACAAGGCGACGCCACTCTATTACATGCTCGCTGCACTGCCCTATCGCCTAACTGCCAGCCAGGACCTCCTCGTTCGCGCCCATTTTCAACGCCTGGTTTCGCTGATCATGAGTGCCGGTATTGTTGTGGTTGCCTACCTAACTGCCCGCGAGCTATTTCCTCAAAACGGGGCGATGCGCCTCACGGTGCCAATCCTCGTTGCCTTCCAGCCGATGTTGACCCAGATGTCGGCCGTGGTCAGTGTTGATGGATTTTACTTCTTGCTCTACTCGCTGTTAATCTGGCTTTCAGTGCGGATTCTTCGAGATGGCTTGACGTGGAAAAACGGTGTCGTGTTGGGCACAGTATATGCCACCGGCCTGCTAACTAAGCCGACCCTCAATGGGTTCGCCCCGCTTGTAGTTCTGCTGATTGCCTACGATTTCTGGCGTGGAAGAGGACGTCGGGCTTCAGTATTCGCCGGCGCACTGGCTGCGGGGTTTGCCGTACTCTTGCTATCAAGCTGGTGGATCTTGCGCAGTTTGCGGATCAATCATGATCTGCTCTATTTTAATCCCGTAGTAGAAGGACACCGCATTATCCAGAATCCATACTTTGGCTACACTTTCTTGGGCCACATGGCGGATTACTACCAGTCAGTAGTTGGCGGAATCTTCGTGTCCTGGTGGGCGCATTTTGGTTGGGTTGACACGGCCTTGCCGCCGTTGGTTTATACGGTGTTGCGCATACTGACCGGCCTGGCAATTGCCGGGCTGCTTCTAACGCTTTGGCAGCGCTGGCCAACCCGCCCATCATTTGATAGCTGGCAGGCGGGCGACTCCAATGCGCCACTGCCGGTATGGCTGTTCATGGCTCTTACGGCCATTGTGCCCATCATTCTCCTGCAGGCATATGATTTGACCTTTTGGTGGCAGTATGGCAATGGCCGTGGGCTGCAAGGGCGGTATTGGCTGGGCACGGTCATCCCAATGCTCACGCTGTTCGCCCTGGGCCTACTGGCGCTGGTGCCACCACGCTGGCGTGCATCCGCCCACAATCTTCTGCGGGCCGGCATGATAGTGCTTAATTTCGTGGCTCTTCTCGGTTATATTCTGCCACGCTACTACCTGTGAGCGTACCGGGAATGGCTGAAGAGAATCAGGCCGCTGAGACGACGCGGGGGTTAAGCAACTGGCTGCCATGGCTGGCACTGGTGGGCGTAAGCTTGCTCTTGCTGACATCCGCTGGGACGCTGGCCTGGCGTGCGGCTGGCACCGGCCCGCAAGTGCAGGTGCCAATGTTTTATGACGCTCACTATCTCTTTCCCCGCCCCTGGACACAGAAACAGGCAGCTCCGGGCGTTCCACCTGACAGTGCTATCGCTTTGTACGGGGACAATTACGTTGACCAGACTTTCACAGCGGGTGCGGATGGGCTGGCGATGATCAGACTGCCACTTGACGGGCCACCGGGCACGCCTGTGCAAATCAGCCTGAGTGATGATAAGGGTATGCTGCAGCAGGCGACGCTGGAATTACAGTCGAGCAAGGCGGAGGATGTTTATGCTATCACGTTCACGCCAATTGAAGATGCGAAAGGGCGAAAGTTCACAGTCAAGGTGTCCACGCCAGGAGCAACGGCTGAAGCGCCGGTACTCGTCTATGCGGTTGGAGGCGACCGGTTGGGGGCAACGATCGACCTGAATGAATTTAGCCGGCCGGGCAACCTGGTCTTGCAGACATATTCGCGCGGACTCCCCGGACGCTGGTGGGTAAATGCTGTGGGCGAACAGCTTCTACCGACAGCCTTCAGGCTGCGCTTGCAGCAGTACAAGCCTCCAGTGCTTAAAGGATCACTCTTTTCCTGGCTCCTACTGCTCACCGCGGGACTGAGCGCGCTACTGCTGGTCGTTGCCAGCCCCAGTCAGAAACAGGGCAGGCGCACGGCCGTAAGTATACTGGCTCATACGGGTGCCTGGTTCCTGACAATCTTGGCCGGACTGTTCCTTGCTTGGCAGATAGGCAGCGGGCGCGCGGTGCTTACCCGCACGGATGCGATCATGGAACACGTGGATAATACCGCGCAGGCAACCGTTTCTGACCGGTCGAGGCCGGTGCTCTATGCTGACCTTACCGGCGACCTCTGGACGGCCGCACGCCGGCCCGAAGCGCGCTTTGTTGAGACTACCAAGGAAGATGGTTTTCCAGCCGTGCGCGTGCCGTCTGATTCACGCATCGACTATGCGGTCACGCTCCCGCCAGGCAGCCGGCTGCGCTTTGCGACGGCCGTGGATGGACCGGGAAAAGTGCAGTTCGTCATAACCCAAAATGACGAGGTGCTCTTTGAGGAGATGAATCAGGCTGATAACGCTAAGCAAGGGACAAAGCGCTGGCAAGAAATTGCCTTGGATGTCGCGACAAGAGGCGGGACGACGCGTTCTCTGTCAACCAGTGGGGACAGTTCCGGCGCGCACGGACTTTGGTTGATGCCCCAAATAGTAACCGATGCGAGCTGGGTGCAAAGCAGATTGCCCGCAGCTTCGAGCTATCTTCCCCTTGATGTGCGCTTTGGTGAATCGGTCGCGCTTGCAGGCGCGATACCGCCCGCCAAGGTAATTTCCGGCGGCGAAACCGTAACGTTTAGTTTGCTGTGGCAGGCGCTCGCGGAAGAAAATCGTCAAGGGAAAGTTTTTGTCCACCTGTTAAATGCAGAGGGCGATATCATAGGCCAGCATGACAGTCCGCCCCTGAATGGGGCGTATCCCTTTTCCAGCTTTGTGCCGGGCACAATTATTATCGATGACCACCCGATAACGATTGCAGACAACCCTGGCCCCGGCCCGTACCGACTAGCGGCCGGCATCTATGATCCGGGCAGCCTGGAGCGCTGGAGCGCGGTTGACAGTGAAGGGGCCGTACTGCTCGATGGACGCGCCGTTGTGGAACTTCCTAGCGGGGACACGCCGTGAGGCACAGAATGCAGAAGTTCCTGGAGCGCGGTTCGGTACAGGGGGCGATGATGGCCGCCGCAATGGTTGTCGCTGGCGGGCTGGATGGGCTTGTGAGCATCATCGCCGGCCGCATGCTGGTCAAAGAACAATTTGCCGTGTTTATCGCGGTCGTCGCGCTGCTGCAGATGATGGTCAATGTGACTAACGTCATACGTAACGTGGCTGCATATTACACGGCGGAGTTTACGGCCGAGGAGAACGGCATGGCGCGAGTGAACGCCTTCTTCCATCGCGGCTGGTCCTGGGCCTGGCGCTGGGGCACCATCAGTACGGTCACCATGCTGCTGCTTAGCCCCCTGATCGCGCGCTTTATGCGCATCGATACACCCTGGCCGCTTTGGGCAGCCAGCCTGGCGCTACTCATGCTCTTCGTGCGTCCGGTGACGGATGGTACCCTGCAGGGTATTCAGAATTTCCTGGGGCTCAGTTCGGTTCAAGTGCTGCAATCGGTCCTGCGCCTATTGTTTGCAGTGTTGCTGATCTGGGCTGGCTTGCAGGCCACCGGCGCTGTCTTGGCCCTGCCTCTGGCGACGAGCAGTGCCTTGCTGGTAGCCGTCTGGTTCTTGCGCGACTTCTTTCGCTCTCCTGAGCGCGATGTGAAGGTTCCGGCCGTAAGTCTGCGCTATTCCTTCTATACCCTGATCGGACTTCTGGCTTACGCAGTATTGATTAACGTCGATGCCATCGCCGTTAAGCGTTTTTTCAGTGCATCGGTGGCGGGCGATTATGCCGCAGTGGTTACTCTAGGTAAGATCAATCTCTTTGCCACATTGGGTATTGGCCTGGTGTTGTTTCCGAAAGCGACTCAGCGCCAGGCGATGGGCAGAGATCCACGCCCGGTTCTGGCCTTGGCTTTGGGCGCGACTTTTCTTGTTGGGATCGTATTAACGGCTCTCTACTTCACGGCATCTGGACCGATCGTGCAGACGGTGTTTTCTGCGAGCTACAACGATCCCGGACCTGTGCTAGGGCTGATAGGTATCGCCACAACACTTTATGCCGGCATAAGTATCTGGCTCAATTACGCGCTCTCGCTGCAGCGGGTTGCGTTTGTGACCGGACTGGCGTTCCTGGTTGTCCTGGTGATCATGGCCATGGCGCTGTACCATCCCAGTTTGACGGCCGTAGCTGCGGTGATGATTGGGGGCGGCGTACTTGGGAACCTGCTCGGCGCCGCTACTACACTTCGTGAACCCGTTGCGGCAGTTCCGCAGCCGCAGGCGCCCCTCTTCTAGGTGGCATCCGTGTCCTGCTGCTGGCTGCCAACGCCCAGATGCGTAGCCGATACGGCCAGTCCGGAAATCATCCAGAACGCAGTTACAGCGTGATGAAATTCCAAATTAAAAAGGTAATGGTCAAACACGCCGGCCACTAGGGCGCCAACTATCGCCGCGTGAAGGCCCAGCCAAACCGCGTCTTGCCGCGGATGTGTTCGGAACCAGGCGCGATTTAGAAATGCATAGGCGAAGAGAGTGATTATTACCGTGAAGAATGAGAGCAGCCCGACGATCCCCATCATCTGCGCTATTGTCAGGTAGACATTGGCCACTCCCAGGTAGATATCTATGTCGGGCGTACCGGAGAAGCCCACGCCGAAAATGGGATATCGCTGAATGAGAGTGAGCGCGTCCCTGTATTCACCAAAGCGCATCTGCGTTGCCAAATCCTGTCCCTGAGCGCCTTCCAAAAAGCGGGCCAGATACTCTTGGGCAACAGGGAGAAGCAGCAGAAGCAGCGCTCCAGCCGCCATGTAGGGCAGCAGGCGCCTGTAACGCACCGCGGTAACGAAGATCAATCCCGAAGCGAGGCCGAGCATGGCACTGCGAGAGAATGTTAGGACGATGGCCACAAAGATAAAGAAGGCCATAAAGATCGTGAATCGCCGCGAGAAAAGCGGTTCTCGCGTCACGAGCTGCGGGCCGATCAATGCACCCATCATGAGCAGCAGCCCGCCCAAGACGTTTGGATCAACAGATGTGCCAATAGCGCGTTCGGCAAGTTCTGGATTCTCTTCGATATAGCGAATGACGAAGCCTCCAGGGTATCCCACCCGGCTCAATACGTTCAGCGCCGAATTTGCCGTATCATCGGGCACCAGCCACAGGAGGATGGCAATACCGGAGGCAGCAGCCCCTGCGAGGAGCAAGACCCGGACCAGCCGCTCCAGCCGTTCCCAGCTAGTGCAGTAATCAATAATGACCAGGACAAAACCAAGACTTAGTAGGAGTTCGGCAAACTTGCGCAGAAGCGTTGGCGTCAGCGGCCCATTGCTCAGGCCAAAAATAAAGGAAAACACAGCTACCAGCATAAAAATCAGCAGCGGCAAGGTTATTGGCGACAATACGATGGTCTTTTGTTGGCCGGTGACCAGACCAAGCAGCCAGACGGCCAGGACTGCGCCAATGGCCAGGTCCAAAAAAGTTGGCGTGAGGCCAATATCGATGGGTAAGGTGGCAAACGGGATTAGTGCCACAACAGCGATCACGCTCCAAAATCCAACCTCAATACTGCGCAGAACCACGGCGGCCGCCGCGACTGCTATGAATAGAGCCAGTGCGCCAAGAGGTCCCGCAAAAGCCGTGACCAGGCCGCCGATGACAGCAAAGAGGGCCACCAGCAGGGCCAGTCCCCATACGGAATGCCGGGGATCTAGCCGGTGGTAAGAGGTATTCATGAAGGGTAGCTTACCATGTTCTTTTGCCCTTGGCTGGAATGCCCTAGGGCTGTACCCTGATAGCGGTCAAGCGAACAAAGTCATCCGTCAATCGGCCGTCAACCGTCTTCACTTGTAGCCGATCAAATTCACCGTCATCATCCTGCGTATAGATGCCTACTATGAGAGGATAAACGCCGGCAGGCGTTTCTGTCGAAAGGGAGAGCGTCATCGGCATATCGACCGGTTCACCAGCCGTCCAATTCTGAGTCCCTTCTGGTGGTGTGTAGTCCACTGCCGCCCAGCGTGTCGTGTTTTCATCCACGACCTGGCTAAAGAAAGTGTAGTTCTTATCGGGCTGGCGCAATGGCTGCCAATGAAGTGTCAACTCGATTGTCCCACCGGCCTCGATTGCCCGCGGCGCGACGGTGTACCCTTGCAGAAGAAACTGGTCCTCGAAATTGATCCGGACCGCGTTGGGATACGTCCCCTCAGCCGGCATGAGCAGAAGGTCAGCGAGCGGGATCACGTCGTCAGGAAGCCCGGTGGACATACGTTCGCCGCTAGTCACATCATAAAAACCAGCGACGATTTCGAGGTCCGCTGGGGCCACAGCGGTCTCCGGTATCTGGACGCGGAATGAACTGATAATTCGCTCTCCCGGCTCCAGCCACGAAGCCAGCAGCAGACCTTGCCCGGGATACATGTCGCGCTGAGCGATGGGCTGGCCCAAAACAGGATCAACGGCGTGAACAAATAGGCTCCAATCGCGGTTCATCTTCACTAATGGTTCCCAATCAAGATGAACCCAAAACGCATCACCGGGTCGAGGCTCGCTTCCCTCTTCGAGGTCGACGGCGGCGGCGTAAATACGAACAGTATTGTCAAGCGCAAGGTCCATGTCCGTGAAAGTCGCGCCGCGCGCGAGATCGTAAGCAGAGAGTTCGTACGCGGGCATGATCCATAGAACTGGCGCCGCCGCCGCTATGACGAAGAAAAACCCGCCAATAAATGCTATTGTCCAGCGAGCAGCGCGCTGCGGCATCCAACCTACGAGGCCAATCACGAAAAGCGTGGTCAGAGCGGAAAGCGCCGTAAATACCAGACGTCCTTGTGACGACCAGGTTGTGGTTGCCCAGCGTATAAGGCCGATAACGACACCTGTGGCGAAAAGGAACGAGGCGACGAGGGCGAAATATTCGGCCACAAGGCCCATCAGGTTATTAAACCAGTCACTTAACCGCCGCCAGCGGTAGCTGGATGCGTGCACCCAGGCACGGATTTCTCTGATCACAAAGACGACAAAACCAGGAACGGCAATAAGCAGCAGCGTATTGAAGATGAAGTAGACCCAGGCAGGCATGGGGATGTTAACACCGCCAAACAGCCCCCAATAAGCCATCAAGAAGCCACGTCTTTCGCCCCAAAGTTGGATGAGCGAAGCTGGATGGGCCCGCTCGCCCAATACGGCAATGAAGGCACTCCAGCCTAGCCAGTCGCCATAAAGCTGTATATTGCGCCAATACCACCAGCCGGCGATGAGTAGAACGGGCAAGAGAACCAGCAAGAAGGCAGCAGCAGAGTGCCACAGCGCAGTCCAGACTTCGCGTAATGGCATGACAGACTCTGGCCGGCTTGGCCGTCGCCGGCTAACGTGCATCCAGGCAACAACAAACGCGGTGCCCCAAGCGAGCGGCAGCAGACCAATAGTGCCTTCCTTAGTCAAGAGCGCGAGGCCGATGACGGCGCCAAGTACCAGCCACTGTCCCCATTCCTGCCAAACAGGGGACGCTGCCTCGCCGGTTGAAACGATTTTGGCCGCATGCACGATGGCAATCATCAGGGCCAGGGACAACGAGGCAAGTAAAATGGCGAGGTTGTCATTATTGACTGCGCCGCTGATGAAGAGGAACATGGGCAGGAAAGCATTGACGGCTGCCGCTCCAAGCGCTATTTCGGACCGGCCAGACACAGCGGCGCCGCCAATGCGGTACGTCAGATAGACTGTAACCGCGCCCAATAACACCGACATGAAGCGCACAAGCCGGACCGCGAGCAGTGTTCCTTGCCATGGATTGGCAGCAGGATCATGGACGACCAGGTTGGTGTTGCCGTCTGAGGTTATCAGACCATTGTCCACATGAGGGTTCTCATGCCGCACGAGGTCCATGTCCGTAGTGTCAATCCAAAACGTCAGCGCCGCTCCGAGATAGTAATAAAGAGGCGGTTGGGAAGCCTCCTGCTTCCATGGGCCGGCCAGCGCGGGATCGAGGACCTGCACGGGAAGTGGATTACCGTCGGCCAGATGCCGTACCATGGGATAATGCCACAGCTCATCCGATGCCTCGAAAGGGGGCGTGGCGATCGCGTACGCGAACCCTAGGAGGAGGTAGAGGCACAGAATAAGGACCAACCACCGCTTCTCTGTCATTTTGCCTACAATCCAATCAGCAGCGCCTGGTACCAGTGCTGCGCGCGCCTTTGGGCTTAACTGTTATAACCAACAATATGATAGATGTTGGCGTTGTACAGTGCGCCGAGGAAGAGTTCGCCGTCAACGCGTTCACCAAATGTTGTGAAGTTTTTTCCGTAATCATCATAACCATTCGAAAGCCACTCGCCCTGGTCATTACGGTACAGGCCCCACATCGTGCCGCGGCATAAATCGGCCAGCACATAGTGGCCAGCCATTTCCGGGATTGACGAGCCGCGATAAACGTAGCCGCCAATGACAGATCCGCAGTGGCGGAAATGCTCGTATGAGAATATGGGCGCTACATAGGTCGCTGTTGGATCACAGACATTTTGGTCTAACACAACCGGACCTTCCATGCATGGCCAACCGAAGTTCTCACCGCCGCTGCTGTCCGCAGGGAGGAAATCAATCTCTTCCCATGCTTCTTCTCCCACGTCGCCAATATAGAGATCGCCGTTGAGGCTGTCGAAACTAATGCGCCAGGGATTTCGTAGACCAAGGACCCAGATTTCACCTCGGCTGTCCGGATCGGCGGCGAACGGATTGGAGTCCGGTATGGCATAAGGATCGCCATTATCGACATCAATCCTGAGGATCTTGCCCAGCAGAGAAGATAAGGACTGGGCGTTGCCCACACGGTCCAAGGCAGTACCACCATCGCCCAGAGCCACATAAAGGAACCCATCATGCGGCCCAAACTTCATCGCACCGCCATGATGGCGCGGTGTAGGCAGCTCGATCTGCAGCAACCGCTTTTCCGAGCTGGCATCTGCGTAACCATTGGCGCCTACCGAGTAGCGTGCAATAACTGAATAAAGAGTTTCGGATTGTGCCTGCTGATCGACGATGCGCTCGTTGTAGTGGACATACAAAAAGCCATTAGAGGCAAATTGGGGATGTGCTGCCAGTCCGACCAAACCCGCCTCGTTACCGTCATCGTATACGCGTTCGCGTATGTCAAGCAGTAAATCCGGCTGCAGCTCCCCTTCGCTGGAAATGATTTGAATCCTTCCATCACGCGTGGCGATGAAGAAGCGCCCATCGCCGGGATCGATGATATCTGTTGGCGTCGCCGGCGGCGCAATACCCTGCACATAAGTCTCCAGCAAAGGCGCAAAACTGCGCTGAACGATGGGAAAGTAGCTGGTTGATATGGTCTCCTCCGCTTGAAGCGAAATCGGTGACCTGACAGCCACAAGTACGCTAACTAAACAGAAGGCCAAGATGGCCATTGGACCGTAAAAACTCTTACTCACGAAACGTAGCTCCCTTATCTCCTTGGATCTGTGATATGGTGAAAAAAATCGAGCGTGCGCCGGGCGATCGCTTCCCAGGAGAACTGACCGGCCAGTAGAGCCGCATTCTTCCCTAATCGCTCTTGCAACGCTTCATTTCTGGCCAGTTCCGTAATTGTTTTGGCCAGGGCGGATGTGTCGGCCGGCGGAACGAACAAAACATTCCGGCCGGCTACTAATTCGGGAATAGGCACCACGGGCAAAGTGGTAATCAATGGTCGGCCGTGTGCGAGTACGGCCATCAAAGTGCCGCGACGCAGTGACACGCCGTCCTTGTAGGGCATAACCATCATTTCCGCTGCTTGCAGGAATACAGAAACGCGCTCGTCAGCGATGAAGCCGGTCCAATGTACGCGTGACTGCAAACCCAGTTCTAAGATCAGCGCCTCGATCTGCGCCAGATAGGCAGCGTTGGTGTCGTCACTGGCGCCGGTCTGGCCGCCGATGAAAACAAGATGGTAGTTTTCGGGAAGCTGCGCAAGCGCCTGCAGCAAGCTGTCGGCGCCCTTGCTGTCGTTGATAAACCCGAAGTAGCCAAGCAGTACATCGTCATCGCGAAGGCCAAGCAGCTCGCGCGCTTCCGCGAGTTCTATGTGGTTGGCTCGGTAGGTACCGATATTGCTGCCGATTGGAATAGTGGTGGATAGCGTCTTGGGGGCCCGCCGCTTGAGATCTTCAGCATCAACCATGTTGGTGGCGATTACGCCGGCGGCCTGGCGGGCCATCGTGGTGATAACAGCGCTGCGCAGACGCCCTGCTTTCGGAAAAAGATAAGGCGTTCGCAGATCATGAAACGTCACTACAGTGCGCGTGATATGTTTTAAGCGCCAGGGAAGTAGGTTTATGGCGCCGCTGTTCATATTATAAGCTGCCGCCTGGTATTGGATGTTGACCGCATCGAACTCATAGCGCAGCGTCAGGTCGGCAATCGTGGCCACAGAGGGCCAGCGCCAACGGTCTATCTGGGGATGGAGCTGGGCGAAGCCGATATCGATCGGATCGGGATCACGGCCAAAGTGACGGCGCTCAATGTTAGCGGGACTCGCCGCCCGGGTGCTGATTACGTGCACCTCTTGGTCCAATTCGGCAAGTGCGCGCGCTAGCTCTTGTGTGAAGGCGCCTACGCCCCCTTCCAATGGGGGATATTCTCCACTTACCAGCGCAATCCTCATCTCTTAATACCCTGCAGGGCGCAAGCCGGAACGCAGGACCGTCCAGTAGGAACGCATACGTTCCTGGCGTACGGCGCGCTTGTGTCCCAATAGGGCTTTGGCTCCCTCCAAACCCATCTGCCAGGCATAATGGGCCATCAAGTAATAGCGCAGAGCGGCTGCTGCCGCGCGCCCGTGATGCTTGCGAAAATATCGCAGTTTGGCTCGCTGGAAATTCAAATGCCGGGCCGTAACTGCCTGCTCGCTGCTCTGGCCCACATAGTGTATGACTTGGGCTTCCGGCAAATAGACGGTGCGCCAGCCGGCGTCTCTAATTCTCCGGCACCAGTCTAGCTCCTCGGAGTACATAAAATAGCCCTCGTCTAGGACACCTACCGTCTTGATTACACTTAGCGGGACCATAAGGCAGGCGCCGGTAACCCAATCCACGTCGCTCCGCTCGTTGTCCGGTAGATCCAGGGCATAGTACCGGCGCAGCACGCCATGCGGCGCGAAAGACTCCAGCCAGGTACTTTCCAGAAGCCCTGTCCATAAAGTGGGGAATCGCCGGCGCGAAGACTGCACCGATCCATCCGGATAGAGCAGCTGCGGGCCAATTGCGCCCACATCCTGGTTCTGGTCAAGATAGCGAACCAGTGCTGGAAGCGCGCCTTCCAGTACCACCGTGTCTGGGTTTAGCAAGAGAATATTACGGCCCGAAGAACCGGCTATGCCTATGTTGTTACCTCGTGGGAAACCAAGATTTTCCTGTGCGGCAATTAACTTCACCCAGGGAAATTCTTCTCGCACCATCTCAGCCGTACCATCTTCAGAAGCGCTATCAACAACGAGGACCTCGACGGATAAGGAACCGTGCCGAGCGGCAACCGATGCCAGACACGAACGCAATAAGTCGCGGACATTCCAGCTGACGATGATGATTGAGAGGTCGACGTTCATTCCTTCTGCAAAAAAGCGGTTGGGGCTTCGTCGCTGTCCAGTTGCGCACCAAAAAGGCGACGGGCGTTTTCAGTGGTATTGCGGGCGACTTCTTCGACGCTCAAATTAAAGAGCTCAGCAATCTGTTCGACCATGTAAATGATATAAGCCGGTTCGTTGCGTTTCCCGCGCCGCGGCTGTGGCGCGAGGAAAGGGGCATCAGTTTCAACAAGAATGCGCTCAAGGGGAAGGGCAGAGACGATCTGACGCAAGTCATCCGCGTTTTTGAAAGTTACCGGACCGGTCAGCCCGATATAGAAACCCAAATCAATGCCTGCCATGGCCACATCCAGTGTGTCAGAAAATGAATGGAGCACACCGGGCCTTTCGGTACTGGCAAGAGATGATTCGGAAAGCAAGCGGATGACGTCCTCTCCGGCTTCGCGATTGTGTACGATTACAGGAAGGCTCAACTCCGCAGCGAGTTCGAGCTGCGCCGTAAAGGCGCGATGTTGTGCTTCGTGTGGCGCGTCCTCCCAGTAATAGTCAAGCCCGATCTCGCCAATAGCGACCACACTAGGCCTGACCGCCAATGGGCGCAGCAGGTCTATCCAAGAACTATGCCACTCGCTGGTCGAATTAGGGTGAACGCCGACGGCCGCCTGCACGCCGACGTAGCGTTCGGCGAGCGCGAGGACGGCACTACAATTGTTTAAATCGATGGCCGGGACAACAATGGCGCGTACGCCGGCATCGCGGGCGCGCTGTAGGACTTCGTCCCTGTCTTCATCAAAACGCTCAAAGTCGAGGTGGCAGTGTGTGTCAATCAACATCAAAGGTGTGCTGCCTCATCGGGATAGTAAGCTCGTCTTATTGGCCGGCGCGGGCGGCGAGCTTTGCCAGATAACTAGGAGGCACGCCAACCGCGACGACAGTGCCCCGAACAGTTTCAATCTGGCCGGCAAGGATGCTGCAAGCCACCGAAACGCGATTTCCCTCCACGGAAGCGATGCGTCCCTGTATCTCCAGCTCAACACCTATAGGCGTCGGTCGGAGATACTCTATTTGTAGACTGGCGGTCAGACAGCGCAAAGGCGGTTCACTATCATAGGAACGGCCTTCCAGGTCGTAGAGGGCAGCCGCGGCCGTCCCCGTCGCGTGGCAGTCGATCAGGGAAGCCAGAAGCCCGCCATACACGTATCCTGGGATGGCGGTGTGATAGGGGCGGGGCGTGTAGCGTGAGATCGAGCGCTCACCGTCCCAATAGGTTTTGAGCTGCAGGCCATGCTCGTTGAGGCGGCCGCAGCCATAACAGTGGCTTACGTCATCGGAGTAGAAATCCTGGATTGCTTTGGTCATGGGATTGGCCCCTCACAGGCCAGAAACGCCTCACTGCTGTCCGTCTTACTTCAACCCAGCTATCTTCATGCCGTCAGACAGTATGGCATCGACCTTATCCTTGTGCGTGGTCTCACAGTACACGCGAATAATTGGCTCGGTCCCACTGAAACGAATCAACAGCCAGCCGCCATCTTCCATCAAGAACTGGTGTCCATCGATAGTCACAATCCCGGTACAGCGCAGCCCGCCTATGCGCTCCGGACGCGCAGCATCCACATTGGCCAGAATCTCATCCTTACGCGCCTGATCGAAACGGCTGTCTATGCGATCGTAATAATGTGGCCCAACTCTTTCAAACAACCATTCTAAAAGCTGAGACGGCTTCTTGCCGGTCTGGACCATGAGGTCCAACAAATAGAGCCCCGCCAAAATGCCGTCACGCTCGGGAACGTGATGGCGAAAAGCATACCCGCCGCTTTCTTCACCCCCGATCATGGCGTCGACTTCTATCATTTTCGGCGCTATGTATTTGAATCCAACACCAGTTTCATAGACAGGAACATCGTAGATCGCCGCAAGCTTATTGAGCATTTTAGTAGTTGAAATGGTCTTAACAATTGGGCCGCGCTCGCCACGTACTTCGAGGAAGTAATAACCTAGCAGTCCGAAAACACGCAGCTGATCAATAAAATTGCCGTTTTCATCGCCAACGCCAAGTCGATCGGCGTCTCCATCATTGATAATAGCGACATCGGCTCCCAAGGGTTGAACGAAGCTGAGCCCGTGATCTACGTTGGGAGGAATGGGTTCCGGACGGGTCATAAATGGGAAAATAGGATTGCGCTCGTTGTGGACCTCTTCCACTACAGTAGAGCCGCCATCAAGCAACCGTGGGTACCATCCTGCCCCATTGCCCCACATACAGTCGACCAGAACGTTAAGATTGGCGTCACGCAGAGGAGCCAAATCAACCAGGCTGCGTAATTTATTGATATAGGCAGGATCCGGATCGAACAGTTCGATCGTGCCGTCACTCATTGCGTCTTCAAAAAGCAGACGCTTTATTTCGGTCGCAGGTGGAATGAGGGCCTCAATGCGTTTGAGATCGTCTGGAGGAATTGCCCCACCGCGCTCATCGCGAACCTTAAAACCCAAATCGGAAGCCGGATTGTGGCTAGCGGTGATGTTGATGCCTCCACCAGCGCCCTTATTCACCACCGAATAGGAGATTGCCGGCGTTGGTGTGTTGTGTTCGGTCAAGTAGACCTGAATTCTGTTCGCCGCCATAACTTCGGCCGCTGCTCTAGCGAACTCATCGGCCAGGAAACGCTGGTCGTAGCCAATAACAACTCCCTGGCCGGCGCGTTGTTCGGCGATCAGAAAGCTGGCGAACCCTTGCGTGCAGCGGCGCAGATTCTCAAAGGTATAACCGTCGGCAATGCGGCTGCGCCAGCCATCCGTTCCGAACTTGATGTCACTCTTCAATGTCTTGGTCTCCTCCGAACTCACCAATGGCTGGCAATTCTCATAGAGCTAAATGGCGATCTCACCTTTTTCTACTAGTTTGAGATCGGCGTCGACCATCAGCTGCACCAACCCCTGGAAGGTAACCGTGGGTTCCCATCCAAGCTGCTGTCTGGCTTTCGCCGAATCGCCCACGAGCATATCTACTTCGGCGGGACGCATAAAACGGGGATCTTGCACGACATAGTCATGCCAATCTAAATCGACATAACTAAAGGCCGCGGCCAGGAACTCTTCAACTGAGTGCGTTTCGCCGCTGGAGACCACAAAATCATCCGGCCTTTCCTGCTGCAGCATAAGCCACATCGCCTTCACATAGTCGGCTGCATAGCCCCAATCGCGCCTGGCATCAAGATTGCCCAGCCGCAATTCGTCGGTCAACCCAAGTTTGATTTGTGCCACGTGGTGCGTGATCTTGCGGGTGACAAATTCCAAGCCGCGGCGCGGGGATTCATGGTTAAACAAGATGCCGGAATTGGCATGCAGATCGTAGCTCTCCCGGTAATTGACGGTGATCCAATGACCGTATACCTTCGCCACACCATAGGGGCTTCGTGGATAGAAAGGCGTCATTTCCGTCTGCGGTACCTCAACTACCTTTCCAAACATTTCGCTCGAACTGGCCTGGTAGAAACGTATGTGCGGATCGACGAACCGAATGGCGTCGAGCATGCGTGTAACGCCCAGGCCGGTGACGTCGCCGGTGAAAACGGGCTGGTTCCACGATGTCATCACGAAGGATTGGGCAGCGAGATTATAGACTTCATCCGGGCGGTATTCTTCCAGGAGGTGGATCAATGAGACCTGGTCGCCGAGATCGCCAGGAACGAGTTCCAATTCATCCTGAATATGAGCGATGCGGTGAAAGTTGACGGTGCTGGTGCGCCGTACCATGCCGACGACTTCGTAACCAAGCTGAAGAAGGAACTCGGCCAAATAAGAGCCATCCTGTCCAGTTATTCCTGTGATTAACGCTTTTGGCATATTCTGTCCTCTATGTTGGCTGACGGCATGCGCCATCCAGCAGGTGGCGATGACATTGATTATATCGTAGGGTCAAAGGCGGGTAAACTTTGCGGCAGGGGGCCGTGCGCCAATAGGAGGTTTAGCGTGGGACCGGACCGCACAGCGCGTAGACGATGTGGGACCAGCGCCGCCGCGCAGCCGCAGGAGCAAAACGCTCTATTTGGGCATAATATGCCAGTCCCCTCATGGCGGCCCCTTCTGCAAAACCAGTTGCTGCCTCTTCTCGCTGCTCTTCTGTGCGGGTGATGCCGGGCGGAAAGGGTGGCATATCGACATAACCAGAAGTTACAAGTTTATGGTCGTTGGCCGCCGGACCATGTTCGCAGAGTGCGCGCAGTTCATCCAAGCGCAGCCCGTTGAGACCGCTTCGGCCGACATGCGCGGCATTATCGGCGTTGGGCGTAAAAATGGCCACGGCCTGCGCAAGCTCTCGTAAACGATGCAGGTATGCCGGGCGATCGTCTGGCCCAAATCGCTGCAAGACCTCGGATGATATAGCTAGATCAAAACGCTCTTTCAGCGTGTAAAGCGTGGTGAGATCATCAGCGAGAACAAGCCGCGGTGACCGGGGCAGGCGGAAACCGGCGTCAGAGAGCGCCGCAAGCGATGAGTTCAGCGCTGCAAGCGCTTCCGGGCGATCATCTACCACTGTTACTGCCATGCGAAACTCAGCCCCGAGAAGCAAAAAATCGAGGCTGGAGCCATATTTCTGTGGAAGTCCGGCAATAAGCATTTCCTGGAGCAGCCCAAGCTTCACTAACCATGGAATCAGCAGAAGGCGCTTCGCATAGTATTCATATGCTGTACCGATGCCTTCTCCCTCAGCGAGGGCCGGCCGATAGAGATCCTTGATCGACAGCTTACTTGCCATTTTAGCGAATTACGTTAGGAACGAGACTCGTCGTCAACCTGGTAGGTCATCACCGGGCGATAGACGCAGCCGCATGTCTCCTGGCGATCGCAATCGCTGAGCGGCAGATGGGGCGCTTCATCAGGAGAATAGAGGGCGTCCTTAGGCAGTTCTTTGCAGGCAGCACAGCCAGCGGTGTCAATTTTGATACTAACACCGGCTATTGAACCGTTGGCGCGCATACCCAACCGGTACGCGGCCAGTGTCTTTTCGGCGTAATCCGGCGCTTTGTGCATCTTCTGTTGAAAGTCATTGAGCCAGTCAAATGGCATTTTACGCGCTCCTACTTGACCACGGGACCTTATGCCGGTCGACTGGTGTTGACTTGAATGGTCTCCGGCTTTATTACCTTCATGCCGACACGGCTAAGTGTCGCGCCGTCCAAGAGCATGTTTGTATAAGAGGCATTGGCAAGGGGACAATAGCATTCCTTAGCAGAGATGCTGCGCCTCACCTCGCGGATCGCCTCTCCATACCATATCTCCTTGAAGTCATAGTTGTGGTCTCGCAGATTGCCGAGGTTGTCGGCGCGTACGCAGCAGGGCCAGACCGTACCATCCGCGTAGATTTGAGTACTTGCCCATCCGGCGTAACATGCTATTGCCTGATCTTGCTCCACGAGGATACGCTTTACGAGTTTATAATACTCGACGCGAAATGCTTCGGTAATGCGTGAGAGGCCTTTGAACTGCCTGCTTTCTACATAGGCGATCAAGCGATCAATCGCTTCACCATAAGCCTGTGCATCGGGGGTAATCGGCAGCCCCACCGTGTCCAGCTCGACGCGCGGTTCTGCTATCTCCGTGATGAACTGGTCTGCGCCGGATTTTTCAGCGTAGGCGATCAGCTCGTCGAGGTGCCCAACGCTGAAGACGGATATTACGGAGTGTATACCCACGGTCAGGTTCGGGTATTGCTCGCGCAGTTCAAAATATTGAACTAGCCGTTCTTCGAACTTCTCAAAGTTGCCCGGAACGCCGCGAATCAAATCGTGCTTTTCGCCCACGCCATCCAGCGAGAGATTGATGATCAACTGCGTATCAGGACAGGCTTCGAGAATTCGTTGGACGCGATCTGGACCGCTCTTAAGTATGGCATTGGTGGGTATATTGATTATGCCTGGTTTATTGCGTTTGTATACGAGTGTAGCCAGCTCCACGATGTGCGGATACATGAGGGGCTCACCCCCACTGATGGTAAACCAGTAAGGTGCGTTGCCCAATGATGCCAGAACTTTGTCCCATTCTTCGAGTGTTAACTCATCTTCACGTTTCATCCAGATGTTACAGGTTAAACAGCGAGAGTTGCACTTCGGTGAAGGGGAAATGGTGATGTTCAGCGGCAGCATCCGCGGGTAATCAAAGCGACGATAGGCGCGAAAAAGGGGAATGCGTGCCAGCACGCCCAGCATAGAATTCAAATCTAGACCTCAAGCTCCTTGGTTGTTGTGGCAATATCCCACACAGCATGGTCGCGATGGCGTTTGTAGTCACGCCATCCAAGCAAACGGCCCTGTATTTCCAGACCGACAACGCCCCAGGTCCACAAGAACTGTTTCGGCCGCCAGTCGAGGTTACGCAGTAAGAGTGCGGCGATTTTGAGGCCGCTCATACTGCTTACGGTATAGCCGGCTGTTTCCTGTAGCTCCAGGTGGCCGGCATATATGCGCCTGCGCTGCTTGAGAAAGTCGTCGAAGGTATCCGGCCCTTTGTTGTAAACAATGGCATCGGCCATATAGCGTACCTGATAACCCTGACCGCGCAGCAGAGGTTCGATACTGGCTTCATCCACGGCTGTCTTTTCGGGTATACGTTTGAAGACCCGCCGGAATGCAATCAGCTCACCGGCCTTGAAGCCATGCAGATTAATCTGGTGGTGCAGGTCCCAAAGCAGGTGTGCCGCAAAGCCCATAAATGTGTCCGGATCATTAACTGGCACAGGATGGCTGGCAGTCAAGCCGATTGCAGGGTCGCGGAAGGGAGCGACCATAGCCTCCAAGGTGTGGCCAGGCAAGCGCAAATCAGCGCTGCTCAGTACGAGCACGTCTTCCTCTGCCTGCTGCATAAAGAGGTTAATCGCAGAAGCTTTTCCCTCGCGTCGTGGCTGTACGAGCAGCCGCACGCGAGCGTCCTTCTGGACATAATCGGACACGATCGATTCCGTGCTGTCGGTACAGCCGCTAGCCACAACATAGATCGCACGCAGAGCAACAGCGCGCAGTTCCTGATTCAACAGATCGTCCAAAAGTCGACCTATATTAGCTTCTTCGTTGTGGGCCATGATGCCCACGGCGCAGGGTATCTGTAACATAAGCAGCGGTTAGTATAACTGACTCACGGGGCTCAACCAACGCGCGCAGGCAATTCTCAGACGTCCGCCAGCCTACTATTCACCACCGCAATTCGTGGCTCAAGGCGAGATCACCTGCACTGTCCCAAGGTCAACGGCGTCTTGACCATCCACTGTCCGCAGCCTTTCACCGCTTGCGGCGTCATACAATCCAGTACTTAGTTCATAACTGCCTGGACTCGTGTCCGGAGGGATCTCAATGATATACGGATCAACGATAATATCCCCTGAACGCCAACAGGTGGGTGGCCAGGTTCCGTTCACTGGCCAGTTGTCTTGCTGGGCAACGATAGTGCCATTGGTGTATTGCAGGTGAGTAAAAACAGTGTAAGGGCGCGACGCCGGGCCACCGGCCAGCCAAAAGAGATGCAAATCAAGTGAGCCGCCGCTCTGACTGGTTGTCGTTTCCAGTGAGTAACCCTGAAGAGTTAATGGCTCGCCAGAGAAGCGGGCATTTAGTTCAGATTGGGGCGTTTCGGCCGTCATGGGCGGCTTCTCCGGGACAACTATGACGGCATGTACTGGCTGCCAGGCGAAACCGAGGCAAAGCAGCATTAGTAACTGCAGGCCAATAATACCTGCCGCGCTTCCACGCCCCGGCAGCGCTGAACGCCAAAAAAACGCCGCGGGAAAGGAGAGCAGAGGCATAAAGAACAGCCACAGGCGGCCTACCTCGCCGCGCGCGGTGCCCGAGAGATTAAGGGCCAGGATGATAATGACCAGAGAAATTGTCAGGGCATCCACGCCGGACAGCCGACCGTCGCGCCATCGACGCAGGATCAAAACACAGGCGCCGCCAAATCCGAGCGCCAGCGGCCAGCCACTGAAGATGACAAGATCCAGCAAGTTCCAGAAGACCCACCAATCATAGCGTCGGAGATTAGTGACGAGGGTGTAATGTTGGCTGAGGCCCACGGCAGCCGTGTCGGCCGGTGAAACAC
>JBJYWX010000401.1:0-7897 GCA_046259695.1 Promineifilaceae bacterium (SeqCode) | reverse complement strand
CCGGCTGATGCGCGCTGTGCTCGATATTGTTGCCCCAGATGTTATATTGATTACCGAGACTAACGTGCCGCATCCGGACAATATATCCTATTTTGGTGATGGACATAATGAAGCGCAGATGGTCTACAATTTTTCCCTGCCCCCTTTGACGCTCCATGCTTTCCATCATGGTGATGCCCAAGTGCTAACCCAGTGGGCTTCGACCTTGACCCTGCCAAGCTCGGATGTGACCTTCTTCAATTTCCTCGCCTCCCATGACGGTGTTGGCCTTACGCCGGCACGCGGTTTGCTGCCGGAGTAAGATGTCCTGGCGATTGCGGAACGCGTGGAAGCGCTTGGCGGGTTCGTGTCCTATCGTAATGATCCGTTGGTGGGTGATATTCCTTACGAACTGAATATAGGCTATATTGATGCCCTGGGTGATCCCACGCGCGAGGAAGCGGTTGATCTGGTTGCCAGGCGCTTCCTCGCCGCGCAGGCGATTATGCTGGCGCTGCGGGGCGTGCCCGGGATTTACTTTCATAGTCTCTATGGTTCGCGGAGCTGGGCCAATGGCGCGGCGATCACTGGGCAGAAGCGGACAATCAATCGCCAGAAGCTGGATAGACGAGAAGTCGAGCAGGAACTGGCAGACAAGCACGCTTTAAGAGCGCGCGTGTTCTTCCCTTACGCGCATATGCTGCGGTGCCGGTCGGCGGAGCCGGCGTTCCATCCTACTGCCGCGCAAGAAATGCTGAATGTGCATCCATCGCTCTTTGCCCTGTGGCGCCATTCAATGGATGGCGGCCGCCATGTGCTATGTTTGCAGAACGTGGCAAATGAGCCGGTCGAAATAGACCTGGATGCTGAGCCTTACGGCGGCGATCAGAGCAAGTTTGTGGAGCTGCTTTCCAAGAAGACATTTTCTGCAGAAACCGGGCGCCTGAGACTGATCGTCCCTCCCTATGGTATCTATTGGTTGCTGCTTATGCCGGACTGATGAAAGCCGAAACAAGCATCGGAGAGCATCTACGCGGGACATGGCTGGCGGCTTGCCTATTCGGTTTGCTACAATCAACCTCATGACCGATGACGAAGAAGTACCGCTGATTGTCGCCTTTGTCGATGATCTTTTGTTCACGAGCAAGATCGGCAATGTGGCTCGCGGCCTTGGCTACCAGGTGCGTTGGATTGGGAAAGAGGATGAGCTTGAAGGAGAGGAGCCGCCCCAGGGCAATAGGCCCGGTGAACCACTGAGCGGGAAAAGCGGCCAGCTTTTTCAATTGCTTACGGCGTGGCAGCCGGCGCTGCTGCTGTTCGATCTTGCTAATACGGCCGTGCCGTGGGAGCGATGGATGGCGGCGATCAAATCATCACCGGCCACGCGACGCATCCCAATTGTCGCCTTTGGTCCGCATACTGATACCGAACGTATGCAGCGAGCCCAACGCAATGGTGCCGATGCTGTGTGGCCACGATCGCGCTTCACGGCCCAGATGCCGGACCTGCTGCAAAACCATGTTCGTCTACCCAACTGGGGAGCTATCGACGCGGCTTGTGATGAGCCGCTCTCTGATCTGGCGCACAAGGGCATCGAGCTTTTTAATCAAGGTGAATATTATCTGGCCCATGACGAACTGGAGGAGGCCTGGCGCCGGGATCATAGCGCCGCCAGGGACCTTTATCGTGGTATCTTGCAGGTGGGAATTGCCTACTACCAGATTGAGCGCGGCAATTACCGCGGAGCCATGAAAATGTTACTGCGCGTGCGCCAGTGGCTTGATCCGCTGCCGGACATATGTCGCGGCGTCGATGTGGCTCAACTGCGTGAAGACGCTGCAGTCGTGCAGGATGCGCTGCTGGCTAACGGGCCGGGCAATCTGGCTGACCTGGATAGGACTCTGTTTAAACCGGTCAAGCTAGCAGACGAATAGCCGCGCCCTGCGAGGCGCTCAAGCCTGCGCATTCATTCGCCGCCGGATCCACTTTTCAATCTCGACCGCAAAGAACACAACCGTGCTAATGATTATGGCGATGGCCAAATCGATTGGCGCTAACGCCTTTGTGCTGAAAAAGCGCTGAAAGAACGGCACATAGATCAAGGCCAGCTGCAGCAAGAACGTCGCCGTAATTGCGATGTTCATAATCCGGTTAGAGAAAAAGCCCATAGTGAAGGCAGATTCCGTGTTTGAGCGAATGGCCATGGCATTGCCCATTTGTGCCAGCACGAGGGTCGTGAAAACCATTGTTTGCCACACACCATTCGGGTTCCGTTGGTAGTAGACGTAGCCAATGCCCAGCGAGACAATGCCCATCAGGATACCGATCCAGATTACTCGCCAGCCCATGCCGCGGCTAAAAATACTTTCGCTGGGTTTCCAGGGCGGCCGCTTCATAATTCCAGGTTCAGACTCTTCAACAGCAAGCGCCAGGCCAGGCAAGCCGTCCGTCACGAGATTTATCCATAGGATCTGGACGGCTAATAACGGCAGGGGCATACCCAGGAACGGGGCAATCAGCATAACGAACAGTTCACCGGTATTGCTGGAGAGCGTGTATTTGATGAACTTGCGGATGTTATCAAAGATAGTACGGCCCTCTTCAACGGCCGCCACAATCGTCGCGAAGTTATCGTCCAGCAGGACCATATCGGCTGCTTCTTTGGAAACGTCAGTGCCGGTAATGCCCATCGCCACGCCGATGTCCGACTTCTTCAACGCCGGGGCGTCGTTGACGCCGTCACCAGTCATGGCCACCACTTCACCTTGGGCCTGCAGGGCATCGACAATGTTCAATTTATGCTCGGGAGAGACGCGCGCATAAACCGATACATCTTCGACAACGGCCGATAGATCGGCCGTGGACATTTGCGCCAGTTCCGCGCCGCTAATTACTTTGTCACTTCCACTGGCGATGGTCAGGTCGCTGGCAATGGTCTTTGCTGTTAGCGGATGATCGCCGGTGATCATGATCGGACGGATACCGGCTTCGCGAGCGGTTAAAACGGCGTCTCGCACTTCTGGGCGCGGCGGGTCTATCATGCTCTCCAGGCCGACGAAAATCATGTCATGTTCGATCGTTTCTTCGTTGATCTCCTCGGGTAATTCATCCAACCCCTTGAATGCGACGCCCAGTACGCGCTGGCCCTCACTGGCGTGTTGGGTATTGGCCGCGTTAATACGTTCTGCCATTTCCGTATCAATGGGCAGCAGTTCTTCGCCGGTCCAAATCTGATCACAGACTGTCAGGAGGCTGTCAACCGCGCCCTTACAAAAAACAACATAGGGCAGTTCGCGCCATTCTTCTTCCAAGAGGCTCGTGTCCGCGGCATTCTTGTGAATCGTGGTCATCCGTTTACGCTCGGAAGTGAACGGTACCTCGCCAACGCGCGGGAGTTGTTCCTCAAGATCCTCTTTCTCGTAGCCGTATTGTGAAGCCGCTTTGACCAGGGCGGCTTCCGTGGGATCTCCGATATACTGCTCCGTACCGTCGTCATCGATTTCCAGGTAGGCATCATTGCAGAGCGCGCCGGCTTTTACGAGGAGGCTCAGGGTACGTTCTACTGGCGGTTTTGAGGGATCGAGTTCGGCGTCCAGTACGTAGCCCTTGCTGTCTATAAGCGTCTGAACTTCAAGCGTGTGGCCGACGACATCCAGCAAGGTCACGGTCATACGATTCTGGGTCAGGGTACCGGTTTTGTCGGAACAGATGACGGTCACGGAGCCCAGGGTTTCCACCGCGGGCAGGCGACGAATCAGGGCGTTACGTTTGAGCATGCGCTGTGCGCCGAGGGCCAGCGTAATTGAGACCACGGCCGGAAGCCCTTCTGGTACAGCGGCCACGGCCATGCTGATCCCGACCAAAAATAGCTGTTCTAGGTCTTCGCCGCGAATCAGGCCCAAGATGACGACCACGGCAATAATGACCAGCGCCACACCTGCCAACACCTTACCTAAATGGGCGAGGCGCTGCTGCAGCGGCGTCATTTCCTCCTCGACACCCTGGATCAGATCGGCGATATTGCCCAACTCGGTGTTCATGCCCGTATCGGTGATCACGGCTGTGCCGCGCCCATACGTCGCTACGGTGCCCATATAGACCATGTTGAGCCGGTCGCCAATCGTTAGATCATCGGGAGGCAGCGGTTCCACGGTCTTGTGAACTGCTTCCGATTCACCGGTGAGGGCAGCTTCTTCGATTTTCAAGTTAACTTCTTCAATTAGCCGGCCGTCAGCAGGCACCAGGCCGCCTGTTTCCAGCAGGACGATATCGCCCGGGACGAGCTCTCTGGCTGAAATCTCTCTGGTATGCCCGTCACGCTTCACTTTAACGATAGGAACAGATAATTGTTTCAGGGCGGCAATCGCCTGTTCAGCCCGATACTCCTGCGAAAATCCGATAATGGCATTGAGGATAACAATGGCCAGGATTATGAAGGCGTCTTCATGCTCTCCCAGCAGCAGCGATACCAGTGCAGCCACGATGAGGACAATGACCATCGGCTCTTTCATCTGATCCCAGATGATCTGTATGGGGCTTTTGGACCCCTTCTCAACCAGTTCGTTGAGGCCGTACTGTTCCAGGCGGCGTTGGGCTTCGGCCGACGATAGGCCGTGCTCAGGATCGCTGCCCAGCTTCTCCAAAACCTCTCCGGCTGTCATCTGGTACCATTCGCTCATCTACAAACCTCGGTGTTAGGCTCAGCGAGAAACAGCTCGCCAAATGTGAAATATCGAAAGATTAAGTTTAGCACAATCTGTTATAACCAATAAGTAGGCGTGACCGAGTGCTCTTCATTAACTATAATGTCGGAAACCCCAGCAGTGGAGGCAAATTTGCTTATGAGCAGTACATTTGTACCGGAGCGGGCCATGTTTATTTATGCCCATCCTGATGATATTGAATTTGGTGTAGCGGGCACGGCCGCCAAATGGACAAAAGGCGGGTGCCAGGTAACTTACGTCTTGCTAACAGATGGCAACGTAGGAAGCCATGTCGACGGCATGTCGCAGAAACAATTGGCTCAGATCCGTCGCCAGGAACAGACGGACGCCGCCAATGTAGTAGGCGCGAAGTGTGTCTTTTTGGGCCATGATGATGGTTTGCTGGAGCCGACATTGGCGATTCGTAAAGAACTGGTACGCCTGATTCGTGAATATCAGCCGGTTGCTGTAGTATGCGGCGACCCAACTGTCTATTTTCCCAGCGAGAACTACATTAACCACCCCGATCACCGTGCTGCCGCGCAGCTTGCACTTGACGCAGTATTTCCCGCGTCAGAGATGTCAATGCTCTATCCGGACCTGGCGGATGAGGGATTGGCAGGGCATAAAGTAAACTTCGTCTATGTCAATTGGGGTACGGAGAACAATACGTACATTGATATCAGTGACACGATAGATTTGAAGATTGAAGCGCTGCGGAGACACGAGAGCCAGCTTGGGGATTGGGATCCAGAGGAACTAGTACGCGAATGGAATTCGGAAACTGGGAAGAAAGTCGGATTCGATTATGCGGAAGCATTCCGCCGTATTGTTTTGAAACCACTCGACGAAGAAGCGTGAGATTAGTGGATTCGCAGGCAAATAGTCCCGAAGTTGCCCTGGGCGACATGATCAATACGACGCTCCTGGTTACGGAGACAGACGCCGATCAGGCAGTAGACCAGGACACGGAGGAGACACTAGAGCCAAACTGCCGCGTGATCATTCACAATGACGACGTAACACCTTTTGAATTTGTGATTATGATTCTGCAGCGCGTTTTCAAACTTGATCTGGTGGAAGCAGAGCGCATTACATTCGTGGCCCATACTAGCGGCCTGGCTAACGTTGCTACGTTACCCTGTCCGGAGGCGTACAAGCGTGTGGGCAAGGCGCATTTCGCAGCCGCTCTCGACGGCTACCCGCTCATGTTCACCGTTGAACCGGAGACTTAGTTGACGAGGGCGATCGGCAGGGCGACAGGAGCGCCGAGTCTCAGAATTTGCTCGTAAGAGCAGCTAATGGAAAAGATGACAATAGAAACCTCAATAAAGACAGTGTATGAATCATTGCGAGGCGGAGTGACGCCGGCAATGGCTACGCCAATCGATCCTGAAGTGGGCGAGGTGGCTTATGACGTGGTACCGAGGCTGGTGGAATTCTTAATCGCGCGCGGCGTGAGCGGTCTATTTGTAGGTGGCACAACCGGCGAAGGCATTCTGCTGCCACTTGAAGAACGCCGGCGGCTGCATGAGGTTGCCATGGCGGCCGCGGGCGGTCGGGTGCCAGTCCTGCTGCATGTTGGTGCGCTGCGGATCGAGGATTCGCTCAGCCTGGCGCGGCAAGGTGTAGACCTGGGCGCAGACGCTATGGTCGCCGTGACGCCTGTTTTTTACGGCATGCATGATCAAGCGCTGGCTGCCTATTACGAAGCGCTGGCTCAGGCAGCGCCGGAGCTGCCCCTGTTTGCTTACGATATTCCGCATATGGCGGCTAATGGTATTTCGCCGGCACTGGCGCAACGCATGTTTGCTACCATTCCTTCGTTTGCCGGCCTGAAGAGCAGCAATAGCGATGCCCAGATCATTCGCCGCTTGTTAGATGTGGTTCCGGACGACCGATTGCTTCTGGTGGGCAACGAGAGTATCGCCCTTGGCTCACTTGCCTTGGGCGCTGATGGGCTTATCAGCGGCTTGGCCACGGCGGTGCCCGAACCATTTGTATGCATGACACGCGCGTTTGCTGAAGGCGATCTTGCCGTGGCGCGCAGCCAGCAGAGGATCATCAACCAGCTCCTGGCGCACCTCCCGGCGGGCGCGCGGATCGGCGCGGTGAAGGCGATATTGGAGGCCAGGGGCGTGCCTGTTGGCCCACCACGACGCCCTCTGCCAGCGGTGAATGAAGATATTTGGCCGCCTATGGCCGTCGTCGCCGCTTTATGAAATTACTTCTCTTTGACATAGACGGCACCCTCATCAAGGGTAACCGCGCCGGACGTTTAGCCCTTGCTGCTGCTTTGGTGGAGGTTTTCGGCACATGGGGCATATTGGATAATTATGATATGGGCGGTAAGACAGATTTGCGTATTGTAACTGATGTGCTGGCTGATTGGGTGCCGCCCGCTGCCATCGAGGCAAAGCTGCCGGAGCTTACTGCTGCCATGGCCCGGCATGCAAACACTATTTACCCGGAGCGCGGGATTATCTCGTGCCCCGGCGTTCCGGAGCTGCTTGGTGCGCTTCGGGGCAATAAGGGCGTCATCCTGGGTCTATTAACCGGCAATGTGGAAGCGACCGCTTCGCTCAAGTTGAGCGCGGCCGGTATTGATCCGCAGCAGTTTGTGGTCAGAGCTTACGGCTCAGATGATATCAACCGCAATAACTTGCCGCAATTGGCCATGCGTAGGGCCACAGAATTGACGGGCGCCACTATGACAGGTGATAATGTGGTTGTAATCGGTGATACGGCGGCGGATATAGAATGTGCACGCGCGGGAGGCGCAAGGGCTGTGGCCGTCGCCACCGGTTGGCACGGCGCTAATGCATTAGCCGCGTGTAATCCGGATCATCTATTTCTGGATTTGAGTGATACAGAATCAGTATTGCAGGTACTCTTGGCCTAGGTGAGGAGGGGCTATGGATGATAAGCCAAGCAAGCTAGTTGCCGGCGTTAAATTGCGCCTTGACAAACCAACCAATGTGGCGATGCGCAGCTTGTATGGCTGGGTCATCTGGCAATTTCCTGTTCCACAGAAGAAGGGCTTCCAGGCGGCCGTCCGCCCGCCGCTGGCCGACCACGCCTGGCAGCCGGCGGTTGTGCGGGCGGACAAGAAACGCGTCAAAAAATACGGTCATATTGACGAGCAGAACGCCACTCCAGATGCCGCGCTCGCCTACTTCGAAGCCGCTGTCGATCTGCGTGGGCACGATCGCGTA
>JBJYWX010000400.1:0-9408 GCA_046259695.1 Promineifilaceae bacterium (SeqCode) | reverse complement strand
GCCAGATCTTCCAGCGCCGTAATACCGGCCGGGTTGTCGGCTGGAACAATCACCGCCAGACGATTGGATGCGAATAGTTCCTCCGTGCCGGCCGCGATGCGACCGCTGTCGACCACGTTTTGCATTTGGGTTGGGTTTGCGGAGGCAAAGAGATCGGCCGCCGCCCCTTCTGCGAGCTGCGCAGCTAACTGCGACGAACCGGCAAAATTAAACACGACGCGCGCCTCCTCGTTTTGCTCTTGAAATGTTTCACCGAGCTCATTGAAGGCATCGGTGAGCGAAGCGGCGGCGAAAACGGTCAGTTCCTGCGGCGAGCCTGCCGCGGGCGAACCTGTCGTACAAGCGGCCAGCCCAAGTAGCAGCAGCATGATAAGCAATGGCATCACTTTCATCAGGTCTTGGCTGCTTTAAACGGCTCATTCTAAGTCTGCCGGCACTGATCCAGCCAGTCCACCATGGCCTGGATCTGCCCGACCCGAAACAAATGAACCAGGCGGCCGTACTCGCGGCCGCCGCCCTCATCTCCCTGCTTCAGTGCCTGCTCCGTCGCCAGCCAGCTCAGGCATTCCCGGCGCTGCGCGGTCAGCAAGCGGGCGGCGGCAGCTTCTCCTTCGCGGCGGGCAAAATACAGCTTGACCAGGAACTCCAGGCGGAAAGAACGGCCGCTGCTGACCGGCTGCCGCATCCAGTCCAGGAAAGCACGCTCCCCCGTTTCTGTTAACTGGAAAACCTTGCGCGGCGGCTTGCCTTCCTGCGGTTCGGTCCAGGAGGAAACAAAGCCTTTTTCTTCCAGTTTGGCCAGCTGGGCATACAGTAGGCTCAGTTTTAGCCGCCACACGGGCCCCAGCCCGGCAGCATCTGCCAGTTCCTGATGGATGGCATAGCCATGCTTGGGCTCCCCACATAAGAAGCCCAAGAGGGCAGTCTCGTCCGGCGAAGAAGTCTGTCTCATGCGATAATCAATAACTGACTATTCAATTAATGAATAGGTGCCAATTATAGAGTATGTGCACGCGATGGCAAGCAGACTGGGTCGACGATAAGAGATCGTTTTGGCTAAGTCTAGCCGGGGCTTTGCTGCGCGGGGCGGCCGTTTTCGCAGGCGTTGACCCGCCCCCAACAAGGTGACCAGAAGCGATCGCCGCCGGCCACGCGCCAGCCCCCTGGGTCTTTCACCAGCTCCATCCTGAAGTCCTCCTCGTAGCTGCCGCCGCCGAACAGGGGATTGCCGCTGTATATGATGCGCACCGCTACGGCCGCCGCAGCCTCGTTAAGCGGTTCTGCTCGCTCCACGACCAGGGAATAGTTGTTTTCCGCGGTAAAAAGCGCGGGCTGCGCTTGCAGGCTGAACACGAACTCCTGCGGGCTGCCGGGATAGCCAATTTCCTGGGCAAGATAGCCGTAGGCCGTGTCATAATCGCCGGCCTGTAGGGCCAGCAGGTAATGCTGGACGACTGCTTCGGGCGTGTCGCCGGCCATTGGGCGGCTCCGGGCGGCTAAAAAGGCCATCGCGGCCAGCAGCGCCAGACCGGCTGCCAGCAACAGAAGGATGCGGCGGGAGCGACCGCTTTCAGCCATGTCTGCTCACTGCAGCGGTTCAAGCTGATCAAGATCGGCCGCCTGCCGTGCACGATCTCCAAGCTGGCTAATAATCTTCTCGCGCAGGTCGAGGAGCTTGTGGCGCAGTTCGCGGTCGCCGCTGGGAACCAGGGACAGCGCCCGCGTCAGGTAAGCGATCGCTTCGTCGTTAGCGTAGCGCGCCGCGGCTTCCTGTCCGGCGTGCATCAGGTCGGCAATGGCCTCGGCTGTTCGCCCGGCCTTGGACAAATGGTCGGCGGCCAGGCCGATCAGCTCCAGCGAAGGCAGGGGGGTCTGCCCGCGCAGCCAGTCGGCCAAAAGCCCGTGATAATGGCGCCGCTCAGCGATTAACACGCTTTCGTATGCAACCTCGCGCAGAATGACATGGGCGAAAAGGTACTCATTGGTCTGGCGGAAAGTGGACTGCGGCGAGAGGTAGATCAGGTCGCGCTGGCGCAGCCGGCTCAACGCTGCAGGCAGTTCCGCCAGCGCCAGCGGGGCATCGCTGCCGATGTTGAAGGCGGCCAGGGCGTCTTCCCAGAAAACACGGCCGATCACCGCGGCCTGCTGCAGCACAAGCTGTTCCGAGAGGGGCAAGCTATCCATCCTGGCCTGTAAGATGCCGGCCAGCGTGGGGGGCACATGCAGCCCGGCCAACTGCCGGGCATTGACGCGCCAGCGATCTTCGCCGGGGAGAATGGCCCCTTCCTCGATAAGCATCTTGACCAGCTCTTCGACGTAATAGGGGTTGCCTTCGCTGCTTTCAATGATCAGGTCATGCAGGGCCGCCGGCACATCATCGGCCAGTTTAAATATCTCGTGCACGAGCTGGCTGTTTTCCTCGCGGGTCAGCGGGTCGAGGTCGAGGCGGCGATGGTAACCCCGGCCGTGCATCCAGGCCGGCCGCCGCGCGAAAAAGTCCGGCCGCGCCGTGGCAACCACCAGCAGCGGCATGCCGCTGAGCAGCTCAGCGCCCTCGCTGAACATATCCAGCGAACTGTCATCCGCCCAGTGCAGGTCCTCAATCAGCACCAGGACCGGTTCGTGAGCACCGGCGGCGCGGAAATAGTTTTGCAGGTAGGTGAAAGCGCGGTCGCGAATCTGTTTTGGATCGTCCAGCACCGCGGCCAGCACGGCGCTGTCACCGAGATCGTAGCCCAGCAAATGGCCGACAAAGTGGGCGTGCATTTCAACGGCCTCGGGCGACGCGCCTGGATCGGCCCTGGTCAGCTGCTCCGCGAAGCCGCCTAGCAGCTTGCGTCGCACATCCTGCGGGGCATCATCTTCCTGGATGCCGAAACGAAACGAGAAAAGGTCGCTAAAAACGCCGAACGGAATGTGCTGGTATTCCTGGCGCGCCCGGCCGCGAAAGAAAAGGATGTCCTCTTGCTGCAGGTCAACCCAGTTCTCAAATTCGTATAGCAAGCGGGATTTACCGATGCCGGCTTCGCCGCTGACCGTAATCACCTGGCGGTCCTGCTGCGCGATGACTTCGTGCAGCGCCTGCTGCAGGATCTCTTTTTCCAGCGCACGGCCGATCATGCGCGTCTCGATTCCCTCCACGCCGCGGCGGCGGGTGCGAAAGGAACGGGATTTGGCGCGGCGCACCACGTAAACGCGCAGCGCTTCTTCTTTGCCCTTGAGAGAGATTGGTTCGAGCGGCGTGACATCGAAGACGCCGCGCACGTGCTGGTAGGTATCGTGAGAGATGAGGACCTTGCCGATGGGCGCGGCTTTTTGCAGGCGGTCGGCCGTGTTTACGGCATCACCCATCGCCGTAAATTCCGCCGTGCTGCCAATGTTGCCCAACAGGACGCGCCCTGTGTTGATGGCAATGCGCATCTCAATCTGGTAACTGTTGCCGCGCCTGAAACAGGCCAGCTCTTCCTGCATGGCCAGGGCGGCGCGAATCGCGATTTCGGGATCGTCCTCGTGCGCCGTGCGGACGCCCCAAAGGGCCATAACCGCGTCCCCGATATGCTTGTCGATGTAGGCGCCGAAGGAAGCGAGAACGCCGTCCAGGCGCTCCCACAGGGTGTTCATGAGGATGCTCAGCTCTTCAGCGTCAAGATGCTCGCCCAGCTCGGTGAAGCCGGAGACATCGGCAAAGAGGACCGTGATCAGTTTGCGCTGGCGGGCGGACGGCGGTGGCTCCAGTTCGGCAAGCTGGCGGCGCAGAGCGCGCACAGAGGCGTTAACAACCGCGTTGCCGAGGAGGGCGCGCTGCGCTTCTAGAGCGACTATCGCGTCATGTATTTGCGCGCGCTGGTTGCGCGGCGACTCATCAGCCATAGCCAACCGACGGCCGTCTACGGAGTATGCCTGGCCTTTTTGCCGACCATGGGCGATAGGGCGCGGACCTGTTGTTCGGCGTGGTAGCTGCTGCGCACGAACGGGCCGCTTTCAACCCAGCGGAAGCCGAGATTGGTGCCGATGGTTTTGAGCTGCTCAAATTCTTCCGGGCGGTAGTAACGCTCGATGGGCAAATGCTCCTTGCTGGGCTGCAAATACTGGCCGATGGTCAGGATATCGACCTTGAGACCGGCCAGATCGCGCATGACATCCACGACTTCCTCAAACTCTTCGCCCAAACCGACCATGATGCCGCTCTTGGTCAAGACCTCGCCGTCCATACGTTTGGCATTGCCCAATGTCGCCATGGCCCACTCGTAGTGGTCCTGCGGTTGGACCTTGCGGAAGAGGCGCGGCACGGTCTCCACGTTGTGGTTGAGGATTTCCGGGCGGGCGTCCATAACCGTCTGCAATGCCTCTTCTGAGCCCTTGAAGTCGGGAATGAGCACTTCGATTGAACAGTCCGGCTGCACCTCGCGGATGCGCTCGATGCATTGGGCGAAGATGGGCGCTCCGCCGTCTTTGCGCTCATCACGGTTGACGGAGGTAATGACCACGTGCTTAAGGTCCATCGCCTTGACCGCCTCGGCGACGCGCACCGGCTCCAACCAGTCGATCGGTGCGGGCCGGCCGGTCTTGATATCGCAGAAGCCGCAGCTGCGGGTGCAGATGTCGCCTAGAATCAGAAAGGTCGCGGTGCGCGAGCCCCAGCATTCGCCGATGTTGGGGCAGTGCGCCTCTTCACAGACAGTGTGCAGTTGTTTGCTGCGCATCAGGCCCTTGAGCCATTTGTAGTTCTCGCCCTTCGCCGGCTGGACGCGCATCCACTCCGGGCGGCGGCGCGGGCGTTGGGGGCTGGTGTCGATGTTCTCTAGCTTGATGGTGCTCATGATGTTTCCTTAAACGGTCAATGGCAGTGGCGCGTAGTCAAAGACGCGGCAGAAATTTCGGGTCAGGGTGGGAATGACGTCATCCAGGGAAAGCGCAGCGCCCAGGTAGCGATTCATGCTGGTGACGCCGTGGTCATCGATGCCGCAGGGCACAATGCCGGCGAAATAGTCAAGATTGGTGGCAATGTTGAGCGCGAAACCGTGGCTGGTGATGCCGGCCCTGTTGACGTAGACGCCGATGGCGGCGATTTTGTTTAGCTGGCCCTCTTCTTCAACCCAAACGCCGCGAAAACCCTCGAAGCGGCGCGCGGGTATGTCAAACGCGGTCAGGGTATCAATCAGCATAGTTTCGATGTCGCTGACGTAGCTGCGGATACGGCCGACGCCCCGGCCGTACAGATCGGTCAGGCTAAGAATCGGATAGCCGACGAGTTGGCCTGGGCCGTGATACGTTACATCGCCGCCGCGATCGACGCGGTAGAGCGCGATGCCTTTCTCGCTGCGCTGCGCGGCGTCAAAGACCAGGTTATTCTCGTCGCCGTGACGGCCGAGCGTGTACGTGTGCGGGTGCTCGAGCAGAAGCAGTCTGTCCGCTTGCTGCGGATTATGCTCGCGCAAAGCGGCCAGCTCTTTTTGCAGCTCCCAGGCCTCCAGGTAGTCAACAAGCCCGAGCGGCTCGATTTGCAGGTAAGCAGTCATGGTTTCCGATTATAGCAAATAGACCGGCAATCTGCGCCTGGTTGGCGGCTATTGATCATTCTCTTTGCGCTTGGCGGCCGGGCCGACAACCCGTTCTTCCCCGGCCAGGATGCGCTTGATGTTGGGGCGCAAGGAGAAAGTGACGATTGCCGCGGTCAGCAGGCCGCCGACGAAATAGGCGGGCGTCTGGTCATAGCCGGCGAAATAACGGATGCCGAACGCCACAGGTATGACGGCGGCGACCGCGAGCGAAGCGACGGAGGCCATGCCGGTAAAGTAGAGCGTGGGCGCGCCGGCAGCGAAGGTGATGAGGAGCATGGGCAGCCAGATGGCCGAGACCCAGCCCACGTTGGGGCCGGTACCGGCGCCGCCGCCGAATTTGAGGAAGACAGACCAATTGTGGCCGATGACCGCCAGGGCGCCGGCAGCGGCGCTTATCCAGGGCAGCCATTCCGCGGGAACACGCCCCCCGGCGATCCAGCGCGCCAACCAGACCGCGGCCATGCCCTTTACCACATCCATACAAAAGGTCAGAATGAACATGGCCGGTCCGGCGGCGCGGAAGCTGTTGGTGGCTCCGGTTCGGCCGCTGCCGACGTCGCGCAGATCGATGCCCCTGGTCCCCTTGACGAACAAGAAACCAAAGGGTATCGCGCCCATTAAATAGCCGGCGCCAAGAGCGAGGAGTACATACAGCCAGTCCAAATTAGATTCTCCGCCGTGGATGCGTCAATTGGCCTCGCAAGACCATCTTTCTCTCTGCCTCGATTGTCCCCAGTTAGCGGAATGAGGTCAAGTGGTGTACCGTTCCGTTCACTTCTGCCCTTGTCACAGCCTGCTGCCTATAGTAATATGTTATGCGTCTTATAACTACCGCAAAAACGAGGTGAAACATGCCGGCAGCGCCAGTTACCAAGGGACTGCACCACATTACGCTAACCGTGACCGATCTGCAGCGCAGTATCGCATTCTATACCACGCATCTGGGCTTTGAAGTGATTATTGAATTTGAGCCAAGCCGGGCGCTGATTACTAACGGCGTGACACTCATGGCCCTGGGCCTACCTTTTGATCCGGCAAGGGCAATTAGCGCCGACAGCTTTAACGAGAATCGCGTTGGCCTGGACCATGTCAGCTTTGTTCTGGAAAATCTCCAGGCAATGGAGCAGGCGGCGGCGTATTTTGATGAGGTGGCCGTAGAGCGGGGCGAAATTCGCGATCTTGGCGAAGCGTTTGCGATCTATGTGATGGCCTTTCGCGATCCGGACAATATCCAGCTCGAATTTACCGCGCCTTACTAGAGTGGCATGCGCACCGCAAAAACGCTGCCCATAGCGGATTGGCGCCAGGCAAAAAAGGTGGGCCATTGTGCAGTCACTAGTTGTTTAGTATGATAAAGCTATAGTAACTTTAGCCCCTAGATGGAGGTGCAAAATGGGCGAAAAAGTCATTCATTGCCGCGACGTTGGATTTGATTGCGATGGTGTAGTACGCGCTGATACGGACGAAGAAGTTGTGGCCATGGCCGTGGAGCACGCGGCGGAGGTGCACGGCGTGACCGAGGTGACGCCGGAGATAGAGGCGGCCGTACTTGGGGCCATTCGCGAGGAGTGAGCTAGGCTCCCTGCTCAGTACGCGATAGGCAGTGAGCCGCGGTGGTCCATGCAGGTAGTTCTACTATGCCGCCCGCGGCTCGTGCAGCCACCACAGGGCGCCGGATTCTATGCCCAACTGCTCCGTAATGTCATTCGCGGCCCAGCTCACAATGGAGACATAGGTGGGGAAGGAGAGCGGTAGTTCGGCCAGCTGCTCGACGGCGATTCCCGCGCGCATGCCGGCGGCGACGAGCTGCACCGTCTCGACGGCGCGCTCGCCAACGACATGACATCCAAGGATGGCATGGGAGTTAACGTCGGCAATTAATTTGCAGAAGCCTTCGGTTCGGCCGTCGATGATGTTCCGAGGATGGTCGGCAAAGCTAATCATAGCCACGGCTATTTCATGCTCTTCCCTGGCCTGGGCCTCGGTTAGGCCAACCTGGGCGTACTCCGGATCGGTGAAGCTGCCCGCGGGAATCAAGTCATACGCGATATCCAGGTGCGGGCCGCGGAAGGCGTTGCGCGCGGCGTAATAGCCTTCCATGCTGCCGGTGGAAACGAGCATGCGCTTGCCGTTGATGTCACCGGCGGCGTAAATATGGGGCACGTTGGTCTGCAAATAGTCATTGACGGCGATGTAGCCACGCCGGTCTAGTTCCACGCCGGCCGCAGCCAGATTAAGCTCGGCGGCGTTGGCCGTCCAGCCTACAGCCATGACGGCCAGGCTGGCGTCACAAGAGCGTTCTTCACCGTTGACGCGGTAGTTCATGCGCACCTCTGACCCGATCTTCTCGAAGCCGTCAATGCCGTCAAAACCGGCGGTGACCGCGATGCCGCGTTCTTCAAAAGCGGTCTTGACCGCGGCCGAAACATCTTCATCTTCGGTCATCAGGATGCGCGGCGCGACCTCGAACATGCTGACCTGGGTGCCAAAAGCATTAAAGATCGAGGCGACCTGGACGCCGCTGCCGCCGGAGCCGACCACGATCATCGATTCCGGTATCTCTTTCAGCCCCCAGGCGTCGCTGTGGGTCACCGTGTACTCAAATCCGGGGATGGGAAGCCGGCGCGAATGGCCACCGGCGCAAATGATTATGCTTTCGCCTTGTAGATTAATGCCGCCGGCGGTCACGGTGTGTGGATCCACAAATGACGCGGGGCCGACCTGTTCGTAGACGGTGACGCCAAGGGCTTCCAAATGTTCGACGTGGCTGACTTTTTCATAGATTTCAACCACCACTTCACGCACACGCTCCAACAGCCGGGGATAGTCAACTTTGGGCGGTATCGAGGCGATGCCGTAGCGTTCGAGCTGCTGGGCCTCGCGTACCAGGCGGGCGGCCTGGGCCAGGGTACGTACGGGCACCGGGCCATCGGTCGCGGCCATGCCGCCGACGTAGCCCTCCGATATGAGCGCTGTCCTGGCGCCCATTCTGGCGGATTCTTGCGCAGCGCTCAAGCCGGCGGGCCCTGCGCCGATAATGATGATGTCGTATGCTGCCATTTTCCTGTCCTTTTCTAGGATGAAAATATGGGAAACGATTCAGTAGGGCGGGTACAAGACCCGCCCCGGCACTAAACGGATTACACGGCAGTAAGCTGGCCCGCCATACAGATTACGCGACCGGCGCCGGTTCAACGACGTCGAAAGTAAATTGGTCATCGACCGCATCAACGACGATGCTGTCGCCGTCGCGCACGTCGCCCTGGATGATCCGCGCCGCCAGGGGATCGATGATCTGCTTTTGAATCACGCGCTTCAGCGGGCGCGCCCCATAGACCGGGTCGTAACCTTCTTCAGTTAGCAAATCGCTGGCGGCATCGGTCAGCGACAGGTCGATGTCGCGCTGGCCGAGGAGCCTTTCCACATTGGCCAACTGGATCTTGGCGATTTCCGCCAAATGCTCCTTATCCAGGCGGTGGAAGATGACGATGTCGTCGATACGGTTCAGGAACTCCGGCGCAAAATGATTGCGTAGAGCCGAATCAACCTTCTCTTTCATCACATCGGGATCGTCCTCTTCCATGATGGCGTGGCTGCCCAGGTTGCTGGTCATGATTATCACGGCGTTGCGCAGGTCCACGGTGCGGCCCTGGCCATCGGTCAGGCGGCCGTCATCCAGCACCTGCAGCAGGACGTTAAAGACCTCCGGGTGCGCCTTTTCGATCTCATCCAGCAGTACCACGCTGTATGGCCGGCGGCGCACGGCCTCGGTGAGCTGCCCGCCTTCATCGTAGCCGACGTAGCCGGGCGGCGCGCCAATCAGGCGCGAGACAGTGTGCCGCTCCTG
>JBJYWX010000399.1:0-8999 GCA_046259695.1 Promineifilaceae bacterium (SeqCode) | reverse complement strand
TTCACTCCTTCTGGGTCAGTTCGCTTCTCCTTTGATCGCCCAACCATTTATCACGCAATTTGGGCTGCCGGCCACATTTACCATCGCCGGGGCACTCGCATTGGGCGTGGCGCTCGTCTTCGCCGCAGCCGCTTACAGACAAAAGACAGGGCTGGCGCCAGCGGTTAAGGACGGAATATAGAGATCAAGAAATGGGCATGGCCGATGAGGTGTCCAGAATATTAAACGTTCCCCCTGGTGCAAACGTCATCAGCCTCGATCACCCAGACACTGGCCGAACCAGACGTGCCGCGCAGCACCTTCTAGTGTGTACCGCATTCTCAAGGCGTATGATTTGGTCACCAGCCCGGCCTTCCAGATGATTACGGCTAGCGACCGCTTTGCCAATCCGACCAGGCGGGTCAACGAGATGTGGCAGACCGACTTTACCCAGTTCAAGGTCATCAGTTGGGGTTGGTACTATCTCTGCACTATTCTAGATGATTACTCCCAATACATTCTCGCCTGGCGGTTATCGACGAACATGGCCGCCGGCGACGTAGTGGAGACCCTGCAGATGGCCTTGGACAATGTGGATGTAACCGCCGTCAAGGTCAAGCACCGGCCGCGACTGATGTCTGACAATGGCCCGGCCTTCGTCTCCCAGGCGCTCAAGGAATATCTGCAGCGCTACAGACTGACCCATATCCGCGGCGCGCCGTATCATCCCATGACCCAAGGAAAGATTGAACGTTATTACCTGTCAATGAATAATGTGGTCAAGCTGCAGAACTTCTACTTTCCCTGGGAACTGGAACAGACCATCAAGGAGTTCGTCACTTACTACAATAACGAGCGGTACCACGAATCGCTGGACAACATGACACCTGCTGATGTGTATTTCGGCAAAGTAAAGGAGGTGCAAGGCAAGCGAGAACGGATCAAGCAACAGACCATGGAAGAGCGACGCCGGCAGCATCGACAAGGCGTCCAGAACAGGCTATATTGGAATGGTGAATCCTCTCTTATTCTGAGACCCGAAATGTCTCATTAATTTCGACGACGGACAATATGTGCCTTCACCTGGTAAGTCGCCTTGAAAGCGAGGAGCTTGCCGTGCGCACCGCCCGTCAAATGGAGTTTGTGCTTAAATAAGCCGGGCGGCGACTTATGTGCCCGGAGCTTGTGCACCCAGGTTAGCGGCGAGACTTGATGATGAAATGTCGATCGGCTGCCCAACTTGAATCGCAGTATATGCTTCAGGGAAAGCCTGTGCAAAACCATCTAACACGGTCTGGCCACTGTCGTGTGGAGAAAGAGCTACAACCACCTGTTGCAGATCATTGAGCATCTTGATCTGCGGCTGCAGTGAAGCGATGTCCGCATTTCCATAATGTAGCCCGCCTACGACACCCACTACAGGAACATCAAATGCACTTTTACCGCGCGCCAGGAGAGATTCCAGTCCCATGTGCCCACAGCCGGTGATCAAGATGATACCAACACCGGAAACATTGACAGCCAATGCCTGCTCATCGCCTTTGGGAATCGCCAGCCAGACAGGGAATGGTTGTACGTATGGAATGACGCCGGTTGTCGCAACGCCACTGGACAGAAGTACCGGCATTTTCGACAATATGGGGGCGCTACCCGGATACGTCATTTCTTCCGGGATATAGACTGGCAAGCTTCCCAACGGAGGCTGAGTCTGACCATCAAGCGAAAATGTGCCTGTGCGCCACCAGTTCTGTCCGCCGAGATGATCGGGGTGGCGATGCGAGATCACGATGTCATCTATCTGATCCAGCGAAACGCCCAGCGCATGCATATTCTGTATCAGTGGCGAAGGCGAAGCTGCCGCGATATTGTCACCTAGGTCAAACAGAATCGTAGCATCATCAGTGCGTATTAGGTAAGAGACGCCATGGCCCGTTTCCAGCCCGGGGAGGCCATCATTTTCATAAAGTGGCATTATCTCGAGCGAACCCGTTTCACCAATGTCTAGAGGGACAACAGTTGAATAGGCCTGCTTATCGCTACTAATCTGGTATTTTGCCAACTGTACGCGGAGAAGTGTTATACCGATGAACAGTAGCAGGACAACTAGTGAACCAACTGCGAGACGCCGTAACCACTTGTTCATGCTTACTCCCTAAAGATGCAGGCAGCATGCCTGCCATTGACCCCTATTCTTCCCAAATAACGCCGACAGATAGGTGGGCGCTTCTAACCATCAGGATATGCAGGCGTGCTGCGGCCGTCGCCTAACTTAAGTTATGGCTCTAGTAAGCCTTTATCGCACTAAAGCGCACTCGCAGGATAACTTGTATTTCCTCTAAATCAGGACTCGCTGGCAATGTGGCAGTTGAAATAGCCGGAGGTCTATGAGGGCACTTCTATGGACGTTTGTGGCGAAATTGGAGGCGAATCAAATAGCGCCATTATGTGTTAGCACCAATGACCGGTAAGAAACTCGGCGGGACGGCCGTGTGCATAAAGGTGATAGCAATGCGCTGCGGCGAGTGTGTTGCTTCATTCGCGTCTACCCGAAGCTCCGCTTTAAAAAGCCCGTAAGGTAAGCCGGCTGGATCCACCCTCACGTCGATTCGGACAGTTTCACCGGCCGCCGCCGACCCACTCGAACTAGAAATGGAGAGCCAAGGAACTGGCGTAACCTGAGTTACGGCCCACGTCATCCCGGTCACGCCGAAGTTGGAGATCAAAAGTGGCCGCTCAAGACGCTGCATGCTGTCCTTTACGCGCAGATAAGTTAACTCAAGAGGAGACACGTACAACCTCGCGCCGGGAGGCACTGTCATCTCATGCCAGGTGAGTTCCTCGTCGTCGGCGTTGCGGCCACTCCAATGGATGCGGATGAGTGGACCGCCATCGTCGGTGACCGTCATCACGCCAAACTGGTTGTGACCTGGAAACTGCCCTTCGCTGAAGGTATTGTCCGGCAGGTCGGAACTGTTAGGCCGGTCAAGAGGCGCTGCTTGCATAATGGGAAATCCCCGCGCGCCACTGGTCCCGTAGCGATTATGACGTCCGTCTTCGATGGCAACCATATGGACATCGCCGCTTAGCATAAAAAGCCCCTTGATTTCATTGGCTTCGAAGAAATCAGCCAGTTCGCGCCGCTCCGTGGCGTAGCCAGCCCAATTGTCATCACCTGAACCAGGCAGATCCGCCATCCAGGGAGACGTACTGGCCCACACGATAACGGGATAGACGCCATTGGCGCTAAGCACCTGTTGCTTGAACCAACTCTTCTGCGCCGCACCAAGCATGGTCTTGGCGGAGGTATCCGGCGCACTCTTTGGCGTGCGCTCAGATCGCGTGTCGGTCAAGATGAAGCGGACGCGGCCAATGGTAAAAGCCTGGTATATGGGCACATCGCCGCTGCCGGCTGCCAAAGTATAGTGTGGCACATACTCCTGATAAGTCAGCCGCGCAGCCTCACGTCCCGGGAAAGTTTTGTCGCTGTCATTTGGTCCGTAATCATGATCATCCCACATGTAGGCAATGGGGGTCGTCCGGAAAAGTGCTGCCTGCCTCGGTTGCCCCAGGACGCGTTCGTACGCCTGCCGAAATAATCCGCGATCATTGGTCCCGATATCCTCATAATGAAGGTCACCCAGGTGCAGCAAGAAAAGCGGATCGTGGTCGCGAATTGTGTCGAATACGCGATGATTGGACCCCGTATCGGCGCAAGCGCCAAAGGCAATTTTAAACGAGAATGGCCCGTTGAACGGCGTGCGAAATTGGCCCATAGTGAGTTTATCTATTTGGCTATCAGCTTCTACGGCACAATAGTAGGCAGTGCCTGGCTGTAATCCTGAAATTGGGAGGGCGACCATCCGATTGTTAGCCACTAGATTCGCCGTGTGGAAATCAGAATACACTGGTTGGCTGAGATCCGGGTGGGGACTAACAAGCAGGCGCACTCGATCACTGTCCCGGTTCAACTTGGCATTCACCTGGATACTGTGCGGCCCGAGAGCTCCAAACCAGATCATGAGGACAAACTCCGTCGCGCGTACTTTTTTGCGACCGAACAGAGCGAAAAAGGCGACCGAAAAGATTGTCTGGATAAACGCACGTCGAGATAATCGCGGCATCTTATCTAGCTAACCTTCGTCCGATTTGCGGCAAGAAATGTGCAATCACATTTGTTCCGGCTAAATAAAAACGTGGGGTGACATGTCTTTCGTATAGTAAGAGTAGGCTGGCCGGCCACGGTACAGCAGACGCTAACTCTTTTTTCAGAGCTGCTGCAGATACTGTCGCGCTTTATCTAGTGACTGAGCATGTCGCCTCATGTCTTTCCAGGGATCTTCTTTCTGAGCAAGCCGTCGGAAAATATTGTCCATCCGGTAGCTTTGGGAGTCGAGATCGGCATTGGCCAATTCACTCCATTCCAACGGAGTAGCAACAGGCGCACCCGGCAGTGGGCGTGGTGCGTATGGCGTGATGCTGTTTTGGCCGTAAGCGTTGCGCGTATAGTCCAGGAAGAGACGCTGGCCGCGGTCTGCTTTGCGCTGCGCTATTGTAAGGCGATCAGGATATCTGGCGGCCAGTTTATCACCCATCTTGCGCGCAAATTCGCGCACCTCGTCGAATTCAGAATTGCGGTCCAACGGGATAACCACATGCAGGCCGCGTGAGCCTGTAGTCATGACATAACTGGCCAACTCGACTTCCTCCAGAGCAGCCCGCAGATCAAAAGCTGCTTCACGGACAATCTGAAAGTTATGATTAGGCGGATCCAGATCAAAGATCAACTTGTCCGGATAGTCCAGCTTATCGGCACGGCTCAACCAAATATGAGGGGTAATACAAGCCTGATTGGCCAGATAGGCAAGCGTCGCAGCATCATCGCATATGATCTGATCCTGTTCTTCACCGGAACCTTCGACGCGAATAGAGACGCGCTGTATCCAGTCGGGGAAATAGTCGGGCGCTTCTTTCTGGTAAAATCCCTCTTCTGCAATGCCATTGGGGAAGCGCTGCATGGTCACTGGTCGCCCTTTCATGTGGGGCAGAATTGTCTCTGCCATCTTCAGGTAGTAGTCTACGAGATCGCCTTTGCTGATCCCATCTTCTGGAAATAGCAGCTTATCTGCTCTCTCAACTTCAATTGTCTGGCTACCTACCTTCACCGTCCTATTATTCATTCTTCCGGTGTCTCTTTGACCACGTCTGCTGCCGATTTGTCATCCCGCATTCCCAGAAAGCGAGGCTGTCGCAGCAGATTATTCTTGGTCCACTCTTCGAAGCCGATTTCGGCCACGAGCTCAGGCTTAACCCAATGAACTTCTGCCGAAGGCACGTCCACAGATTCAAAGGCGGGCGAATCCTGTTCTAAGGCAACCAGCTTGTCATGCAGCTGCCGCAAGGTTTTTTCATCGAAGCCCGTGCCGACCTTTCCGGCATAGCGCAGTGTCCCGCCTTCGTAATAGCCGAGCAGCAGCGCCCCGAAACCGATCCGCTTGCCATGAGGGTCTGTGAAGCCGGCGATTACCAGCTCCTGTTCGTTAATGCATTTGAACTTCAACCAGTTCCGGGAGCGGCCGTGGATGTAGGGGCTCCTAGCGTCTTTGGCAATCACGCCCTCCCAACCAAGTTTGCATGCTTCTTTAAAGTAGTCAACGCCCTCTTTATTGCGATGTTCCACGTAGCACAATTGACCCGTGTACTCAAGCGCATGTTGCAGCAAGGTCTTGCGGTCACGCTGAGAAAGCTGCGTTGTATCGTAGCCTTCGAAATAGAGCAGATCGAAGATGTAGTAATAGACCTTGATATCGCTTGCAAGGGCCGCCTCTTTATCTTGCACCTGCATGCGCTGCTGCAAAAGCGAGAAGCTTGTTTGCTCGCCCCGGAAGGCCACAATTTCACCGTCGATGATAAAATGCTGCGGCTCGAGAGCCGAAAGCTGCTGTTCCAAATCAGGGTAATGGATGTTTAGCTTCTTTTGATTGCGCGACATAAGGCGTAGAACGCTGCCGCTGCGAAAAACTAAGCAGCGTTCACCGTCCAGCTTGCGCTCATATATCCAGTCATCGTCTGAGAAATACCTATCGGTTAATGTGGCCAGCATTGGATCGAGCCAGGTGGGCTGTGCCGACTTCACTAACCGTTGGTGAGCAGAAGAGGATAGTGAACCAAAGATATCTGGCATTTCTTACTTTCCTAACCGTGCCTGGTTCTTGGATTCGGCCATAGCGGTTCGCCAATCCTTTATTGCCAGGCTTTCTCCGAATGTTCCGCATAGTGTTTGAAAGCATTATCTAGGCCATCTAGCACCTCGGCCGTGGTTTCAAACAAAGCTTCAGCTTTGGGGTCGCTCACTTTCTCGATATCGTCGCGCAACTGGGCGATAAGCGAATTCAATTGTGTTCTTACCAATTCTGTACGGCTGCGGAGGTCTCCCGTAGAATGCTTATTCATGATTTTCTCCTCAGGGTAAGCGTTCTAACATCTTCTCGGCGTATGCCTTGAAACTACGCAGATCCCCAACCAAACGTTCTTGGGGTTGGCCAAAGAGATTGGCGACGACCTCACCAACTGCACCTGCCGGCGGAGCATAGTGAAAAGTTGCAGTGACCAGGACCTCATTATCGGGCAGGTCCTTGAAAGTCACCTGACCACTGGTTTTAAGATCTCCTTCGATGCTTCTCCATGCGATGCGGCTATTCTTTTCCAGGCGCGTCGTTTCCGCATCCCATTCGAACGAGGTATTCAGCGGCCCTTTGAGCACCCAGTGACTACGGTCGCGGCCGCTAGGTGAGACAGATTCGATGTTTTCCATGAAGTTGGGGAAATTGCGAAAATCGGCCCATAGATCAAATATCCGATCTATATCGCCTTTGACAATGATGCTTTCAGTTACTTGGTTTGACATAGTTCTTACTCCCAGGCTACATTATTAAATTAAATACTGTCAAATTACAGGCTAGGTTGATAATCGGGCAAGGTGTCAATAAATCTCGAGCTGACTACGAGCTTGATTTCTGATTCACTCATGCTCCCTATCCAATTAACGGGTACAAGTTTCTTTTCCTTTACTATTAAGCCTTGTGAAATCAAAATGTGGGTGACTCTATCCTCTGGCGAATCTGTGAATATCTGCTCTATCTTGCCAACGGGTTTGTCATCACTGCTGATGACTTTTGCCCCTTCTTCAAGCGCCACAGAACCTTCCGGAATATTCTTAAGGGTTTCCCTGACGTATTGAGAACGTGTATTGGTATCAAAAAGGCCGGTCGCTGGCCTTGATCCAATAGGGGGATACCAGTAGATTGAACCGATGCCAGGGGCTTGTTGTTGGGGCCTTTGATCTACGGTATCAGTTGAGACATAGTAGGATTCGATGAAGTCCGGCAATTCCTCCAGATCGCCGGCATTATCTCGCAACGTTACTTTGTTTTCGGTTGCGGGACCAACTAAGCTCATTGGTACCACTTTGTCTTCCGTAAATAGGAACCCTTTTTCAACCACAAGGTGTGTGACTTCCTTAGTACCCGGTTCAATCACGGCCCGCTCTATTGTGCCTACTCGTTCACCGTCGGCGGTGTAGACATTTGCTCCGTCTTTAAATTGCACAGTAATCTCCTTAGAATGGCCTTAAGCTCATCCAACAGTTGCTTGCTTCGTCATTTCAACGGTTCCTGAACGGCAGACTTGGTCTCCTCGATCGCCTCGATAGCGGTCCGTTTGATTTCATCGGCTGCCTTTGCCCATCGCTCCTTCGATTCATTCAGAGCATTCTCGCTCTGGTTCCTAAATTCTTCGGTTACAGTATTCATGTCCTTCGTGGCGCGCTTCATTGATTCCAGCGCCTCCTGGGCGGTTTGCTCGGCATTGTCCTGCAGCGCCGAAGTGCGAGCACGAATCTGCTCGCGAGATTCCTCTCCGGAGCGGGGCGCCGTGACATACGCGATCACGCCACCAACGACCACGCCGGCCAGAAAGCCAAGTATCACGCCACCCGATCCATTATTCTGCTCGTTCATGTTAGTTTCCTTATTATCTGAGCGCAGAACGAAGGTTTTATAACTTTATCGTAATGCGCGAGTCGTTAATTCATTTCTACGTGCTTTTTGAGAAGGGTCAGTTTTTTCTTCTTCCTTCGACCGACCAAGGTCATTTGAACTGCTCATCATGGTCATTCTTCTGATTTCTTCATAGCTTCTGCTTCAAAGAACTTGATGCCGTGCAGAATCACAAGATTGAGAATCGTCAGTCCAATGGCGAGTGCAAATTGCGATAGTGCAACGGTGACACCAAGGGCGGCAACGAATAAAAGTGAAGCGGCTGTCGTGAGGCCCTCAATTCCGGTCTGGTCGCGAATGATTGTGCCTGCTCCCAAGAAAGTGATCCCGGTAACGATCGCTGTAATCATGCGGATCGGATCGATGCGCACATATTCCGCGTTTATGCTTAAGTTAGGGGCAATCAGATTCGTCAAGCCGATCAAAAGAGCTGAGGTTCCAGCAACTATCATATGCGTACGCAGACCGGCAGGTTTTTCAGCCTGCTCGCGTTCAAAACCGATTACACCTCCCAGCATAGCGGCTATGATCACTAATCCGAGGGTTTGAAGTTGGATCACCATGCTTTCATATTCAGCGTAGACCACGTGAGCCCACTACGTTAAAGAAAGGTCGTTTCTCCTGCGCAACCGTCTGCGTCCAATTCCAAAATAGCGGCGAATAATCTTGTAATTGCCAAATCAAACAAAAGCAAATCGCCTGCTGTTCTACATCCATAATGATCGTAATCTACCGTAAAGTTCTCTTCCATATGTAAGGGTATAGATAACAGGCATAGTGGATGATATAGATCTCGCCATCGCAGGCGGCTTGTTGGCCGAGAAAGCGAGAATTCCAGCGACAATTCTCTGCCGATACAAAAGATATACCTACTTCTGTATCTTCTGCTTAGGGATTGGACTATAGAAGGTGTGTATCGATTGTCTTATTATCTGAGATAGGAGCATCAAAACAATAAGGGTATAA
>JBJYWX010000398.1:0-6485 GCA_046259695.1 Promineifilaceae bacterium (SeqCode) | reverse complement strand
CTCGCTTATCATTAAGAAGGAGAGTCAACATGAAATGGGCAGGCGGGATTTTATTGTTAGTCGCGCTTTCATTATCATTTATGGGTTGTCAAACCTCGCCGGCAGCCGAGCCGACGCCATCGCCTACGGCTACTACCGCGAACCTGCCAGAACCCACCATGGAGCCGGACCCTGCTCCGGCCTTTACGCTTACATCACTGACGGGTGAGAGTGTCTCCCTGAGCGATTACCAGGGAGAATGGGTCATCATCAATTTTTGGGCTACCTGGTGCCCGCCTTGTGTGGACGAAATGCCTTATCTGCAATCCTTATCGGACCGCGGCCTCAACATTGTCGGAGTGAATGCATTCGAACCGGCCGAAGATGTAGATCAGTTCATAACAGAATATAGCATCAAATTCCCAATCTTAATGGATCCGGACATCAATACTATCCTGGATTATCAGGCGCGCGCGCTGCCGCGCACCGTTATTGTGGCCCCAGATGGCACGATAGCCTTGCGCATTTCCGGCCCAATTGATGGTGAACAGCTAGACCCATGGCTGGAAGAACACGACATTAACTGATGGGCAGTTCATACCGGCATTTGGCCGCGGCGCCATACCAGTTTCAGGTCAAAGCGATTGCTTTATTACTGGATGTTCTCTGCAAAAGGATGGCAGTGAGTTAACTGGGGGAAAAACCTATCCCTAACCAGGGGACGGGTACACGTCAAAAACCCAGACCGGTCGGCCCGGAAGTTAGCGCTAGTTTCAGACCCAAGATCGCTGCGATCCGGGTTCTGGGAGAATCTGTTTACTTAACGCTTGCCTCGCAATTCGCGAACCAAGACCAATGCCGCCAGCGCCGGAACAGCCAGCTGTACCAAGCAGTACAAGTTCATCACGCGGTCCATCTGTTTTCCTCTCTAGGAACCCTATTCCCGGTCAACTAAACTCGCGCCTGCCAGCAAAGCGTGATTGCGGCATTTTTACAGCAGCAAGGCGCATTCTTCTCTTCAACTTAAATTATGTTCTCTTACCTTACGATTCAACTTTCGCTAGGTCAGCTTACCATTATTTTGTTCGTTATGTCAATATTTTAGTCTGAAACGACTTACTCCCTAGCGCTCTTTCGCGCACAAGACAGCTCTTATCTCGCGTTATGGGTGGATTACGTATTTGGAAGCGGCTGTTTGTCTATCAGAATTACCTGATTGACATTTGCTGGCCCATTGTTTACAATGCTCAACGCTATGTACGTTAACTTCAGCACTCATAAGCAGGGCAAGAAGGCGACTCTAGACACCAGAAGGTGCTCTGGCCGTTGATGCTGCTTGCCCCACCCAGGTCTGCAACAAGCCCCGCCAGAACACGGCGGGGCTTTTTCTTTGCCTGGCTCAGATGAAATAGTGACCGCCTGCGAACTGGAAACGGCCCTCATAGAGGATTTAACAATATGAGCCTACCTGATTTTGCTATTATCGAATCAACGCTGCGCGAAGGAGAGCAGTTCGTTAATGCCTTTTTCTCACGGGAGGAAAAGATCCAGATTGCCACTTTGCTGGATGCCTTTGGGGTCGAATACCTGGAATTGACTTCACCGCTGGCCTCGCCGCAGAGTTTGGCGGACTGCCGCGTCATCGCTTCTCTCAATCTAAATGCCCGTATACTCACCCACACTCGCTGTTCTATCGATGATGCCCGGGTGGCCGTAGACACAGGGGTGGACGGCGTGGACATAGTGATCGGCACCTCCTCCTATCTGCGGGACTTCAGTCATGGTAAGGATATCGATCAGATCATTGATCTGGCATCGGAAGTAGTAGCTTATCTTCTAAGTCAGGGCGTTGAGACGCGCTTCAGCACTGAAGACAGCCTTCGCAGTGATATAAAAGATATCCTGCGCGTCTACAAGTCGGTCGACGCGCTGGGTGTTCATCGTGTTGGGATTGCCGATACGGTTGGCATCGGCACACCGCGACAAATCTATGATCTGGTAAGTGGCTTGCGCGCTGAAATAGCGGCCGATATTGAATTTCATGGTCACAATGACAGCGGCTGCGCCATCGCCAATGCGTATGCTGCGCTGGAGGCCGGCGCGACACATATTGACACATCCGTACTAGGCATAGGTGAGCGCAATGGTATTACGCCCCTCGGTGGCCTGATTGCCCGCCTCTACGCCACCGATCCCGGCCTGGTAGCAAAGTACCAATTGCCCCTGATTCGCAATTTGGATGCGTGCATCGCCCAGATGGTAGGCGTCGACATCCCATTTAACAACTACATCACAGGCTTTGCCAGTTTCACCCATAAAGCGGGCATCCACGCCAAGGCGGTACTTAATAATCCCGCCACCTATGAAGTTCTCAATCCTGAGGATTTCGGGCTGACGCGCTATATTCACGTCGCCCACCGCCTGACCGGTTGGAATGCCATCAAGGATCGAGCTGAGCAACTCGATCTGCAGCTGGATCAAGCGCAGCTCAAGCGCCTGACCAACGATCTAAAAGCCGCGGCCGATTCCCGGCGCCTGACGCTTGATGATGTTGATACGCTTCTCTACCGAGCAGCAGTCTCAAAGGAGCATACCCAAAATGGCACAAACCCTCTCTGAGCAAATTCTGTCTCGCGCTGCTGATCGCCCGGTCGCGCCCGGCGAACTGATCACAGTTCGCCCCGATATGATCATGGCGCATGATTCGCTGGCGCCCTCGGTAATCAATATTCTTCACCACCGCCTGGGCAAGGCGCACGTTTGCGACGCGGCTCAATGCGTGCTTGTTATGGACCACGTCGCGCCCGCTTCCACGGTGGGCGTGGCAGACAATCAGAACCTGGTGCGCATCTTTGCCCGTGAAGAGGGAATTCGTTTGTTTGAGGTCGGCCGGGGCATCTGTCACCAGGTACTGGTCGAAGAGCAGATCGCCCGGCCCGGGTTGATCGTCATTGGTTCCGATTCTCACTCTACCAGCTACGGCGCAGTTGGCGCGTTTGGGACAGGCATGGGCTCAACCGACATCGCTCTGGCGATGGGCACAGGCAAAGTCTGGTTTCGCGTGCCGGAGACACTACAGGTAATCGTGAGCGGCCGTTTCCGCCCCGGTGTGGAAGCGAAGGATCTCGCTCTCTATCTGGGGAGACGGTTGGGTATCGACGGCGCAACTTATATGGCAATCGAATACCTAGGGCTTTCCTGGCTGCCGCTTGACGGCCGGCAGACCTTGGCCAGCATGGCCATTGAATTGGGCGCTAAAGCCGGCATTTTCCCGCCTGACGGTGTGGTGGCAGAAAAGTTCGAGGTCCCAAGTTGGTTGGCATTCGATCCAGATGCACCTGTCGCGCGGCAAATCACCGTCGACCTTGCAGGGTTTGAACCGCAAATTGCCGTACCTCACAGCGTCGATCAAGTAGTTGACCTATCTACCGTGGCCGGGCGGCCACTGGATGTCGTTTTTTTGGGTACATGCACCAACGGACGTTATGAAAGTATGCGTCAGGCCGCCGATATTCTCCGCGGGCGGAAAATCGCGCCACAGACGCGCCTGATCGTCACCCCGGCTTCGCGCCTGGAACTACAGCGGGCTATTGCAGACGACACCCTGGCGACACTGCTTGAGGCTGGCGCCACGCTGACGACCCCGGGCTGCGGCCCATGTATGGGCCGCCATCAGGGCACGCTAGGGCAGGATGATGTTTGCCTTTCCACCGGCAATCGCAACTTCCGTGGCCGGATGGGCCATCCGACCTCGCAAATCTACTTGGCGTCGCCCAGCGTCGCCGCTGCCAGCGCTCTTTACGGCTGCATCACCGACCCGCGCCAAGTCTCATCATCGTTCGCGGATTAGATGGCTCCATGCGACAAACATCGGGCCGCATAACCTTAATTGACGGTTTGAGCACACCGTCAGGAGAATTAGCATGAATCGAGTATGGAAATTTGGCGCTGATGTCGACACGGATCAAATTGTGCCCGGTCGCTACGCGCCCTATATGCTAAAGGAAGAGCAAGATGTCAAAGATTACGCCTTTATCGAAGCCCGGCCCGAATTCGCCACTTCTGCCGCGGCGGGCGATATCATTGTAGCCGGGCCTAACTTCGGCTGTGGCTCGTCCCGCGAATACGCGCCCGAGGCGCTTCGCCGGAGGGAGATCGCGGCCATCATCGCCCCCAGTTTCGCGCGCATCTTTTACCGCAACGCGATTAATCTAGGCATCCCACTGTATGAGTCGACCACGCTGGCGGAGACGCTGGTCGACGGGCAGCAGGTGTCCTTTGACTTCGCCCATTCGCAGTTGGTAGCCCAAGGCGCGGTCTACGCTCTTCCGCCTTTGCCGCTGTTCGCGCAGGAGATTGTAGTTGCCGGAGGGATCACGATATACGTGCGCGAGCACGGCCACTTTCCAGGCGCCCAGATCGAAAGCATCTATCAGATTGAAGCAGGGCCTGATTGAGCAACCATGAGAGAACAATGCCCAGTTTGTGCGTCATACCCGGTGACGGCATCGGCCAGGAGGTGATCCCGGCGGCGGTTCGGGTCCTGCGCGCGGTCATTCCCGATTTGGAGACAATAACGGCCGAAGCTGGGTGGGACTGTTTTCAGCGCACCGGCAGTTCGCTGCCCGAGGCGACACTGCAGGCCGTGCGCGACTGCGGCGCGGGACTTTTTGGCGCGGTTTCATCGCCCAGCTGCAAGGTCCCAGGTTACCGCAGCGCCATTTTGCAGCTGCGACGGGAGCTGGATCTCTACGCCAACATCCGGCCCGTGCGCAGTTGGCCCGGCGTATCGCCGCGCGCCGACGTAGACCTGATCGTCGTTCGGGAGAACACGGAGGGATTGTACAGCGGGATCGAACGTTCAGACGGGCAAACCGCTGTCGCCGAGCGCATCATAACCCGCGCCGCGTCAGAGCGAATCGCGCGGCGCACGGCCGAACTGGTACGCTTGAATGGACGGCGCTGCATAACGATCGTGCACAAGGCAAACGTGTTGTCGCTCACTGACGGCCTCTTTCGCGACAGCGTATGCAGTGTGCTCCGCGCCAGCGATCCGACGTTAGTTATTGAAGAACTGTTGGTGGATGTCGCGGCGCTTAAATTGCTTGCTGAGCCGCAGGGCTTTGACACGATTGTCACCACCAATCTCTTCGGCGATATTCTCTCAGATGAAGCTGCCTATTGGGGTGGCGGCCTGGGCATGGCGCCTTCGCTTAATTGGGGCGACAGTCTGGGCGTAGCCGAACCAGTACACGGCTCCGCGCCTGATATCGCTGGCCAGGGACTGGCCAACCCCATTGCAGCCATGTTGAGCGGCGCCTTGTTGGCGCGCTATGTGTGGGGTAATGAGCCAGCGGCGGTGGCTATCGAGTCAGCCATATTTACTGCGCTGGCGGCAAGACTCGACCTTTCCTCGGGTACGGCCGCGATAACAGAAGCTGTCTTGGAGCAGATCGATTTCCCCGGAATCCAGGGGTTTCCGGGGAAATGAAGTTGCTTGTCTTGGCGAAATAGCTCTTAGCCCCGAATTCCCCCTTCGGTCAAGGCGGAAACATTCAGAAGTTTGTCCGCTTCTTCGCCGGTTAAGTATCCTTTTTCCAGTACCACTTCACGCACCGTGCGCCCACTGGCCATCGCTTCTTTGGCTACCTCCGCCCCTTTCAAATAGCCGATTACCGGATTAAGCGCGGTAACCAGGATGGCATTCTTCGCCAGCCAACCGGTGGCCTTCTCGGCGTTGACCTCCACGCCGACGACGCATTTCTCGGTGAAGGCGTTACTGGCATTGATGATGATGTCCATACTTTGGAAAAGGTTGTAGGCGATAATCGGCATCATCACATTCAGTTCCAGCTGCCCTGCCTGCCCAGCCATCATCACCGTGACATCGTCGCCGATTACCTGGAACATGGCCATGTTCATCATCTCGGCCAGAACCGGATTCACTTTGCCGGGCATAATGGAGGAACCGGGCTGTACCGCCGGCAAATGGATTTCATCCAGCCCCGTGGCCGGACCAGAGGAGAGCAGGCGGAAATCGTTGGCAATACGAATCATGTCTTGGGCATAGGTGCGCATCGCCCCGCTGAAGTGAACGGCGTCGCCCATACTCTGCATGCTTTCGAACAGATTATCCGATTCGCGCAGTTCCATTCCCGTCAGGCGGCTGAGGACCACAATCATACGGCTGTGATACTCTGGATGGGCATTCAACCCGGTGCCTGTTGCTGTGCCACCAATACCCAGGCGCTTCAGATTATCCGCAGCGAGACATATCTTTTCGGCATCACGTTCTACCGCCCGTGCGTAGGCGCCAAATTCCTGGCCGAGACGCACCGGGACTGCGTCCTGCAGGTGGGTACGTCCGCTCTTCACCACGCTATCAAATTCAACCGCTTTGGCATAAAGCGCAGCCATAAGCGTATCAAGCGCCGTATATAACTCATTCATACGCCACAGACAGCCGAGCCGTATTGCAGTGGGAATCGTATCGTTCGTGGACTGTG
>JBJYWX010000397.1:0-4156 GCA_046259695.1 Promineifilaceae bacterium (SeqCode) | reverse complement strand
TTGGCGGCATTCAAGCGCTCAGACAATATGCTAGACAAGGTATCTGCGCCTTCATGAAAACGGCCATGCAGCACGGTGACCCATACGGGGGTGTCTTTGTACATCTCATGTAAATGGCTGGCAATGTTCTCCAAGGCCTGTGGGATGGTACGGCTCTTGCTGACCGTGCTGTACTTGCCGTCTGCGCGGTCCACACGGATGATGGGCTTGAGTTTTAATGCCGAGCCCATTAAAGCCTGTACACGTCCGATGCGCCCACCGCGCGCCAGGTATTCCAGTGTTTCGAGCGTGTAAATCACCTCGGTCTGTTCGCGGATGGCGGACAGACGTTCTTTAATGGCTTCCATGCCCCAACCGGCCTTTGCAGCCATGGCGGCAGCCAGTACCTGGAAGCGTTCGCCGCCCGAAAGCGTCATTGTATCGAACACGCTCACCGCTGCGTTTTTAACTTGCTCTGCCCCCAATCGAGCTGAGTTGAAGGTGCCACTCAAGCCAGATGAAATGTGGAGAGATAAAATATTCTTGCTGGTTTCGGCCAGTTTCTGATACAGGTCGGCAAACAAACTACTGGATGGTAGTGCTGTCGTCGGGATTTGAGGCCGCATGGCCTCCAGCCGATTGTAAAACTCATCGGGGGTCAGGTCGGCGGAATTGACTTCGCCCTCAGGGAATTGGATATATAACGGGGCCTCGACGATTCCCAGGTTTTCGCGCTCATCGGCGGGTAGGTCCGCCGCGCAGTCGGTAACGATTTTCATGAACTTCTCTCTTTCAGATGTGTGATGTGAGAGATTATACTTGCAGACCGGAGATTTTCTGTGAGAAATCCGTTAATTCGACCCTACAAATCTGATTACTTTGGAATGGAATATCACTGGAATTCGATGGAGTAAAATACCGCCATGACCATCAACCATCCGACCATCGCCACCAACTTCGGTGTACGCTCCACGTTCGTAGAAGTCAACCTGTCACAGTTGAGCCGCAACTTGCAGGCCATCCGGGAGAAAGTCTCTCCAGCGAAGATCTTGATCGTGGTGAAAGCCAACGCCTACGGACACGGCCTGGCGGAAGTCTCCAAATACCTCGACCCACAGGTGGATTACATTGGGGTAGCGGTGTTAGAAGAAGGAATTCTGCTGCGCGAGATCGGCGTGCAGACTCCCATCCTGGTGTTAGGCGGCATCTGGGGCAACCAGATCCCGGCCTATATCGAGAATGACCTGACACTCACTGCTCCCTCGGTCGAGCGCCTGGAACAGATCGATCAGGCGGCCGAAGCCCTGGGGGTGAAAGCTAAAGTCCATCTCAAAGTGGACACGGGCATGGAACGCATCGGCGTGCACTACTACAATGCGCATACCTTGCAGGAAGCAGCGCTCAACTGTAAACATCTCGAAGTGGAAGGCATCTTCTCACACTTCGCCAATGCGGATGACGCAGATCTAACCCACGCGCGGTTGCAATTGGAACGTTTCAATGAAGTATTGCGTTTCTATGAAAAACATAGTCTGCCGGTACCCACCCGTCACATGGCAAATTCGGGCGCCATCCTGCAGTTGCCCGATTCTTACTTCGATATGGTGCGACCGGGCATCCTATTCTACGGCGTCTATCCCTCACCGGAAGCTGCACGTTCTGTCGAAGTATGTCCCGCGCTGGCCTGGAAATCGCGCGTGGTATATTTCAAGGTCACGCAACCGGGACATCCTGTCAGCTATGGCTCCACCTGGCAATCCGACCATAACGTGCGCATCGTCACCGTTCCGGTGGGATATGGGGATGGATATTTCCGAGGAATGTCCAACAAAGCGCAGGTGGTCATCCACGGTAAAAAGTACCCACAAGTAGGGCGCGTGTGCATGGATCAGATCATGGTCAACATCGAGGATGACTCGGCCTTCAACGGCGACGAAGTCATCCTGATCGGCGAGGCCGAAAACGGTGAGCGTGTCACGGTGGAAGAGTTGGCCGAATGGGCCGGTACAATTCCCTATGAGATTTTGACAAACATCAATACGCGGGTGCCACGGATCTATATTACAGAAACGCCGGGGACTGAAGTCCTCGGCTACAATAACAAAGCCGTCTGAAGATGGCTTCACATTAGAATCAGTCCGCTTGAGCGGGCTTTGTAAGGATAGCCTGGACGTTTACGTCTACCCCCTCCCAATAAACTCATCCGTCACTTCATCCAGTTTCAAGCTGATGACCTGGCTGGCCGAATCGCGCCCCATCGTCACACCGTAGATCACATCCGCGGCCTGGACGGTGTTGCGGTTGTGGGTAATGATGATGAACTGTGTGTCCTGGCTCAGTTCCTCCAACAGGTCACGGAAGCGCGCCACATTGGCTTCGTCCAGCATGGCATCCACCTCGTCCATCACACAGACAGGAGTGGGCGAAACGCGCAACAGCGCAAAGACCAACGCAATAGCCGTCAGGCTGCGCTCGCCGCCGGAAAGCAAGGCCAGTCCCTGCTCGCGGCGACCGGGCAAACGGGCTTCAATCTCGATGCCGGTGTTGACCAGGTCTTCCGGATCGGTCAGGGCCAGGCGAGCCGAACCGCCGCCAAACAGGCGCACGAACACCTGGCGGAACTCCTTGTCCACCGCTTCGAAGGTCTTGGAAAACTCCTGCTTGGTCAGTTCATCCAGTTCGGCGATCACCTGGCGCAGGTCAGCTTCGGCTTTGAGCAGGTCTTCCACCTGCGTCTTCATGAACTCGTAACGCTCGCTCTCCGATTCGTATTCCTTTTGCGCTTCAGGGTTGATGGGTCCCATGCGGCGTAGTTGCGCGCGCTGGCGCTTCATCTGTTCTTCCAATTCAGGGGGGATTTCATTCACCACCGGCAACTGCTCCACCATCCCATCCAGCGGCAGCGGCATCGGGCCAGAAACGTCATTCTCATACTCGAACATCACCAACCCAAAGTCGTCCTGGATGCGGCTGCGCAGCGAGTCAAGCGCCTCCTGCCGACGGATCACGTCCACCTGTACCTGGTTGTACAGGCGGTCCGCCGAAGTCATTCCCCGTTGGGCGTTAGCCTCTTGCTCCTGCAACTCGCGTTCCTGTCGCTCGGCGCTCGCCAGGTCTTTTTCAGCCGGGTCGATCTTGGCACGCATCGCAGCAATTTGGTCGTTTAAAGCGGCCTCGCGTTCATGCAAGGTTTCCCGGTCGCGTCCTAACTGCGTCAGGCCCGCCTCGATCTCTTCCAAACGGTCGGCATACCCTTTCTGCTGCCCCTCCAGGCGCGCCAGGGCCTGCTGCCGTTCGTCCCGGCGCGTTCTGACATCCTCCAGCGACTGCCCGGCCACTGCCGCACGCGTCGTCCAGTAGGAAACCTGCTCCTGAGCTTCGTCCAACAACATATCAGATAGCTGCTGATTCAGAACACGGACCTCTTCCTGCGCCTCAGCGGATTCGGACTCGATTTGCTCTTGCGTTTCGTTTAGTTCGGTCCTCTCCGCTTCAGCACGCGAGACTTCAGCCTGCAACGCTTCGAGTTGCTTCTTCTGCCATTCAAGCTGGCGCTTCACCGAATCCAATTCAACGGCCGCTTCCCGCTCCTTAGCTTCCGCGCTCACAAACTTTGCGCGCGCTTCGCGCAGGGTCACTTCGGCAGTAGACGAGGCCTCATTGGCGGCTAGCAGGCTCGAGGTCAGGGCTTGAAGCGCGGTTTCGAACTTCTCCAAGCGTCTATCTAGCGACGCCAGCGACTCCTGCAGCTCGCGGCGCTGGCGTGGTCTGCTCAAAGTTGACCCACGTGACGATTTGCCAGCCAATACCAGCCCATCCCCACGGAAGACTTCGCCGCGCAGCGTCACGACACGCACATGCTCCGGTTGTCCAGCAATCAGACGGCGGGCGGCAACGCGGTCGCGCACAACCAGCACCTGGCCCAGCAGCAGATCGATGGCCACTTTCAAGTCAGTGGGAGCCTTCACCAATCCAGCCGCCACGCCCAGGCAATCACCGTCCGCGGGCGCTTTGAGCGGCGGAACGTTTGCCAGCCCGCCCAACGGTAACAAGGCGGCACGTCCGGCTTTATCAGATTCGAGCAAGGTCAGAGCCTCCTCGAGTTTGCTAGCTTCGAGCAAGACCGCATCTAGGTGCTCGCCCAGCACGGCGGCAACCGCGGTTTCCAGTTCGGCGG
>JBJYWX010000396.1:0-26858 GCA_046259695.1 Promineifilaceae bacterium (SeqCode) | reverse complement strand
ATGGCGGCGGGTGTACCGGTCGTAACAACGAGCGCTGTAAACGCGGGCCTGGGTGCCATGGATAACCGCGACTTGTTGATAGCAGACAGCCCTAGCCATTTCGCAGCACAGGTCGTGCGGCTGCTGCAAGACCAGCCAATGCGGCAGAACGTGGGGCAGTCGGGGCGAGAGTTCGTTAGGAGTCAGTTCTCCGGCAATAGGGCGCTTGAACGTTTGCGCGCCATCGAAAGTATGCTGAATGGTTGACGAACGTCGCCTCGCTGCGGCAGTTCTGTTATCCTTGGCGCTCTGCACCGGGTACCGGAGGCAGGCAGCTAGGAATGACATCGAAGCTAACACGTTTATGCGACGGGATCCTACAGGCAGGCTGGTTGGCCGCGCTTATTGCCGTGCCACTGTTTTTCAACATCCATTCCGACAGGGTATTTGAGCCAGATAAAGTTGCCATACTGCGGTCAATAGCCGTCTTATTGGCGGCTGCCGCACTGATTCGTTTCGTAGACGAGCGAGGCTGGCATAATTGGAGCGGTCTCCGCTGGAACAGCGAGAACTCCATTTGGCGTAAGCCCTTCATTCTGCCCATCGCGCTCCTGGTCGGGGTTTATCTGCTCTCTACCGCATTCTCCATAACGCCGCGCATCAGCCTCCTTGGGTCCTATCAGCGTCTTCAGGGCACCTATACTATGCTGGCATACGTCGTGTTTTTTATGGCGGCGATCAGCACTCTGCGTGATCGCTCCGCAGTGAGCCGCATTCCCACGACCGCGATTGTTGTCAGCATCCCGGTCGGTCTTTATGGGCTGCTGCAGCACTATGGTCTCGATCCCCTGCCATGGGGAGGAGACGTGCAGACGCGAATTGCCGGTCACCTCGGTAATGCAATCTTTATCAGCGCATACCTGATTATGATTGTGCCCCTGACACTCGGCCGTGTGATTGACGCCTTTACCAACATTCTAAACGATGAAGAAGTGCATATTGCCGACCTTGTACGCTCAGGCGTTTATTCATTTGCTCTGGCACTGCAAATATTGGCCATCTATTGGTCCGGCAGTCGCGGCCCCCTGCTTGGACTTGCAGTAGGATTGTTCTCTTTCTTCCTGGTACTCTTGGTATCGCTGCGCAATGCGGCTCCAGGTGAGCAGCGGTTTGGCATTAGGGATGTCCTTTTATCGCTAACGGTTCTAGCGCCGCCACTGCTGGCCCTGCTTCTGAGTGGGGCGGTTGGGCGTATTGCGAGCAGTGGGGTCTCGTTTGCTCTCCTGGTTGCCGGGCTTCTCGTCTCCATGACACTTGTTGTGCTGCTAATTGTGCTGCGTCGCGGGTGGCGCTGGCTGTGGCTTAGCTGGCTGCTGTTAGCGGTTCTGGTGGCCGGATGGCTGGCGTTATTCAATCTAAACGCGGAAACGCTCACCACATGGTCCCGCATTCCTGCGGCGGGCTCAGTGTTTTCCGAGCAGCTTGCCTGGAAGGAGTTGCCCAATGTAGGCTCTTACGGCCGTCTCTTCGACCCTACGCAAACCACGGGTCGTGAGAAGAGCAATAGAGTGCGCGTTCTCATATGGCAGGGTGTCATCGATCTCATTTCGCCGCATGAGCCCCTCGTATATCCTGACCTAGAAACGGACAGAATGAATTTCTGGCGGCCGCTAATCGGCTACGGTCCCGAATCAATGTATGTGGCCTACAATCGTTTCTATCCGCCGGAGCTGGCAACCGTGGAGGCGCGGAATGCCTCCCCCGATCGCTCGCACAACGAGACGTTTGATGCTCTCGTCATTACTGGTTTGGCCGGATTAGTGGCATGGCAGCTTCTCTACTTGAGCGTATTCTATTATGGCTTCCGTTATCTAGGCGTTGTCGTGACGCGGCGTGACCGGAATATCCTGATCTTCGCCTGGATTGGTGGCGGACTGATGGGTGGCATCTTGGCGATTACCCTTGCTTCTCCGGTGTACTTGGGCGTTGCCATGCCAATGGGCACGATCCTGGGGCTCGTATTTTATTTGTTCTATTACGCCTTGGTTGCCCGTCCGTCTAGCAGGGGGGACCTGGAAAGCAACCATAGCGCCTACAGATTTCGCGCGGATCATTTACTGGTAAACGCCATCTTGGCTGCCACTCTGGCGCACTATGTGGAAATCCACCTGGGCATTGCGATTGCCGCAACGCGCCTGCAGTTCTTTCTGTTTGTGGCCATTATCTTTGTTGTTGCCTATAAACTGCCTGAGCTGGCAGAGCAGCCGGCGCGGCCGGAAAAGAAGCGGCGCCAGGAGGGCTTCGCTCAAAATGAGGTTGTTACAGCCCGCAACCCATTTTGGGCATGGGTTTTCTTGATCGCTTTGCTCATTGGCACAATTGGCTTTGGCTTTGTAAATTATGTTCTACCTCCAGACACGACCATCCGATCGGCCGCCGATCTGCCGGTTGGGGCGATTTTCTACCAGTCACTTCTGGTGAATACGCTGCGGGGATTTGCGCCCGCTCCTTACGTTTTTCTGCTAGTAATGGTGAGTTGGGCGCTGGCCTGCCTCATACTGTTAAGTGAAACGATACGCCAGGAGAAGCTCCGGCTGCAGCCCGGTTCACTGGTTGTTTTCACCCTGGCGCCTCTGGCGATAGGTTTCTTCTATATCTATTTACAGGCAGCATTGTTACGAGAGGCCCTGCTCTATCTGGTCTATTTTCAGGGCATTGAGCCGGTTTCAATCTGGTTCAGACTCTTTTTCCGCCCCCGTGAAGCAGTTCCCGACATTACCACCGCGCGCGTTCTTGAAGCGATGCAGGCAATGCGCTTCCTGACCGGTTACTACGTCTTTTTATTCGCGATGCTCGGTCTGTCCGGCGCTGCCTTTGCACGGCAGCAATGGTCAGCAGCGCGGTCCCGCGGCCGCAGTGCCGCTTATGCCACAGCCGTTATCGTGACACTTCTTTCAATCGTACTCATTTTGCGGACGAATGTACGGCCGGTCCAGGCAGACATGGTCTTCAAGCGCGGCCAGCCGTTTGACCAACAAGCGCTGCAAACGCAGGCGATTCCCCAGTGGGAAGTGGCTATTGCCATTTATGAAAAAGCGCTCGAGATTGCGCCTTGGGAGGATTACTACTTTCTATTTCTGGGCCGCGCTTACCTGGAACGCGCAGCTCTGACCGAAAATGCCGCCGACCGTATGACGCTGCTGCGCGATGCGCAGGAACGCCTTATTGAAGCGCGCGATCTAAATCCGTTGAATACTGATCACTCCGCGAATCTGGCCCGCCTGGAGACACGTTGGTCAGTAACTGAGGGCGTAACGGATAGTGCGGAACGGCTGGACATGGCGGAAGCTTACTACAGGGACGCACTTACGTTGAGCCCTCAGAATTCCGTAGTACGCAATGAGCTGGCTCGCCTCTATTTCGACCTGCGGCGTGACTGTGATGCTGCTATCGCTACGCTGGATGAATCATTGGCCATTGATCCATATTATGCCGACACTTATTTCATCAGTTCCGATGTCCTGTCGTCGTGCGCCGCAGCGCAAGCTGATACGGCAGCTGCCCAAGAGTTATATCAGCAGGCAGCCGTAGTTCTTGAGCGAGGGCTACAGCTGCAACCGCAGAACATTGCCGCATGGGTTCAGGCCGCTCAAATTTACCAAGTGCTGGGCATGACTGACGAGGCGCTTTTGGCCGTAGACCGGGTACGTGAGGTAGATACCGGCGGCCGGTACCCGGCCTGGAGCCTCGATTTTCTTGCAGCTCAGATATATCAGGCAGCGGGCGAAATAGAAACGGCACGCGCTTTGGCCGAACAAGCCCAACAGGCGGCGCCTGACAGCGTCGCTGGACAAATTCAGACCTTCCTGGATGAACTTGGGCAGTAGGAAAGGCGAGGAACTCTAATTTCTGTTCGCCTCAGCGGTTCCATGCTTGCATTAATCGCAGTTCTGCTAATTGCTCTCAGTGCGTCGCTTGTCGGCACGGCGCGTATGCGAACGCTGGCATACCGTCTTGGTTTTATGGACGAGCCGGACGATCGCAAAACACAGGAACGGCCGGTGCCGCTGTTAGGCGGCGTGGCCCTCGTTGGCGGGGTTGTCCTGGCCGTTTTGCTGGCATCCCTCGCTTACTACGGTCGTGTGCCGGGGACAGTAGCCGGTGTCTTGTTTGCCGGTGCCCTTGTTGCGGTCGTTGGGCTGCTGGATGATCGCTATGAGCTTTCTGCCGGGATAAAACTAGTCGTACAACTCTTGGCCGTTCTGGTACTCCTGGGTTTTGGCATAGGGGTCCAACTGCCGCTACCTGCTGCTGCCAACTACGCGATCACTTTCTTGTGGGTAGTGGGGATTAGCAACGCCATTAACTTCTTAGACAATATGGATGGTTTAAGCGCTGGCGTAAGTACCGTGGCTGTATCTTTTATCCTGCTGATGGCAGTCGTCAATGAGCAGGTACTCGTTGCGGCGCTGTCGGCTGCCTTGCTCGGCGCTTGTCTTGGCTTCTTGCGTTACAATTTTCCTCCGGCGTCCATCTATATGGGTGATGCTGGATCATTGTCGTTAGGTTTTTTGCTGGCGGTCGCGGCGATGCAGCTACGATTCCCGGAGAACAGCAACTTCGTTACCTGGATGGTGCCGCTCTTCATTCTCGGTATTCCCATTTTCGATATGACCCTGGTAGTTTTTTCGCGCCTCAGACGGGGGGTTAGTCCCAACACAGCCGGCCACGATCACGTCAGCCACCGCCTGGTGGCACGTGGATTCAGCGTGCGTGAAACGGACTTGATTCTGTATCTTTTTGGCGGCATTTTGGGCCTGACTGCCGTCTTTGTTACCCAGGCATCTATACTGGAGGGCTACTTTATTGGCCTGCTGGCAGTGGCCCTATCAGGAGCGGCGATCTGGCGTCTGGAGTTCCGTAACCACGACTAATGAGAAGGTTCCTCGACGTGCGCGTCGCTGATCAGTTCGTCTGCTTCAACCGGCGGCAGAGTCTCGTCGCGCATAGTTCCGCGGGTCATTCCCCAGACAAAGATCAGGAGCACCAGGATGAAGAGCACGACCGGCACCCAGAACGGGTTCAGGGCGGCTTGCGGTGTTTCTTCACTGATTAAGAATGTGGCCATTTGGAAGGCGATGGGCATAGGAGTTTCCTTCAGTAGAGCTGATTCCACGATCAAGATGGTACCGATCCTAGCCTATCCGTATGAATGCGGCAATTAGGGACGAAGTTGGAGGAATCAAATGTTCTATAGACACCCCAATTCCGGCATGGTACTATAGTACCCCATGAGGTCATGTTGTAAGCCAAAATGCAGGCGATTCAAATAAGGAGGGCTGAATGGCAACAAGCACAGCAATGCGCGAACGTGTTGGCGCACGTACCCTGGGAGATGCGGCATTTGAGTTTCAGGCCTGTATGATCTTTACTGAGGCCGAACGGGCTGCCGCCCTTATTCCAGATCGGGAATTTGAAGATATATTCCAGTCCGCGCCCGATTTGGAGTACCATCATCGTTTTGTGCAATCGATCCTCACCTGGATCTGGTACGAAGTGAATGAGAATGAAGTACCCCTGGATTGTCTGCCTGACATCCTACAAGGATTTTATCTGGCATGTGAGGAGACTTTCGCGGCTTATTGGGCGTAATATAAGCCCTTCCGGCTGGCGCCACTGCAGGGATCGTAGTGGACTTTCTGGTGCAGTAAACTCGAGGCTGCCCGGCGTTACCGGCTTGATAAAAGAGGCGACAGCCAGAACCGAGTTTCACGGAGGATCGACATTCCTCTATTGGGAAAGGTCGGAGCGCTTTCCTCTTCTCAGGATGATAGGCTTGCCTATGGCAAGTTTCTCCACCTGTTCTGAGACCTCGAGGCACTGATCGCACTGATAGTAAACGCGCTCCAGTTCCTCCACCATCCAAACTAGGCCACCGCAGCGCGGGTGCTTGAAGGCGGTCGGCGTCCTGATGATTTCGCTTTCCAATCAAATTCCAGTGCAGAAAGAGTCTCACCTTTGAGGCGAGAACCCGGCAGCATAAAACCACAAGCGCCACGAGCGCGCTCATAGCCGTACGAAAGAAAAAAGGCGGAGAGGGCGGGATTCGAACCCGCGACCCCTTTCGGAGTACACGATTTCCAATCGTGCGCACTAGACCAACTATGCGACCTCTCCGTGAGCCGGATTATAGCAACAGCGGTATTTGCCGCCAAAAGCAGCGGGGGAATATGAGAGGTAATCGTGAGAGATAGCCCGACTGCCAGCTTAACAGCGGCTGATAGCCAGCGGTTCATTATGTGGTGAAGTCCTAGAATAGCCACTGACTAGAGAAACACAGGAGTAGCGCGGACTGATAACAGGAGCGAGCGGCAATGCTAAAAAGAATTCTGTCCCGGAGGGAAGACGAGCAACGTGCCCGGAAAGAGGGCCGCTTGCCGCCGGGCCAGTCGATAACGAATAAATTCCCCGTACTGCATTACGGGCGCATCCCCAGGGCAGATTTATCAGCGTGGACATTTCGCGTGTTTGGACTCGTGGAACAAGAACGCAGTTGGGATTGGCCAAGCTTCAATGCGCTGCCCCGAACCAGAATCATTATGGACATTCACTGCGTCACGCGCTGGTCGAAGCTGGATACGACATGGGAAGGCGTATCCGTGGCGACCTTGATCGAGCAAGGTTTTATTACTCCACGGCCAGACGCAAAGTATGTGATCCAACATTGTGAGAAGGGATACACGACTAACACACCATTAGACCTGGTATTGCAGGACAATTTCTTGCTGGCAACGCATTTCGATGGCGAACCGCTGGCACCCGAACATGGCTACCCTCTGCGCGCGGTGGTCGGCAGCTTCAGCGATCGCAGTGAAAATAGTTCAGCCTATTTCTGGAAAGGTGGCAAGTGGCTGCGGGGCCTGGAGTTTCGAGCCGAAGATCAGCCAGGTTTCTGGGAGCGAGCGGGATATCACAATGAAGCTGATCCCTGGAAAGAGGAACGCTTCCGCCGCTAGATGGATCTTGGTTGCAGAAAGGAAGAATAGAAACGGGCCAAATCTCTCCGGCCCGTTGCTTCCTATTGTTGCTCGCCAATTTGCATATTAAGAGTCTGAACTTCACCAGCCCTGACGATCGTGACTGGTGTTTTCTCGTCAAGGTTGGCCTGCATTAAGGCGCCAAGCAAATCTTCATGACGCCTAACAGTCTCTGCGCCTAGCTTCACAATAGTGTCGCCGATTTTGAGCCCGCCTTGATCCGCTGGGCTATCAGGTTCAATGGCGACGATGAGAAGTCCCGTTTTCTGCCCCAATGACTCACGATTTTCTTCCTGTAAGCGTACTACCTGTGTACTTACTCCCAGGTAGCCGCGGCGGACGCGGCCGTGTTCTTGCAGAGCAACGACCGCGCGTGACACCATTTCGTGGGGAAGGGTAACACTGGCGCCGTGCATCAGTGCCGAACTATTCAGTCCAATGATGGATCCAGCAGCGTCGACCAGTGGGCCGCCTGAGAAGCCCGGATACATGAGCACGTCCGTCTGCAGCAAGCTGTCTCCTTTCCCGCCCATGAATGAGAGACCTTTGGCGCTGATAATGCCATGCGTTGCCTGAATGGAAGCTCCGGGCCTTCCAAGCGCCAAGACGATCGTGCCGACCCGAACTTTATCAAGCCCGGCGAGCGCAGGTGCCGCTAAAGTAGACGCCTCGACGCGCAATAGTGCTATGTCGGTTGATGGGTCACGGCCGACCAGATCAGCTTCGACAGCCGTTCCATCCGCCAGACCCACTCTTATGCCATTGTCACGACGCAGAACATGATTGGCCGTAACAATGTATCCCATTTCAGACCAGACTATGCCCGATGCCGGAAGACGGCGCCGCGCCTCAACGCGCACAACACTCGCCTGGGCGGCAGCGACAGCATCGGCCAAGCTTTCCGAAAAACCATTCGCTAAGGTCATATACTTTTACTCCTTGGTCGGCGCTCCGATCAACGGGGTACCGGTGTCTGTATACTTATTACTAACTAAGCATAGCAAGAGAATGAGCAAGATGCTTCAGTAGAAGGAGTAGGGAGTACCCGGCAAATCGGGTAGGTAAGTCAAGTCTTATAGGGCAATCATGCCCAGGCGCGTGGCCGTAACGACCGCTTCTGTTCTGCTCTGGGCGTTTAGCTTGCCTAATATGGCATTGTCGTGGAACTTTACTGTGTGCTCGCTGATGTCCAGTCTGGCACTTATAGCCTTGTTTGTTAGTCCCTCCGCAAGTAACTGCACTACTTCCAACTCGCGCGGCGTTAGTTCACTTACGAGGTCGGTAGTTTGCCTTGGCGGGGAAGGCAGCAGCGCCCCGGTTACCCGTGGATCAAAGACAACCAACCCACGCACAACGGTTTTTATAGAGGCGAAGAGTTCTTCTGGCGCAAATGCTCGCGATAAGATCGCTCGCGCACCTGCATGCCATGCTTCAGCCGCCTGCTCGTCTGTGCTGACGAGCAGTAAGAAGGGGTAAGGAAACTGATCCAACTCTGCCCCTAGCAGTTCTCCAGATTCAAAACCAAGGTCCCACACGACAAGATCAGTTTCAGGCAAGTCCTCTTCGCTCAGGACCATGTGCACCAGCACCGACGGATCGGCGGCTTCCAAAACATAGAGACCGGCCTGTTCTCCTATCATCCTGGAAAGGCCGGCACGCACCAACGGATCCGCAGCCAAAATTACCAGAGCGATCTCAGGTTCCATTGGTGCAGCGTAGCACGCTTCTCTTAACAAGAAGTTAGATTAGCCGCCAGTAAGTTGAATTTGATAGGACATGGCTTGAAAGTCGAATTCAGCAACGCGAATGGCGTACAGTCCACCTTCCGGTAACGTATAGTTATCAAGCGATTCCGTCTCACCTTCACCGGTATCATCGATAGTCAACATCCTTGCGCCGCCAGGATCGTATAGTTCAAGATAGGGATCGCCGCTATCTGAAGGTATGACCTGAAACGCTATCGTATCGCCACTTTCGGCTACGAAGAACCAGAAATGGTCCGTGTCGACCGGCAATGAATCGGTGCGCGCCAACTCAGTCAAGCGGCCGCGAAATACAAAGCTGTAGGATTCGGAATCCATGAACATAAGCGCGTAGTCGGTGGCTACCGCTGGATCGGCCGTGATCCGGAGGCTGTGTACGCCGGGATCAGTAATGGCAATATTGCGGAAGGTCTCTACCTCGCCTGCGGCCGAATTGTCCTGGCTGTCTACCAGGGCCGTACCGTTGCTGTCGGTTAAGGACAGTACCAAATTTGCTGCTTGAGCCGGTGCTACAGTGATCGTAATCATCTCGCCCGCCTGAAGGTCAAGCGTCCAGCGATCAATCGAACCCGCGGCCAGATTGCGTATAGTGAGGTCCTCCGTATTCAACGCGCCCCGTTCCACAACGGCGCCTGAAATAGTAGGCGTAGTGGAGACCACGGGAGTTGCCGTTGCAGTGGATTGAGTCCCGGCAGCCACAGGCGTGTTTGTAGGTGAACCAGACGCCCCCACGGTTGCCGTCCCCACAGCAGGTGATGTCGGTGTTCCGGGCACCGGTGCGGCAGCGGTCGGCGAACTGCTTGCGCCCAGCTCAGCGGAGGTGGGCGAAACATCAATCGTTGGAACAAGCGTCCCTGTGGGCGTGCTTTCTATTGCGGGCGTGGGGATCTGGGCTGTCACGGTGACCGTGGGCGCGACATCATTGGGCCCGTTATCAGAAAGGATTGTTTCGGTGGGCGACAGGGCGGCGACGGCCGTGGTAACCGGCTCGCCCGCGTTAGCCGTTCCCGCACTGCGCACGAGAGGATAAGGATCCAGCACGCGACTAACTGAAATGTACCAGACATCCTCATCCAAAGCCGACGCCCCGCAGCCAACCGGTCCCTGAAATTTGAGCCACTGCCCTTCAACCGTCAACATCTGGCCCTCATCAACGAGGGATCTTAGCTGGCGGTCCATTCCCGCAGCGTTGGCCAGGTAGTCACCGTCAACGAGACCCCATGTTGCGGGTGAGGGAAAGGTGTCTCCATCGCAGGCGAGCCGAGGTAAACGCTTGTATTGGCCTGTTAGCTGCAAAGTCGCCCCGATGAAAAAATCGGGATTGGCCGCCAGATTTTCAAGAGAAATCGGAATCGGCGCTGAGGTCGTTACGCGTTGTGACACGAGCGCCTGTGGAAACGGCGTCGGCGTCGATGCTGTACTGTTGTTCACAGCGCGGCAGCCGGTCATGACGACCAGTGCCAATAAGGTAAGTAAATAAGCGGATCGAGCCATCTTCATTCAATCTGGTGCCGCCGATGCTCCCGCAGACGCCATGTCTCTAGTTTACCAGATTCGGACTGTTGGAATAATGGCTCTAACTCGTTGCTTTTGCTTACAACAATGTGCGTCCACAAGCTGCTGCAACCGGTCGAACGGCGCTGTAGAGATAGGGAAGGTCCTTGATAGGCAGCGATTGCCGGCCATCAGAGAGCGCGAGTTCCGGCTCGGGATGAATCTCCACCAACAGACCGTCAGCGCCGGCGGCAACCGCGGCACGAGCAGCGGGAATGACCAGTTCCGAACGCCCTGTGGCATGACTGGGGTCGGCAATAATAGGATAGGGACTATTCAGCTTGGCGAAAGCAATGGCGTTGGTGTCGAGCGTGTAACGTGTTTGCGGATCGAAGCTGCGGATTCCGCGCTCGCAAAGTAATATGCGCTGGTTGCCGCGGCTTCGTATATGCTCTGCCGCAGCGAACCACTCGGCAATTGTTGACATAAATCCGCGCTTGAGAAGGACAGGTTTGTCGACTGCACCAACCGCCCATAAGAGCGGATAATGCTGCATATTGCGGCTGCCGATCTGGATGATATCGGCCATCTGGCTCACAAACGAAACATGCTCGACGGCCAGGGGCTCAGTAATTACCAGGAGACCAAACTCGTCGGCAACGGCTCGCAATATCTCGAGGCCCTCGTGTCCCAATCCCTGAAAGGTATCCGGCGATGTGCGGGGCTTGAAGGCACCGCCGCGTAAGATTCTCCCACCCGCCTGGGCGACGGCCGCTGCAACTAGGCGCGTCTGCTCATAGCTTTCGACAGCGCATGGTCCGGCCATCATATACAGTTGGCCGGCGCCAAAGTGAATATCGCGTCGAATCGCAACTGGTATAGTCGAAGTAAATTGATTTTCAAGTGTGGGGTAAGTTTCTGGGGAAGAATTCATTTATCCTGGTCAAGATCGATACAGGGGGATTATAGTTGATTTGCGGGTTGAGCAAACCCTCCTTAATTATACTTGACCGGGACTTGCCTGGTGGTTGGCCCTCCAAGCTTACCCCGTATGGAGGTTGTTTGAAAGCATGTTACTTATTCTGCCGCCGGCAGATCGGAAGCTGGTGGTGGCTGTCTATTGTGCTAATCATTAGCGTCGGATGCCGCGCGGAGAATACGGTCAGTGGGCAGCCTGTTGGCATCGGTCCCGTCGGGGCAAGCAGATTGCCCACAGCACCGTCTTCGCTGCCTCCTGCGCGCCTTGTACCACAACCCACCAGTGCAGCCCCGGCAAGCCCGTCGCCATATCCGACTAGCGCGCCAACGGATGAGCCCCCCAAATCTACCAACAAGCGTTTCACGATTGCACCTGACGATGAACGTATCCTGTATCGCGGCCGGTATGATTTCAGCGATCCGCAGCGGCCAGCGTTTGATTGGTCAGGTGTCTCCATTGCCTTTTCCTTTGAAGGAAGCTCTATTGCCATTAGGCTCAACGATGGACGCAATTACTACAACGTTTGGATTGATGATCAGATGAGGGTCCTTGAAACGGCGGCAGGCAGTCATGAGTATGTTCTGGCAGAAGGACTAGCACCTGGTGAACACGAAGTAGTGGTGCTCAAGCGCACCGAAGCGTATGTCGGCGCGGCCGTATTCGAAGGGCTTGAGTTGGTTGGCAGCGACCTGGGACCGCGACCCGAAAGGTCGGGACGGTTAATCGAGTTTATTGGCGACTCCATTACGACCGGTTATGGTAATGAAGGCACGTCACCCGACTGTTACTTCACGCCCGCGACCCAGAACGCTGAGCAAACTTATGCGGCATTTACCGCCGCTCAGTTTGCGGCGGATTACGATTTGATTGCGCTTTCGGGTCTGGGCGTGGTGCGCAATTTGCGGGAGGAAGGCGAGGGAAGCGCGAACACAGCGATCAACCATATCGATCGCGCGTTGGGACTGAACCCGGCTGTTATGTGGCCATCGACGACTCGCACGCCGGATGCCGTGGTTATCAATCTAGGGACCAATGATTTCTCTTCGACGCCTTTTCCCGAATCAATTGATTTTGTCAGCGCTTATGTGGAGCTGCTGAGAGCGGTGCGACAGCGGTATCCCAGCGCTTATTTGGTCGCGGTTTCCGGCCCCCTTATGCTTGAGCCTGGGCCCCAATTAATTGCCAAGGCGGTAGCCCAGTTCAGGGAACAGAGCAATGACAGCCGGACAACTATGGCAGTAATTGAGAATAACCTGGAAGAGTCGGCCGTAGATTTCGGCTGTGACTGGCACCCCAATGTGAATGGACATCACAAGATCGCCGACCAACTGGCACCGGTGCTGGCCACGTTGTTGGGCTGGGATTGATTGGGTAGATATTCGGGGAATCGCTGCCGGGAGACATTCCTGTATAATCCACGCCGATGAATGAAACTGTTAGTGGCAATAGGGCGGCAATCTGGATCGACGCCATGCGCCCGCGTACCCTGCCGCTGGCCATCGCTAGCATTTTGATGGGCAGCGCCCTTGCCGCTTCGCGCCCGCCATTTAGCTGGAGCGTGATGATCCTGGCGGTAATTACGGCCGTGCTTCTGCAAATACTTTCAAACCTGGCTAACGACTATGGCGACTGGCAGCATGGGGCAGATAGTTCGCAGCGGGAAGGTCCTGTTCGCGCGGTGCAGAGTGGGACGATCAGCTCGCGCAACATGCTGGCGGCTGTGGCAATCATGTCTATTTTATCCGTGATCTCCGGCATTGCCCTGCTGTGGATTTCTTTCGGCATAGAAGGCCTGCCCTATTTCTTGCTATTTATTTTCCTTGGGGCGGGGGCGATTGTGGCGGCTCTGGGCTACACGGCCGGTACGCGGCCCTATGGCTACGCCGGATTGGGCGACATTGCTGTGCTGATCTTCTTTGGCTGGGTCGCGGTTGTGGGTACTTACTTCTTGCAAACACACCGCTTAGACTGGGATGTTCTGCTTCCGGCCACCAGTTGTGGTTTCCTCGCGGTCGCGGTTCTAAATATCAACAACATTCGCGACCGAAGGTCAGACGCGTTGGCGGGCAAGAACACAGTCCCGGTTCGCTATGGTTTGCAGGCGGCGCGCATTTACCATTGGAGCCTCCTTATTACGGCGATCTTGCTTGCCATCCTTTATGTCGCACTTCACTATATGTCCGCCTGGCAATTCCTTTTCCTGCTGGCTGTACCGCTCTTGCTGCGCAATGGGCTGAATGTCTGGCGCACCGGAGACCCGCAGCGCCTCAACCCACTGCTCAAACAACTATCCCTTTCGACACTGCTCTTTGTGCTGCTGTTTAGCTTGGGACAGGTCCTTTAGCCGGTCGCGCTAACGAAGGTGCTTGGTGCGCAGAAAACGCTCCACAAGCGCGGCAAACTGCCGCGGACGTTCAAAATGAACTGTATGACCAGCATCCGGTACTTTGGTTAATCTGGCGTTTTTAAGAAGCTGCACCATGCGCTCGTTGATAGCAAGAAACTTCTTGTCAAGGGAGCCACAGATTAGTTGTACCGGCATCGTAACATATGGCAGCTCTTCCCAAAGAGACGGCTGAACGCCTGTTCCCATGCCGCGGAGGCTGTTAGCCAGGCCTCTAGGGTCATTGCGAAGGCGCTGCTGCCTCAAACTGTCCCTCTGTGTTTGAGGAACCATTTCCTGAGAGGCAAAAAGGGGCAGTGATTCCCACAACTGAACGAACGGGGCAATACCTTTCTGTTCGATGGCGTCTGCCAGTTCCGCATCTCTGTGGCGCCGGGCAAGGCGTTCGTTCTCTGAGGCTATCCCCGGCGAGCTGCTTTCGAGCTGCAAAGTGAGAACGAGTTGTGGGTAGTAGCGCGCAGTGTATAGGGCGAGCCGGCCGCCCATCGAGTATCCTAAAAGATGAAATGAATCGCAGCCAAGCTCCCGCATTATCCTCACGATATCGGCTGCAGCCGCCTCTATCGCGTAGCGCGCGATAGTTTCCGGCCGAGCGGACTGCCCGTGGCCGAGCAGATCGACCGCGACCACGTCCATTTCCGTTTCCAGTTCAGCGATTAGCGGCAGCCATGTTTTGCTGGAGCCGGTAAAACCATGAAGCAGCAGGAGGGGTGGGCCATTTCCCTGGCGGCGGTAAAAGTAAGTGGCTTCGTTGACTTGAATAGCTGGCATCGTTCAAGTGCGGGAATCGGCAAGAAACTTTTCGGCTACCGCCCGGCGATGGATTTTGCCTGATGCGGTCTTAGGCAATTCTTTCAAGAACAATACTCGCCGCGGAATCTTGTAGCCTGCCAGGCGATCGCGGCAGAAGGCTGTCAAGGCTTTTCGATCAAGGCTCTCATCAGAAGCGAGGACCAGTGCCGCCGCTACTATCTGACCCCATTCCGGTTCGGCCAGGCCGACCACACAGACTTCCTCTACCTGGGGATGCGACGCCAGGATGGCCTCAACCTCGGCAGGGTAAATGTTCTCGCCACCGCTAATGATAATGTCATCGCCCCGCTGCACAACCCACAAATCGCCGTCTTCATCAAGATAGCCCATGTCGCCTGTGAACAGCCAGCCAGCGCGCAGCGCTTGATTCGTTGCCGCTTCGTCACCATCATAGCCTGACATCACCGTCGGGCCCTTTACAATGATCTCGCCAATCTGGCGCGGGAGGAGCCGGTCGCCATCGCTGTTCACGATTTTTAGCTGCGTGAAAAGAAGAGGGTGGCCGGAGCTGCCCGGTTTGTGCCAAACATCCGCGCCAATCATTGTAGCCACCTGGGAAGCGGCTTCGGTCAGACCATAGGTGACGCTGACCGGAATGCCCTGCTTATGGCAAATGGCCAGCAGTTCCGGCGGAACGGCCGCACCGCCAAGCAGCACATGGCGCAGTGTCTCCGGCCACTGGGTTGCCGGTTGAACACGTAGGAGACGGTGCAGCATGGTTGGTACCAGCGAAAGCAGGGTGACCGGCCGCATTATAAGATCGGCACGGATGGCCTGCAGATCAAAACCGTCATGAAGGATTGCGGCCGTGCCGTACAAGCAAGATCGCAGCATAATGGCCATGCCACCCACGTGATACAAGGGAAGGCAGCACAACCAGAGATCCATGGGTTCCACACCCAGACGATAGCTGGAAGCAACTGCACTATAGAAATGATTCCCCAGGGTCAGCTTGGCACCCTTGGGCGATCCTGTGGTACCCGACGTAAAAACAATTGATTGCAGGCGATTCGTATCTACCGGTGGCCACCGCTCAGGTCCGCGTGGCTGCGAGGCGGCTAGGTCTTCACTCAACAGCAAGGGAGGATCTGTTGGTGCGGGCTTGGCCAGCATTGTGGCTGTTTCCTGGGACGCGATTATCACCTTGCAGCGCGCACGTTCAATCTGCCACGCTAACTCAGAAGGGGAAAGTCTCCGATTGAGCGGCACCAACACCGCTCCCATGCGGGCTGCAGCATGAATCAAGCAGGCAAAGTGCAGATTATTCGGCAACAGCACCGCAATCCGGTCACCGACAGTGATCTGACTGGAGAGTGCGCGCGCGAAATGTTCGACCAGGACATTTAGCGCACCATAATCCCAGCTTTGGTCACCAATTACAAGAGCCAGCGCGCGGGGCGTTGAGAGCGCCCTGGCCAGGAGCCAGTCTTCCATATGGTCTGTTACTTTAAGATAGCCAGCCAGCTCTCTATTGCTCTTATCCTAATCTAGTTCGGCCAATTGGCGCGCTAATTCGGCGCAAACTAACGCCTCAAGCTGCGTGCGCTGCTGATGATCCTCTATGGGATCACTCTTGAATTCGATCAGCATATTTCGGTCGCTGGCAGCATGTCTGTCCAACAAGGTTTGAAATTCAGCCGTGCCTGTAAGGGCCCAATGAGCCAATCCATACAATTCGGCGAATCCAGATAGCGAGAGCCCATGCGAAGCGCGAAACAGTTCCGAAAATGGAGGGTCGTAGCCGCTGATGGGAAGGCGCTGAAAGATGCCACCACCATCGTTATTAAGGACTACTATTCGCAGGTCCTGCCTTTCCAGGTGCCTTAATCCCAGAAGGCCGTTGCTATCATGATAGAAGGTAATATCGCCCACCAGGATCGTTGTTTCCTGTCCCGATGCAAGCGCCAAGCCAAGACCGGTTGAAATGTTGCCGTCTATGCCGCTTGCGCCGCGATTGGCATAGACGTGAATATTCCGCTCGCTGGGCCGCGCGAACTGGTCTATATGACGAATAGGAAGGCTGTTACCGGCGAAAAATAGGCTGTTGTCAGGCAGCCTGTCGAAAAGCGCGGTAACGGCCGCTGCGTCAAAGTCCATCTTAACCATGGTCCTGTCGATGGCATCCCAGACAGCCCGTTCAAGTTTTGTCCAGCGCAACAGCCATTCAGTGCGGTCGCGAAGCGGTACCACTGCTAACAGCGAACGGCATAACTCGAGCGGGTTGGCCTGCAAAAAGAAGGAGGTGCGGTGATTTGCGTCGGACCAGGATCCGCTTTGACGCACATGCACATGCTGTGCGGCATCACAGCGCGCCAGAAAATCGTTGAGGCGATTTGAGGTAGGCGAGGCGCCAAAATGGAGGATTAAGGAAGGAAAAGGCAGGGTGCCCGGCTGCGCAAGAAATGTTTCGTAGGCGCCGCAGACAGGTGCCCTGGCCGTATGCTTGCCGAAACGTACACCGGACAGTGGATCAGCCAATATAGGAAAGCCGCATCTCAAGGCAAGTTCGGTCACCGCTGTGCCAAACTCCCCGGCAGGGCAGCGTGGTCCGCAAACGATCAGTCCTGTTTCATGCCGCGAGATAGTCTCACCAAGTTGGGCGATCTGAGCGGCCGTGGCCAATAGGTTCCCGCGACCAATCTTGGTGAAACCGCCCTCTGTCGCTAAAGTTGGCCTGGCCGCGTCCGAAGGTTCAAGTGGCTTGCGGAATGGGAAGTTGAGATGCACCGGTCCTTTTCGTAATCCATCAGCCAGTGCATAAGCGCGGGCGGCGAGCGTGCGCAGGCTGCGCAGGACCAGGTCTGGCGCATCTTTTTCGGGCAGCGGTGCGTCCACGCTCCAAAGTACATGCTGCCCAAATAGCCTTATCTGGTCAATGGTTTGGTTGGCGCCACTGTGCCGCAGTTCCGGCGGGCGGTCCGTCGTCAGGACCAGCAATGGCACTTCGCTCATGTATGCTTCGATGACCGCAGGGTAATAATTGGCGCCGGCCGTTCCCGATGTGCATAACAGAGCAACCGGCCGATCCAGGGCCATTGCCATGCCCAAGCCAAAGAAACTGGCACTCCTTTCGTCCTGGTGCAGGTACACGTTAATGCCGGGATGGGCATCAAAGGCCAATGTGAGCGGCGTGCTGCGGGAGCCGGGTGAAATACATACGTCAGTAAGTCCGCAGTGAACCAGTACTTCTACTAGCGTATGCGCCCAAATGGTGGCCGGATTGGGCTGCAAATCAGCAGCCACATCATCGCTCATTTAGTTAGCTCTCTCCTTTCAGTCAGCGACGGGAGGTGCTGCGCCCAGAGCGCGCAGCATTGGCCGGAATTTCAGCTCAGTCTCAGCCCATTCTACGTCCGGCTGCGATTCGGCAACGATGCCTGCACCGGCGTAACACCAGACGCGCCGCTCCTGAGCCACGGCCGACCGGATAGCTACCGCGAATTCGCCGTTCATTGTGCTGTCGAACCAACCGACAGGCGCGGCATACCAGCCACGTGGGACCGGTTCGTATCGCTTTATGAAAGCCATAGCTCTGTCACGGGGCGAACCGCCCAAAGCTGGCGTAGGATGAAGCAGTTCGACCAGCGATAAAACACTTCGAGGAGAAACCAGTGTGCCGGAAATTGGCGTGTAAAGATGCTGAATGTAACTGAGAGGCAGGACTTCAGGCAGGCTCGGAATAGCCAGCTGCGCAGAGATAGGCTCCAGGCGACGTCGCAGCGCTTCGACTACTAATTGATGTTCATATCGTTCCTTGGCGCTTTGCAGGAGTTCATCGCCAAGTAGTGCATCTTCAGTCGAATCCATACCCCGCGGACGAGATCCCGCCAGTGCCATCGAAACGAAGTGGTCGCTGTCAAGACGGATCAGCCGTTCGGGCGTTGCTCCAAAGAACGCATGAAACGGTCGTGGTTCAAAAAGAAACTGCGTGCAATCGGGGTACTCGGCGGTGAGATAGGCCAGGACGGCCCCGCTATCGACCTCATGACCATAGCGTAGTTCACAGATGCGTGCCAACACTACCTTTTGAATGGTCGAACGATGGGTGGCATTAACTGCCTGTTTGATCAGGGTGTGCCAGTCCTGCTCGGTCATCGGGTATCGTTTTTCGTCTGGGCTGCCGAGAGCTGGCAGGTTGCGCTGCGGTTCTTTTAGCAGATCAAGGCGAGCTGATACGGCGGCTTGAAGTTCCTGTCGCAGCAAAGTTGCCGCGTCATCTGCGCTGGCCATGGCGTTAATCGTGAGCCAGCTCTCCTCTCCCCGCTGAATGAACTGGTAATGGGGCAATATGAAATGGGAGGGTTGGAAAGCGGCCCAGACATTATCCTGCACAAAGTCATCGCGAAACGAAAATCCGCCAAAAAGACGTGGGAGTATTGGCGCCTCATGCTTGCCAAGTAATTCGGCTCCCTCGAACAAAAGCTCTGCCTGATGTTCAATCTCACGGAAACGATCCGTTCCCCAGGCAAACAATTGGGCAGCAATGCCGAAGCCGGCATAAATGGTATCATCGAAACTGCTGCGCCAGAAGAAGCGCGGGCGGCCGAAGGCGTGGCTCAGGAAACTGAATGCGCTAAGTCCGGATGCAGGCAGGCTGCAGCTCAGAAGACGACCCGCGTCCGGTGAGCTATGGCGACTGACCCCAGTTGCCCAACCTGCAGACTTCCGACGCTCAGCGTTCATAGCCGACGCTCTTAAGTAGGGCAGGAAGCAAGGTGGTCAAAATACGATCTGGCTCTGGCTCGTTGGTGTTGACCCACTGTATGACAACATTGTAGATGGCGCCCATCCAGGCGATGGCGATTACCTCAGTATCGACAGATTGAATATCACCGGTTTCGATAGATTCGTCGAGATATGTCTGTATAAGGCGGGCAAAGCGGTCATTGATTTCACTGCGCTTCTCTTCGAATGTAGATCCCAGGCCAGCAGCCTGAACGAGGAGAATTTTCGCCGGCCGGCGATAACGGCCAAATGTATCAAGGATCGTAATCATGGCCACTCGAACCCGATTAATACCCTTTTCTTCCTTCTCGATGGCTTCGACAACGCGCCGCTCAAGGAGATCTGCGAACTGATCGACCAGTGCTAGAAACAACCATTCCTTGTTCGGGAAATGGAAGTATATTGCGCCTTTTGAGGTGTGGGAGGCTTCCACGATTTCATCTAGGCGGGTGTTGTGAAACCCTTTGTGCGAGAAGATGTCAAGTGCGGCGTCGAGTATTCTGTTCTTGGTACTATTGGGATCGCTCTCCACAATTATCCTTCACACTATACAGACCGACCGGTCAGTCTGTACCACTATAACAGTTTCACCACAGTATGCCAGCAGCACCTTAATAGACGTTCAGCTTCAGGCCCGTATGGTACTTTAACGCTAAAAGAGATTGTTTGTGGCACGATTAAATGTGGGTAATCTTACGCGCTAGATCCTGAAAATATTGTCTCGGGACATTGCCTATGCGCCATGTGATTCTTCTTCTGTTGATGTTTGTTGCGGCCTTGCTTGCCGGCTGTGATCCTGCCGTTGCCCAGACGGTGGCTGAAGCAACAACGAGTCGAGCCGCTGTCGAAACGACGGTTAATACAGAGCCTTCTACCCCTACTGTGCCGCCGCTTTCGCCAGCTACGGTCGTGGCGATGGCGACGCCGGTTATGTCGCGTACCAGCTCGCCGCAGCCGCCCCTCGTGAGCCCTACGTTAGTGGCGACATCCGCGCCTTATCCTATGGAGGGCGCGACGCAAGAGGCCGAACCAGTTTGGGGCTACCGCATAATTAATGCCTACCCTCACGACACCTCAGCGTTTACACAGGGGCTAGTCGTTGATGAAGATCCATCTCTGCTGCTGGAAGGTACTGGGGGCGATTCTTCTCTGCGGCGCGTCTTGCTGCAAACTGGCACTGTACGGCAGGAGGTCACGCTGCCGGATATCTATTTCGGAGAAGGAATCACGCTCTTCAACGACAAAATCTTCCAGCTGACATGGCGCTCTGAGAAGGGCTTCATCTACGATGCGGAGGACCTGGTGCTGATGGGTGAATTTTCGTACCCGCATGAGGGTTGGGGACTGACGCATGATGGAGAATTTTTGATCGTAAGTGATGGAACAAACGTCATTCGCTTCTGGGACCCGCTGACCTTTGAGGAAGTGCGCCGCATTGAGGTGCGCAGTCATGAAGGCGCCATTGACCAGCTGAATGAACTGGAGTTTGTGAATGGCGAAATTTGGGCTAACGTCTGGCACAGCGATCTCATCGCGCGAATTTCGCCAGACGACGGCCGGGTGTTGGGTTGGATTGACCTGAGCGGGCTAATGGATGCGGCGGTGCTAAGCAGCGGCCAAGCGGTTCTGAACGGGATCGCTTATGACAGCGCCAACGACCGCCTCTATGTCACCGGCAAGTTGTGGCCCTCATTATTTGAAATAGAAGTAGTAGTTCCCGACAATTATTGACGCGCTGCAAAGTTGGGATTAGTAATGAGTCAGGGTACCTTCCAAACGGGCTCGACGCACGGCGGCTCGGAAGATGAAAAGCGATAGCGGAAACAGGGCTACGCAGAAGGCAGCCAGAGCAAGGAAGTCACTCGATAACTGCGACCAGGTTGCGCCTTCCAGCAAAGCGCCGCGCATTAGGCTTAGGGCATATGTCAGCGGTACTAACCGCGCAACCGTCTGGAGCCAAGCAGGAAGAACCTCAACCGGATAAAAAACGCCGCTCACAAGGTTCGCTATGGCGCCAAACACAGCCGTAACCGGGTTTCCTCTCTTGATGACCATGATGATCGCGGCGGCGATAATGCCAATGCTGGCGAACGAGACCACGGATAGACAAAGACCCGCGATCGCGGCCAGGTAGTTTGCGTCGGTGAAGCGTAAACCAGAAATTGCCATACCAACCAGGAGATAGGTCACTACGCGGAAAGTCGTGAATACATAACTCCAGGCCGCGGAACCCACGACGATGGCGGGCAGCGACGCTGGTGTCATCAGCATGGCCTCCAGCGTGCCCGAGACCTGGGCGTCGCGAATGGCACGCGAGAAACCGTTGAGGCCGACACTGAAATAGCCCGAAAAAGCAACACCAATTAATACGAATGAGAAGTAATCCTGCGCATCTATCGCCAGGCTGGGCGCTGACACGTCTTCAATAAACACCGAAAGAAAATAAAACACCAGCACATTAAATATCACGCTGCCTATGGAGAGCACAAATGAGAGGCGGTAACTCGTTTCACTCAAGAGATCGCGTTTGAGGAAGGCGCTAATCGTTCTCATGCTCTTCCTCACCTGTATAGTACGCAAAGACCTCCTCCAGCGTGGCGGGCGCACCTTCTATGACATGGATGCGCACATCACTTTCATGCAGAACGCTCAATACGCTCTGCAAGGTGGCGTCATGCTCACCTGCATCGAAGCTTATTTGTAAGCGATCTGCATCGAGTGCCCTAATTAGAAAGGCATGGTCAGCAAAATTCGCTTCCAATTGCTCGATGACAGCGGGACCCGGCATCTCTACAGTCAACGCGTAGCGTCTACGCGGATCCAGCTGCTCGCGTAATGTCCTTGGCGCACCCGTTGCCCGAATTACACCCTGATGCAGCAGCGCCACTCGATCGCAGAGCTTTTCGGCTTCTGCTAGATCGTGGGTAATCAGCATGATCGTGAGCGCGCTGTCTCTTTGCAAAGCTCGCAGCAAATCGTGCAACTTCTCTGTAGCGCCGGGGTCAAGGCTGCGTGTCGGCTCATCAAGGAAGAGAATTCGAGGGCGGTGCAGGAGGGCCCGGGCAATCGCGAGACGCTGGCGCAGGCCGCTGGAGAGATCGCTGAAGCGCTGATTGTGCCGGTCGCTGAGGTTAACATCAGCCAGCACCTGGTCGATACGCTGATCCGCCGCCTTTCCGCTCAGACCAAAGAGCGTGGCGAAGAACGCCAGGTTCTGGCGGACGGTGAGCCGCCAGTAGAAGCTGCGCTCATCCGATACCACGAGGCCGGTCACGGCACGTATGGCCCGGTCGTTGGCGAGGTCGATGCCCGCGATGCGTGCGCCGCCTGAATCAGGTAAGATGAGGGTGCAGAGCATCTTCACGAGGGTGGTCTTGCCAGCTCCGTTGGGGCCCAATAGTCCGAAAAACTCACCTTCAGGAATAACAAGTGACACGCTGCGCACGGCCGCGATACGCTCCTTTGAGGCGGACAAAAAATAATAGCGTCTTTCAGAGCGAAAAAAGGCCTTGCTAAGGCGGTCGGTTTCCACAGCCGGTAGGGACATGATCGCTTGCAAGTCTACATAATGCCTACCCTAAGTCAAGCGTAGGGCGAAGCGGGAGCCGGTGAATAGGTGGTTATTCAGGGCGGCGGGACGTAAAATGTACTTGACGGGCTTCGTTGTCCCGCTGCAGGTTGCTCAAGAGAGTTGTTTATCAATGAAGGAAATTGCAGAAACTATTACCGAGTGGATGGCCGGTGGGCAAGAGAGAATCGCCATTGCCACTGTGATCACCACCTGGGGATCAGCGCCCAGACGTCCGGGCGCAAAAATGGCTGTAAATGGCGACGGCCAGATGGTGGGCTCAGTCAGTGGCGGCTGTGTGGAAGGCGCGGTCGTTGAAGCCGCCAGCGAGACATTGGGCAGCGGCAAACCGCAGTTGCTGCACTTTGGCGTAGCCGATGAGACGGCCTGGCAGGTCGGACTGGCTTGTGGTGGTTCAATTGATGTATTTGTGGAATGCCTCGATCGCGACCTGTTTTCGCTTGTCGGCGAGGCCCTGGCAGGACAGGAGTCCGCTGACATCTATACCGTCATAGACGGCGATGAAGAGCTGCTGGGTCAAAAACTGGTTGTCGTAGAAGGTGCGTCAGCTGGCGGAAACATGGAAGATACCCTGCGCGAGCAGGTACTTGGTTCGAAGCAGTCTTCGGCTTATGCCCATGTAATGCCATTCGGCGAAGACGGCAGAGTTTTTGCCGATCCTATCCGACCGGCACCAACGCTGGTGGCCGTTGGCGGTGTCGATATTGCAATCGCGTTGACTAAGATGGCGCGTATTGCCGGTTATCAGACAATTGTTGTTGATCCACGCCGCGCTTTCAGCGACGCCGATCGCTTTCCGCATGTCGACCAGCTTATCCAACAGTGGCCGCGAAACGCTTTCGCGTCTATCAAGTTGACACCAGACACGGCTGTGGCCCTCCTTACCCACGATCCGAAAATAGATGATCCGGCGCTGGAACTCTTGTTGAAGAGCGACGTCTTCTATATTGGTGCGTTGGGCAGCCCCAAAACGCACCAGCGCCGCTTGGAGCGATTGGAGGCCATGGGGTTTACAGTAGAAGAAACGCAGCGCATTCATGCCCCAATTGGTTTGGAAATCGGCGCCGACAACCCGCAGGAGATAGCAGTCGCTATTCTCGCCGAGATCCTGAGCGTCCGGCACGCCGTTCCCAGGGCACGAGAACGCATATCCCAGCAATGAAACGCGCATTCTCGATTTCGTTGATACTGATTTGCACTGCTGCAGTGCTTGGCCTCGCTGCTTGCAGCGGCAAGGGAAGCGCGGGAGGAGATTATACAGCGCCTGCGACACCAAAGGCAGTGGCTGCCAGTCACGCCGAGGTTATCGCATACGCCGCCGCGCCGACGGCCGTTGAGTATGAATCTACAAAGTCAGCAACGACGCCCGCGGCAGAACAGCCGCCAGAGAGTATCTCGTCTGGAGCCGAAACCAGTGGTGATGCGGATGTGCTATATGTCGCGGCGCGGCAACAGTCCGCCGATACCTGGCAGTTCAGCGTTACGATTGAGCATGCGGATCTAGGGTGGGATGACTATGCGGATGGGTGGGACGTTGTCTTTCCCGACGGCACAGTGGCCAAACCGGATGATAACAGCTCATTCACGCGCTTGCTGCTTCATCCTCACATAGACGAACAGCCTTTCACCCGAAGCCAGAGCGGAATCAAGGTCCCGGCAGGTGTCAACACGATAGTTGTTCGCGCACACGACCTGGTCGATGGTTTCGGAGGGCGTGAAGTGCAGGTCAATTTGACTGTCGCAAAAGGTGTGGATTTTGAGGTAAACCGACTGGATAGCTGAAAGTAAGTGATGGACGTAAGTGGACTACTTTTGCCCGATACCATAGAAGATTCCAGAATGGCGGTTGTCGGAATCGACCTCCTAGAAATTGAACGCGTGCGGCGCAGCCTGGATCGATTTGGCGAGCGTTTCTTATCTCGCATCTTCACAGAGCAGGAGCAGCGTTACTGTAACGGCCGCGCCGCGAGCCTTGCCGCTCGTTTTGCCGTTAAGGAAGCCGTAGCGAAAGCGCTCGGGACCGGAATCGGAGATGTAGGCTGGCGAGACATTGAAGTGGTCAATCAGGAGAACGGTCGTCCAGATGTGGTTCTGCACGGTAATGCGCGGCGCATTGCGGCTGAGCAGGGCCTGCAGCACTGGTCAATCAGCGTTACCCACACGAAAACACAGGCAGCAGGAATTGCCGTCGCCATGCGGCCGCTAAACAGCGGTACAGCAACCAAATTGGGGGACCACGTAGAAGAAACTATGAAACGTATCCTGCTCGCTGTCCTCGCCCATCCCGACGATGAATCATTTGGCCTTGGGGGTACGCTGGCACGCTATGCGGCTGAAGGCGTTGACGTCCATGTGGCTATCGCTACCGATGGTGTGGCCGGTTCGGTCGCCAAGGGCTACGAAGATACCCTAAATAAACTGGTTGAAGTGCGCGCGGCTGAATTAGCCGCTGCCGTCGATCGTTTGGGCGGGCAGCTCCACATGCTGGGCTACCGTGATTCCGGCTACATCGGGGATCCGGCAAACAAGCACCCTGACGCCTTCATCAACATGGACGAGGCTGAAGAGGTAAACAGGGTGCGTGCTTTGATGGCGGAGATCGGGCCGCAGGTAGTTCTGACGCATGACGAAACAGGTGGCTATTATCATCCCGACCATATTCATTGCTGCAAGATCACTACTGCGGCTTTTTATTCATTCCTCGATGAATCGGCCGTCTCAGAGAATGGCTACCGGCCGCAGCGCCTGTACTATTCGGCGATCCCGAATCGGATGATAAGGATATTTACGACCTTGATGCGCATTCGCGGCCAGGACCCAAGGCATATGGGACGCAATAAGGACATAGACTTTACCAAGATTGGTATTCCAAACAGCGGGCTGAATGCCAGGATCAGTTATAGGCCCTATTGGGATGTCAAGAAGGAAGCAAGCGCACAACACTCCAGCCAGGGTGGGGGCACAAGCAATTCACGTGCTCTGCCTGAATGGCTCCAGCGCCGGTTCATGGCATACGAATACTACATCCGCGCCTACCCACCGGCCAGACCGGGATTTCGCGAGACTGATCTTTTTGATGGCGTTATTGTCCCGACTTAGTACCGCTGTGCTTATGTCACTCATGTTCTCACGCCAGGCACTTAGCCCGGAGGTGTGCGGTTTTATTGGGTGGCGCCGATAAACGGGTATAATCGCCGCGGTGATATGAAGGAGAGGACTAAATAGATGTTCACGCTACGCCGCGCACTGCGTTGGCTATTTGGACTCACGGGGCTTGCTCTTGGCATTACGGCCGCTGTCTCGACGATTTGGGCCCGAAAAATGATCGCTCCCGAAAGGCAGCAGGTGCGCAGGACGCCGCAGAGCCGCGGGCTCCGTTTTGAAGACGTACAATTTCCGGCCCGCGATGGCGTGCGATTGTCGGGATGGTTTGTGCCTGCATCGGAGCCGGCAGCAAAAGATGGCGCCACGGTCATACTTGTTCACGGCTGGGAGTGGAATCGACATGGCTATGCTGCGGATGACTTGCTGGCGAACCTGACAGGCAGCCTATCGGTCGATTTACTGCGCATCGTATCTGATTTGGCGGCAGACGGCTTTAACGTCCTCACCTTCGATTTACGCAATCATGGCCAGAGCGCCACGGCCCATCCGATGACTTTTGGGCAGAGCGAAGCCAAAGATCTACTGGGCGCCATAGCTTATCTAGTGTCGCGCGAGGATGTGAACCCGGAGCGCATTGGCGCTATGGGCTTCTCCATTGGCGCAAACGCGCTCCTTTTCGCTCTTCCACAGACCGCCAGCGTGCGCGCCGCTATCGCAGTGCAGCCGATGACGCCTGCCGTGTTTACGAAGCGTGCGACACACAGCATGTTTTCCCTATTCGGTTACCTGATCGATGCCTCTTCACAGCTTGTATACCGCTTATTTGGCGGGCCTCGCCTGGCGGGAATTCTCCCTGCATTTGCCGCCAGCGGCTGTGGCGATCTGCCGGTGCTCTATGTCCAGGGCACGGGCGATGAGTGGGGGAGTGTTGAGGACGTTTCAGTGATGGCCGACATGACACCAGGCACTG
>JBJYWX010000395.1:0-4460 GCA_046259695.1 Promineifilaceae bacterium (SeqCode) | reverse complement strand
TCTTGGCGACGAGATCATCTTGATTGCGAACAATCCAGATCCTTATGCCTATCTGGGACTAGCGGCCTATGGCGACATCTATCCGGACAGCGGGCCTTTGGGGGGCATTCACACCGCGCTGGTCCACGCCGCGTACGATCATGTTCTGGTGGTTGCCAACGATATGCCCTGGCTCAATGAAGGACTGCTGGCCTACCTGATCGAGCTGCGGCAGACGGCCGATATTGTCGTGCCACGCTGGCAGAAGTTCCCGGAACCGCTGCACGCGGTCTACAGCAAACAGTGCCTGCCGCCTATTGAACATAACCTGGCGTCGGGAGATTTGAAGATCACGCGCTTCTTTGGCCGGGTAAGGGTCAGGTATGTGGATCCCCCCGAGATCGAGCGCTTTGATCCAGGCGGCCGATCATTCACCAACGTGAACAGGCCAGAAGATTTGCCCGGCCCGCCCTCGTAGCTTCCTCCCGTTGAGCAAAGTAAAAGGGGCCATCGAAGATGGCCCTTGTCTAGTTAACCTTCTTGCAGCGCCTTTTCCTGCGCTATCTGAGCGGCGCGTAGTGTATTCTGCATAAGCATTGCGATGGTCATCGGGCCCACGCCGCGGGGTACCGGCGTGATTGCTCCGGCCACTTCCTTGGCCGAATCAAAGTCCACGTCACCAACGAGGCGATAGCCGCGCTTCTTGCTGGCATCCTCTTTCTGGTTCGTACCAACGTCGATCACTACGACTCCGGGCTTGAGCATATCGCCCGTGATCATTTCGGCGCGTCCAATGGCAGCAATCAGGATGTCCGCCCGGCGCGTGTGCTCCGCCAGGTTCCGGGTACGGCTGTGGCAAATAGTGACGGTGGCGTTGTTCTTTAGCAGCAGCATAGCTACGGGCAGGCCGACGATGTTGGAACGGCCGACTACCACGGCTTCCGCGCCGCTCATCTCGATGCCATATTCTTCAAGCAACCGAATGCAGCCATTTGGCGTACAGGGAACAAAAAGCGGTTCGCGGCCCTTCATCGCCAGACGGCCGATATTAACCGGATGGAAACCATCGACATCTTTTTCAAGGTCGATGGTGTTCAAAATGGCCTCCTCGTTAATTTGCGGCGGCATCGGCAGCTGGACCAAAATACCATTGACTGCCGGATCGGCGTTAAGCGTTTCGACCAGCGCCTGGACTTCTGCCTGGGTAGCGTCCGCGGGTAATGTATGGCCGATTGAACGAATGCCCAATTCTTCACACATGCGCTGTTTCATACGCACATAGGTGGCGGAAGCCGGATCTTCTCCGACAAGAACGGTGGCCAGGCCGGGCACGTAGCCCGTTTCCTCTTTCATCTTTTGCACGCCGAGGCGCACTTCTTCGCGCACCTTCTCCGCTACTGCTTGACCGTCAATAATCTGTGCTGTCATTTCAACATATCCTTACTAGTGGGAAAAAGAAAAAGAAAAGGCCCCACCGTCATAAAGACGAGAGGCCACGATATCAGTTTATTAAGGTAAAGCAGGTGTTATTTAGGGAGAATTTCGGTGCCCATGAACCTGTCTAGCCAGATTCCCAGGGCAACGGCCAGAGCAAGCGCTGTAAAGGTAAAATATATCGGGCCATACACCTGCGGCGTCGTGCCGATTGCCAGAACAATGCCTAAGGTGGCCGTCACACCGAAGCCGATAGAAATAATCACCAACAATATTCGCCTAAAAAGCATGCTGCTTCGCCTCCATAAGGTGTTTGCGCGGGGGAATGTTTGCCCCCAATCGCAGGCGCTATTGTAACAAAGGCGTCCTGACGCGCCAAGAGTTGGCTGCAGAAACAGACTGAGATGGGGGATTAAGCACCCTCTGGACATCACTAACTTTCAGCAAATAAACCATGCTTGTTGGAGACCAATACCCGTGGGCGTCAACGAACCAGGCGATTCATCCTGGATAACCAGCGCGCCGTATAGCTGTTGTCAAGCAAGTCATGAAGTCCTTCCATCTCTTCGAGCAGCTGTCCTGCAAGGATGCGACCCATATGTTCGGGCATGGGCGGATAGCTGCCGGGATTAGGATTCGCTGCCAACATACCTTCTGAGGGTAGCTGAGCAGGCAGATGCAGAAACTGGAGCACGCTTTGCATGAGCAAATCTGGACTTTCGCGCAACTGGTCAAAATATCCAATGAAGAGCTGCTCAGGCGTGAAATGGCTGGACCAGCGCTTGATGTTGTGCAGATAACGTGAGTGGGCTAGCTGGCGCGGGTCGAGCAAGAACCCTTGGATCTCTGATTCCATATCCGGCCACACACCTTTTTGGCCGAACCGGCCGAATACCATTGCTGCCTGAGACCACGCGCGATCGAGTGGATCACGCAAAAGATAGACTATTCTTAGATCTGGGAAGGATTGTTTGATTCTGCGGATCATTGAGTCTGGTAATGTTGCGTAATCGGGTGCTACCTCTCCCGCAAGCTGGCCTAATTCTGGCTGAAACAGTGAACGGTACCAAGGATCGTTTCGTGGCAACAGGTAGTAGCGAGCATACCATTTTCGGTGTGATTCATCCTGAATAGCTCTACGGATCTCTTGACGGAGGTAACGCCGAACGAAGCCAGACGGATGGAACAGCAGGAAAAAACGTGGGGCGCGCGGGCTGTCGTAATAGTGAATCTCTTTGATGTATGGCAACCACACATCTGGGCGCTTCTCTAACTGCAGGTACAGCCACGTGGTTCCCGCCTTTTGTGCCCCGATACACATGAAGTTGGCACACATCTGATGGATATCTCCCCTTCCGGAACCAGGTCTCGAAAAGCCTGCACAAACATTTGTGGATGTGCTCAAATCAGGCAAAGGTGATCTTGACTGCTCTATCGCCAGGTCACATTGCTCGCTGGTAACGGGAATTACCGGCAGCTTCAGCGCCGCCCTGACAAAAGTGCCCTCCACATAGAGTTCGTATCAGAACGAACTCATTATCTCTGTTGACCCACTAGCCGTTCGAATCACTCAGCGCATCACTGATAGCGCGCACTAACTCGTCGGGTCGCATGGGCTTGGTCAGATAGGCGGTCGCGCCGGCGTCCAGACCAGCCTGTCTGCTGCGCGAATCGGTACGGGCGCTGAACATCAGGATAGGCAGCTCGGCCATGTCCGGATTGCCGCGCAGTTCGCGACAGACTGCATAGCCATCCTTGCCAGGCATCAGAACATCCAACAGGACAAGATCAGGGCAGTACTCAGTTATCCGTGACAGTGCCGCAGTACCGTCCGCCGCTTCACGCACGTCAAATCCGGCGCGCGTCAGCGTCAGACGCAGCATCGTGCGAATTTCAATTTCGTCGTCTACAACCAGGATGACTGGACGCTCGCCGGATGGCTCTGTCGGCGGCTCGTTCGTGGCTCCCCTTTCCCGTGTAATCTCCGGATCAGTCTCACTCATTTATTAAACCGCCGGCAAGTCGAGGATTAACCCTTCGCGGGCCGGGATTGTTCTCGAAAAACATTCGCGCGCTTCAACCGAGATGTGGTCGATGTCGTCGTCGGTCAGGTCTGGCGCATAATGGAAGAGCGCCAGCATGCCGACTTCGGCTGCTTCAGCGACAAGCGCCGCTTGCTGCCACGAACTGTGGCCCCAGCTCTCCAGGGCCTTAGCCATACCTGTATCGCGAAAATGGGCGTCATGAATCAGCAAGTCAGCCCCGCGGGCCAATTCCACCACCTCTTCGAGCAAATTGTCCCCTAACTGGGCAGTATCGGAACAATAGGCAAGGGCCGAGACGCCGTCATCAATTCGAAATCCCAGACAGCCGCCGGGATGTTTCATCGCCGCTGTAGTAATAACGGTCTTGTCTTCTAGGTAAAAAGTCTCCTCCGGCCAAAGCTCTTTCACTTCGAGCTCTGCCTCGAGGGATCGGTAGGCAAAAGGCAAATAGGGCGCCAGGAATTGGCGGGCGACGATTTCTTCCAGAGAAAGATTGTCACGTTTGATGCCCACGATTTGAAACTTATTGCGACGGCCGAGCAGGGGATCAAAGAACGGCAGGCCCTGGATATGATCCCAGTGGGTATGGCTGAGCAGCAAAGTCGCCTTGATACTGCGCGCCTCCGACTGCCGCAGGGCATGGCCAAGCTTGCGAATGCCCGTGCCCGCATCGATGATAATTAGCTGCTGCCCCGCCGTACGAATATCAATACAGGGTGTGTTGCCGCCGTAACGTACTGTGCCGGGCCCCGGCACGGGCATTGTGCCTCTTACGCCCCAGAATCGTACTCGCACTAGACGCTCCTCAAAAGGTCACCCACCCTGTCAAAATTTTTTCTTCACTTCTCTATATTCGCGCGGGCGCGGAGCTGCCTGACCCCTACCCGCAGCGGAACTCATCTAGCGAGAGTATAACAGATTGGCGCCAGGATTAACAGCAAAAAGAAGATTATATGATATAGCACAGGTTGACACGCCGTGGCCATTTTGGCATAATGGCTG
>JBJYWX010000394.1:0-3419 GCA_046259695.1 Promineifilaceae bacterium (SeqCode) | reverse complement strand
CTCCGAGATTTATCCGATGGTCATGGCGCGATTGAGAAACTCGCTCATGCTGGCTGCCGTGGCGTTGCTGATAGGCATCCCGACTGCTGTACTGCTGGGGGTAATTGCCGGACTGAAGGAAAACTCATTTTGGGATAGTTCCATCAGCATCCTGTCACTTTCGGTGGTGGGCCTGCCCGAATTTGTCACCGGCATTGTGTTGATTGAGCTTTTTGCGCGTCGCTTGGGCTGGTTTCCGGCTAATTCATCGATCGCCCCCGACGCATCCTTTAGAGAAGCGCTGCCTATGCTTATTTTGCCGGCAGTGACCGCCACCTTAGTGCTGCTGGCCTACATCGCCCGTCTGACACGAGCAGGGGTAGTCGAGGAGCTCCACAAGCCCTACGTGCGAACAGCCGAGCTAAAAGGGATATCGCGCAGCTCAGTAATCTTCAAGCATCTCCTGCGTAATGCGCTGCTACCCACGGTTACCGTCGTGGCTATCAGTTTCGGATGGCTTATCAGCGGCCTGATTGTGATAGAAAATGTCTTTAACTACCCTGGGGTGGGGCGCTTAATGGTTTTTGCCATCGACCGGCGGGACCTGCCGCTTCTGCAGGCGCTGACAATGGTTACGGTGTTGGGTTTTGCGCTGGCCAACCTGGCGGCCGACCTGATTTATGCCTATCTCGATCCACGAATACGGCTGGGCTGAGTATTCGGCACTCACTCAGCCGAAGATTCTAAGGCTGGCAGTGGAAAGGTGCCCGCCGGTGCGTACCAGTCCGCGATATCGACATTGTGTGTGGCGCGACCTTCTTCTACCTCGACCACTACCAACTCGTGGTCTGCACAGTTTGCATGTAGGCCGCAGATGACGGCCTGAGTATACCCTCCGCCTGAATCACTTGTATCGCCCGCGACCCGGGCAAACACGTAGTAGCTGCCGGTAGGGACAGTATTTGCGTACTCCGTCCAGCCACGTTCCGTGCGCATTGAGTACCGTTCGCTTTCGTCAGTGCGCACGAAATAGATATCTACGGCTGGGTTACCATTTGCGGGATAGCTAATTGATCCTTTGATAACGCCGTATCCCGGTATGTCGGTTGCCGGGCGCGGGGCGACGAAGCGTAGGCCAAGGAATTCGCCAAAGGGCATGCCGTGCTCGTCTTCCAGCTGCCACCAGGTTTCGTAGATACCTGGCTCGGCAGGTGACACGACGGTCACACCTACCTCGATCTCGTCGCCCGGCGGCACTACTTCCGCGAGCGCGAGAGGCTGCCATTCAAGCGGATTGCCTTGTGAGTACACCAGGCTTTCTGCGGGTGTCCACGTGCAGCTGCCGCTGTTCTTGACGCGCCAAAGTTTGACGAATTGGTCACCGCGCTCGATTTCCGTATCGTCCGGTATCGACACATCTTCGATGAACTCGGCCTCGTGAGTACAATCGAGTGGTTCCTCCCGCAAAGAGCTGCGCGTGCTCGCCATGCCCGTTACCAGAATACTGTCTATTACCCTGTCCCAATAATCTACTTCGGAGGAGGAGGCAAGTTGTCTGTCGAGATGAATAAGAAAACGGCCGTCGTGCGTCAGCCCACGAAAATGATAGACAGGGCCCTCGTCCGCACCGGGAGTGTTCCATCGCTTGCCTGTACCATCTTGAAAGCTCAAGCTTACCACATCATACGCAGCGGGGTCCTTTGGCACGAAGCTGTCGCTCGCTAAAGATTGGGCCAGTTGCTGCTGCCATGCTGGAACCGAAGGGTAAAAGCTGCCATCGTTGTCGCGCACAGATTGCAGGATAATGGCGTGTTCAGTTGAAAGCGGACCATCGTTTTCGAATCGCACTGATAACATATCTGGAAGGCCAGGCAAATACTCTGGTTCACCGGTGGGGTCGATTACGACAACAGGGGAATGTTCCAGGACAGGCACGCCAACATGCGCGGCATCATAGCCCATAAAAAAACCAGAACCCGTCAAGAAGTCTGGCAAGGTAATGGCTGGAAAGCCCTCATCTGGACGTACATCCAGGCTGGCCATTATGTCGTCCATTACCGAGTGACCACTTTCAAGCTCCTGGCCAATCCAACCACTACTAGAGACTACTTTGGCTTGATGGTCTTGCCCGCTGCTTCCGTCCGGGTCAGAGAAACCACCTTCAGCATCGACAGGCAGTGAACCGGCGAGCGGAACAAACGCCGCTATGTAGTAAGCGCCATCATTTGTGATGCCCTGGAATGTGTAAAAGAAGGCTTCCTCGGTAGCTAGGCTGTGATCGTGGTCCGCGCGTGCCAAGAAGCTCATGCCGCTTCCATTGGCGAAATCAAGATAGGTGGGTTTGGACTGGTAAGTCTGCACTGCTTCAGTCATAGGAAGCAGCGGCAAATCGCCATTTGCACTGCTGGGGCGCTGCTCAAGCAATGTCTGTAAAAGATCTATCTCACGCGCTGCTGCCGGTGACACTGCGCGATACTGCTGTACCGGGAATACGTAGAGCGTAGGCACGCTACTGGAGCCATCTGAACTCAGGTGCAAGCGCAGGTGTTCCGGCATGGGCGCCGTACTTGAAGAAGCGTCTGGCGGGAGGTGCGCCATATCACCAAGCGGTCCAAGGACGTGTTCGTCGAAAACAAAGGAAACGCCGCTAAAATTGGCGACTGGCAGTGGTGTATTTGATGGGAGGAGCTCTGTAGTTGATGTAGGCTGTATTGCAACTGGCGAAACGATCGGGGCTGTAGCCGCCAAACTGGTAGGATCAACCTGCTCCTGGCACGCTGCCAGAAAAGTGAGCGCAAGCACTATGAACGCCAGCAAGTACCGGCGTCTGGTGACCTCTCCAGAGATACTTTCCTCTTCCATATACCTCGATGTGTGAGCCCAGCGACGCCCCGGGTAATCAATCTTGAATTATATCAGCCGTACAGAAGCAGGGAGTACACGCTCACCACAGCCTCACGGACAAAAGCCGCGCTGCATCTTTCGTATAGTAGGCGAATCAGTACTAAATCAGGTATCATTCCTGCCAGCAGGGAGGTGTGAAGGGAACGTAGCCAGAGTGGAGTTTGGAATAGCCTCGAAATTAATCAATAGCCAACTCGGGAAGCGGGTGAGGGGACTCGAACCCCTGACATCCAGCTTGGGAAGCTAGCGTTCTACCACTGAACTACACCCGCACATCCACTGAACGGCGCTCATTATAGACCCCGCGTATTTGCCTGTCAAACAGCTTCCCTTGAACCATATAAGTTGGCAGGCGCTTCCATAGTTGCTGCAAAAGTGAGAGCCAGAATCATCCACCAAATGAATCCTGGCCGGGCACCTAGAGCGACCGCGTCCAGAATCCCAAATAGCCATCCAGCTGACAGCGAACCAGCGAGCCCAATCTGCAGCACTCTTAACGAATGATTGGTGCTGCCCGGTTGGCGAAGTGCGTACCA
>JBJYWX010000393.1:3067-14578 GCA_046259695.1 Promineifilaceae bacterium (SeqCode) | reverse complement strand
ACGATTCTTGTCATGGACTGCGTTTGTTGGGGTTGAAAACGGCCGTTCGTACCCTCGTCGGCAACATAGAAAACGCGGCCATCGTTCCCCTGGCGGATGAAGAGACATGCTGTGGGTTTGGCGGCTTGTTCAGCGTAAAAATGGCCGATGTGAGCGGGGCGATGCTGCAGAGCAAGATCGAGCATATTCAGGTATGTAACGCCGGGGATATATTGACAGGTGACGTAAGCTGCCTGACGCACATAAACGGCGGACTGGAGAAACAGGGTTTCGAGAAGCGGGTGCGCCACATTGCTGATGTGCTGGCCGAAGGTATTCGTTCAGGCGGTAATCATGGAAGTTAAGTGCAATGATTTCATCCCGGCCGCACGGGTGGCTATTCGCGATGAATCGCTGCGAGCGGCTGTATCACTCGGGACCGATTCCGGGTTTACCAAGCGCGAGGCGGCGATGTACGCTTATGGCGAAGGGCACGGGCAGGCGATGCGGCAGCAGGCAGCTGCTATTCGCCGATCGGCCCTGAACAGGCTGCCGGAGCTGCTAGAGACGGCCGAAGCGGCCATGTCGGCGAATGGCATCGAGGTTCTTTGGGCTGATGATGCCGCAGAAGCTAACCGGCACGTGCTCGACATTGCAGCGCGTCACCATGTGCGTTCGACGGTCAAGAGCAAGAGCATGGTGACAGAGGAGACCGGGCTCAATGAAGCGCTGCTCTCGGCGGGAATTGGCGTGGTGGAGACAGATCTCGGTGAATATATTGTCCAGTTAGGTGAAGAAACGCCGAGCCATATTGTTGTCCCTATCGTCCATAAGACCAAAGAAAGCATACGAGATCTGCTGGTTGAAAAGGCGCATATGCCGCCGACTGACGATACGGAGGAGATGGCGCGCTTCGCGCGGCGCACGCTGCGAGAACTGTTTCTTGAGGCGGATATGGGCATCTCCGGCGGCAACTTTATTGTCGCCGAAACGGGTTCAATTGGCCTGGTATCTAACGAAGGCAATATTCGCCTGGTGACTACGCTGCCCGCGGTGCACGTAGCGTTGGTCGGCATTGAAAAGGTGGTAGCCAGCGTGGAAGATTACGCCACACTGACGCAGGTGCTGCCGCGCAGCGCAACAGGACAAACGCTTCCGGTTTACGCGCAGATGGTCAATGGGCCGCGGCGCGAGGATGAGCAGGACGGCCCGGAGTTTGTCTATGTTATTCTGGTGGATAACGGCCGTTCGCGGATCTACGACAGCGGCTATACAGAAGCGTTGGCCTGTATCCGTTGCGGGGCCTGTCTGAATGCCTGCCCCGTTTACCGCTCGACCGGCGGGCACGCTTATGGCTGGGTCTATCCCGGCCCGATTGGCGCGGTCGTAACGCCGCTGCTAACCGGTCTTGAGAACGCCACACCACTGCCTTATGCCAGCAGCCTCTGCGGGCTGTGCAAAGATGTTTGCCCGGTTGATATTGACTTACCGCGCATGCTGCTTGAACTGCGACACGATCTGGTCGAGCAAGGATATACAAGCAAGGTATGGGACCTGGGAATGCGTGCATGGGCCTTTGGTAATTCGTCGCCCGCCCGGTTTGGCCTGGGCGGCAGGGCGGCGTCTTTGGCGACACGCCATTTTAGCCCCAAGAGTATGCCAGGACCACTGAGTGGCTGGACGGATTACCGGACGACACCTTCTTTTGCGCCGCATTCTTTCCGCGAGTTGTGGCAGGAGCGCCAGGCCGAGGGAGACGACGGGGATGAGCAGTAGTCGAGAAAAGATCCTGGCGCGCCTAAGGCAAAATAAGATACCGTTTCCCGAGGTGGCGCCTGTGGAAAACTACCGGCATATGGCGCAGGTCAGCAACACCTCGCCGGCGGCCTTGTGCAATTTGTTTGTAGAGGAAGCCACGAAACTGGCTTGTGAGGTGCAGGTGGTGGAGACGGCCGAGGATGCCCTCAAGCGTATCATGCAGCTTATTGGCAACGAGGTGAGGATATCAAGCTGGGACCCGGCGCTCATCCCGCTGCCAGGCCTGGCGGAGGCACTGGCGGAGGCGGGGGTCACCTGCGTGGGCGAAGATGCCGGCGTGCAGATCGGGTTAAGCGGCGTGAATGCCGCCCTCGCGGCGACGGGCAGCCTTGTATTGTGCAGCGGCCCCGGCCGTTTTCGCGGCGCGTCGCTGCTGCCGCCGACCCATATTGCTTTTGTGGCGCAAGAACAAATCGTTAGCGATTTGGAAGCGTGGTTCGCCCAGCAGCGTGAATTGGGACTGGATCAACTGCGGCGCTCGAGCAACGTGGCGATTATCTCCGGTCCGAGCCGCACGGCCGATATCGCAATGCAGCCGGTGATGGGCATGCATGGCCCGGGCCAAGTACATATTGTTCTGCTGGCAGATTCCGGCTGCGCCGCGCAGTAAGCTTACAGCGGTAGCCAGCCACAGCCCAATTCTTAAGCAGAGTAATCGCAGACGCGCTCAGACGGCGGCGATTTTTGCCTCCACCTGTTCTTCAATCCAGGGATAGGTCCTGGCAATGCCGGCCTGGAGATCGTATTGAGCGCGCCAACCGATCGAATAGATGCGGTCGTTGCTGAAATTGCGCGACTGCACGCCGACCGGGCCCTCGATGTGCTTTATGTTAATTTCTTTATCGGCGACGCCGGCCACGGTAGCAACGAGCTCATTGACCGTGACGTACTGCGGGCTGCCGATGTTGACCGCACCTTGCAGGTCGGACTGCATGAGCATGTAGATGCCGTTTACCATGTCATCGACATACGTGTACGAGCGAATGGCAGTACCATCACCCCAGACCTCGATCGTGCCGCCGTCTCCTACCTCGGCCACCTTGCGCGATATGGCCGCCGGCGCTTTTTCGCGCCCGCCGGTCCAGGTGCCGTAGGGACCGTAACAGTTTTGGAACCGCGCGATGCGTACAGCCATACCCCGATTACGTTCGTAGGCCATCGCCATGCGTTCGGCATACAGCTTTTCCCATCCATATTCATTGTCAGGGTTGGCGGGAACGGCCTCTGCCTCGGTCATCTCCGGCTCGCCTGGCTGCATGTCGCGATAGACGCAGACAGATGAAGAAAAGAAGTAGCGCGGTACACCCATGTTGGAAGCAGAATTGGTCATGTGGATGTTGATCAACGCGCTATTGTGCATAATCTCGCATTCGGCGGAATGAATGAAGCCCATGCCGCCCATATCGGCCGCTAACTGATATACTTCATCGAAAGTCCCGCCGTTCAGGCTGAGTGCTTGGCGGCAGTTTTCTTCTTCACGCAAATCGAGAAGCTGGAAGTCGTCGGCGTCAGTCGCCTTGAATTCGTGCTCTTTAATGTCTACACCGCGCACCCAATAGCCTTCACTTTTTAGTCTTGTCACCAAGTGGCCGGCAATGAAACCACCGGCGCCACATACCAAAGCCGTTTTCATAGATTGTTATCTCCGGGAAAATAGTCTTCTTGCGCACAACCGATTGCATGGCTGCGGCAGGTAGTATAGCAGATTCTCGCGGGGGGTCAGGCGATAGTGATCGTTCTGGCTTGTGGCGAGGCTATCCATTACCATTGGTCGTGAAGGTCGCCCGCTTTGATAATAGTGCTGAGGTTGAAATTGATGTTACCTATCGAGACAATTCTGGACAGGCTGAAAACCCTGCACAATAAGATTCGCCAGACCGTGGTGGCGGCATTTGAAGATATCCCCCTGGAACAGCTGGCTTCCGTGGCGCGAGAGGAGGAAGGAGACACCATATACGCTGTTGACCGCATCAGCGAAGAGCTGCTGGTTGACTTCTTCGAGCGGGAGATAGCGCGGCGCACGCCGATCGTGTTGGTTGCTGAAGGCCTGCCGGAGGGGCAACTGGTACTGCCGGAAGGGACCGCTGAGGAAGATGCAGCGTGGCGGATTATCGTCGATCCGATCGATGGTACACGCGGGTTGATGTATCAGAAGCGCAGCGGCTGGATCCTTACCGGCGTGGCTCCAAATGGAGGGCCAGAGACTGACCTACAGGATATCGTTCTGGCCATCCAGACGGAGATTCCCCTCGTTAAGCAGTACCTGTCGGATCAGCTGTGGGGAATACGAGGGCAGGGCGCTCACGGTGTGCGGTTTAACCGCCTAACGGGGCAGGAAGACGTGTTGGTTCTGCGGCCATCACAGGCCAGCAGCATCGCGCATGGCTTTGCGATGATCTCGCGCTTCTTCCCGGGCGCCCGCGAGGAATTGGCGGCGATAGACGAAGAAATTGTGCGTGCGGCATTGGGACCTGTCCAGCCGGGTAAGGCGCACTGCTTTGAGGACCAGTATGTTTGCAGCGGCGGTCAGTTTTACGAACTGATGGCCGGGCACGATCGCTTTGTCGCTGACTTACGGCCGTTGATGGAAAAGGTTCTGGCAGAGCGTGGACTGGCGCTCGGCATTTGCTGCCATCCGTATGATGTCTGCACCGAACTGATTGCACGAGAGATGGGGGTGATTATTACCGATGAGCGCGGCGAACCACTGCGCCAGCGTTTGACAGTTGATGCGGACGTCTCTTGGGCTGGCTACGCTAATGGCAGGATACAGGCGCAGATCGCTCCTTTACTGCGGGAAAGCCTGCAAAGAAGATCATTAATCTAGACCAAATTACGCGCGCAAGTGGCTAGACCAAATGTTCTATTTATGCTATAATCTTCTTATTGGCCAAGCGGGTCTGCGAATGGGCCCTCAGACGGGCCCGCCGGCCGTTTCATACGTTTGACAAGACAAGCACACAAGGAGAACAGCAGCATGGAATTCACGAGTTATCCAGATGGCGCAGTTTCATGGGTGGACCTGGCGACCACGGATGTAGCAGGGGCCAAGCGATTTTATGCGGGGCTATTCGGCTGGACTTTTTCGGATTTACCTATTGATTCCGGGGGGGTATACAGTATGGCCGAAATCGAGGGTAAGCAGGTCACCGGCCTTGGCCAGCTTCCACCGGAAATGCAGCAACAGGGTGTCCCGCCTATGTGGACTGCTTATGTCAACCACCATAGCATAGACCTGGTAGTGGAACGCACTGGAGAAGCAGGCGGGAGTGTCCTAATGCCTCCTTTAGACGTCATGGATTCCGGACGAATGACGAACATCCAGGATCCAACCGGCGCGGCGATTGGCGTCTGGCAGCCCAAGCAGCACAAGGGCGCGCAACTGCAGCATGTCCCGGGCGCATTAACCTGGGCCGAGCTTCAGACAAAGGATGTCCCGGCAGCGAAGAAGTTTTACCACGCTGTTTTTGATTGGGACTACGAGGTGGATGCGAACGATTATGTCCTGGCCAAGAAAGGCGATAATGCGTTGGCGGGGATGATGGAGATCCAGGAGGATTGGGGCGAAACCCCACCAAATTGGACTGTGTATTTTCAATCTGGGGATGTCGAAGCATCCGTAGTGAAAGTAAAAGAGCTGGGCGGGAGCGTATTGGTACCTCCCATGCCTGCAGGGGAGTTGGGGAAGTTTGCTGTTGCACAAGATCCGCAAGGCGCCGTGTTCAGCATACTTGAGTATAAGGCAGCGCCCGACGGTTCGGCTGGTTAGTAGAGAAAGCTTTCGCGGCCAAGTACCAACTAAATTGCCTCGCGCCAGAGATGGCGCGAGGTTTTTTGTTTATTAAGGGGGTTATACGCATTTGAGTGCCAATATGGAATTGACAGGTGGCGTTTAGGCGGTAGACTTGAACGGGTAGCAGGCGCGGTTTTGCCCTTGTCTGACGCCGCGCAATTGGTGTGCAGCCATCCAATCTAAAAACCATCGTTGCATTCTTCTACAAACATAGTTATGGCCAAGGTCAGAGGAAGCTATGAGCAAGCCAACTATCCTGTCAGTTGATGATGAGCCTCAGGTGCTTAACGCAATCAATCGCGATTTGCGCCGCCATTATCGCATGGACTATCGTATTTTGAAGGCGGGTTCCGGCGAGGAAGCGCTGGACACGCTGCGCCAGTTGAAAGAACGCAACGATCCCGTGGCGCTGCTGCTGGCCGATCATCGTATGCCGGAGATGACCGGCACGGAGTTCTTGGAAAAGGCGATTCGGCTCTACCCCGAGGCGCGCCGGGTCCTCTTGACAGCTTACGCGGATACGGAAGCAGCCATTACAAGTATTAATACGATCGGGCTGGACTATTACTTGATGAAGCCCTGGGATCCACCGGAAGATCATCTGTATCCCGTACTGGATGAATTACTGAATGAATGGGTTTCCACGGTTAGCCTGCCTTATCAGGGCATTCGCGTGGCGGGAACCCTGTGGTCGCCGAAGAGTCACGATGTGAAGGACTTTCTCTCGCGCAATCGCATTCCATACCAATGGTTGGATATTGAGAGTGATAACGAGGCGCGCGCTCTGGTTGAAGCGGCACAGGAAGGTCAGAAAGGTTTGCCGGTTGTGTTTATGCCCGATGGCACAAAACTGATCAGCCCCAATACGACGGAGCTGGCGCAGGCGGTCGGCATGCGTACGGAAGCGAGTGCACCATTTTACGATCTGATCATCGTGGGAGGAGGGCCTGCTGGTTTGGGTGCCGCAGTGTATGGGGGATCGGAAGGCCTAAAGACATTGATGATAGATAGAGCCGCCACCGGTGGTCAGGCAGGGACAAGTTCACGCATCGAGAATTATCTAGGCTTTCCCAAGGGGCTTAGCGGGGCGGAGCTCGCAAGACGGGCCACGGCGCAAGCAGAACGATTTGGCGTTGAAATCTTGATACCTCAGGAAGTGGTATCGATTCGCGTGGAAGAACCGTACAAGTACGTCACGTTGGCAGATGGTACAGAGGTCAATACGAAGGCGCTGGTGATTGCCACCGGCGTGGACGTGCGCCGCCTGGGGATTCCAGGAGTCGAGAATCTGGAAGGAGCAGGCATTTATTATGGCGCGGCGATGACGGAAGCGGCCAACTACGCGGGCAAGCACGTCTACGTGGTTGGCGGCGCGAATTCAGCGGGTCAAGGGGCGATGTTTTTCTCACGCTTTGCGAGTCAGGTATCCATGTTGGTGCGCGGCCCTTCGCTGACACTGAGCATGTCACAGTACTTAATTGACCAGATAGAGGGCACAGAGAACATTGACGTGCGCACCCATACTGAAGTTGTGGAAGTAAAAGGCGAGGATAGGCTCGAGCGCCTTGTGCTGCACAACAGTGAAACCGGAGAGACATGGGAAGAGGAAGCGATGGCGCTGTTCGTGTTTATTGGTGCGAAGGCGTACACGGATATGCTGGAGGGGATCGTTGAGCGTGATGAAAAAGGGTTCATTATTACCGGCCCGGACTTGATCAAGGACAACAAGGTAAGGGGCGGCTGGAACCTGAAACGACAACCGTTTCTCCTAGAGACGAGCTGTCCCGGCATTTTTGCGGCGGGTGATGTACGCGAGGGGTCTGTGAAGCGCGTGGCGTCGGCCGTTGGCGAGGGCGCTATTGGGGTCAGCATGGTCCACCAGTATTTGAAGACCGTCTAGGGCGACAGACCCGCAGAATATGAGTGTTGGCAACAAAAAGAAAATCTATGCTTGACGAAAAACGAAGGCTCAGTTAATCTAGTTATGATTCGTTAGTTCTGCATTGGATAACAGTGAAAACTTGGGCCGTCCAGAAACTACGTAGGAACTGGGCGGCCTTTTTTGCACGGTTGTGCTTGCAGAAAAGTCTTATGGAGAAAGTAGACAATGTCAGATGTTAAAGAAACCGGAACAGTAAAGTGGTTCGATGCGCGCAAGGGATATGGTTTTATCCAGCGCGACAATGGTCAGGATATCTTCGTGCATATCAATGACATGGCGGACCGCACTGCGGGTGCTCTGGAAGATGGCGAACGCGTAGCTTTCGTCGTGGGCCAGGGTCGCAAAGGTCCGGCCGCACAAGAAGTCGAACGTTTGTAATCACTTATTATCGATCTCGATAATGGCCCGGTTGGACCGGGGACTGGTGCGAATAGGCGCGCCGTCTCCGGGTCCGACCGGGCCATTTTTTATTGGTAGATGATACGGGCGACGTCACGGCACCCGCTCACCCCAGTCACAGATGGTGGACAAATAAGCTGCCGAACCATCCCGCAGCCAGCCGTCGAGCTGGGCAACCTCTTTCAGTTGTTGGCCGCGCAAGCGCGGCACCTCTACATAGCGGCAGCGCAATTCGGGAAGGGCGGTCATATCGCCCCACAGTTTTTCAAACTGCGTGACGGGGTAAATGTCCTCCTGCCCGTGCCCCCAGCGTTTCTTGACGTCTTTGATCGTAATATAGGTGGGCATTCTGGCAGCCAGGCGGCGGACGGCCGAAGCAACTTTTGCTTTGTCGCGCAATTCTTCACGGCCGAGGCCGAAAAGATCAAGTAGCACATCAATCGTGACCCAAATGGTATTAGAGTTGTAGTAGGACAGATCAAATTCGATCTTTTCGTCCGGCAGTGCCATCCCTTCGACAAGCCTTAAGTGCCCATCAACACGGGCCAATCCGCCACCGCGGTCGTCCAGGCGCCGGGCAATGACCTCGACGGTGAGACCGGCATTTTGCTGCATGTGAAAAGCGAGCAAGGCCGGGTCAACATCGGCGCCGATCGTATCGATGTTGTGCATCATTAAGTAGTTGAGTTTGGGCTGCTGTTCCAACAGTTCGGCGAGCGTACCGTTGAGCAGTAAATTGGGCAGCTCGTACCAGTGGCCGACTGGGTGCAGACATTGGGTGGGGATGTTGTCGCGGTAGTCGCTGCCCTCTCCTTGCTGCTCTGCCCAGCCGATGAGCGCGGCGTGGAGGCTATCACGCATCTTCTGTGCCTGTTCATCGAGCATTTGTTGGGGCAATTCTTCCCAGGCGAAGCGCAGGTCGCGGGTCATGGGGATCAGGCGCAGGCCGACGGAGCGGCCCGGCGAGAGGCAAAGTTTGCCGGGGTAGTCGTAGTTAGATTCTCGCTCAAGGTATTCGGCGATAGGGGCGTGTGTGAGGTAACTGGTGGTAATAATGTGTGTGAGCGGCGCGCCCGCGATGCGGCCGATGCGCCGGCTCTTGGCGAGATGGATTTCGATAAAGTTGCGATGGCGGCCGTCCAGGTGAACGAACGGGTTAATAGCCTTTACCACACCTGCACCCTTGGTCCAACGACTGCCGGCGCCGCCGGCCAATGAGACCACGGCAACGGCCCCAGACGCAATGGCCTCCAGTCCTGCCTGATAGCGGGCAGTAACGTCCGTGGCTGTCATGTCCACCACGTCGCCCGGTTCAATATCTTTTATCTGGCTGTTGGCGGGGAGTTGGTTCTGGGCAAGACCGATGCGTCCGCTGCGCAAATCGGATCGAATCTGTTCGTGCTGTACTGGATCAAAGCCATATTGCCCTAGAAGCACATCCAGGTCGCTGTCAGCATCACCGAGCTGCGTATCTTCCGGGAGCAGCCGGTCGAACAACGTTTGTACCATACCCCCAAGCTGCGGATCCTTGCGCACCGCACGGCCGAAGCGATCCAGCTCCGTGCGGCGAAGGGGGGTGAGCTGGCGCGGATCCCTGCGCAGCAGCGCGGGAACGGCGGCGCTGTAGTATCCGGGAGGCATCAATGCTTTGTCCCCGGCCATCAGCTCGGCTACAGTGCCCTGTTCATTGATCGTGAAGTCATAAACAACCGGTTCCATGGCGAAGGGCACGGCATTTTCAAGTTCGCGCTTGGTCTCACTCATGATCGTTTGCATGCGCGTCTGCGCTTCGCGGCGGCGATCAGGGTGAAAAATGAAGCCCATGCCGCCTCCCGCCATGCCGCCAAGCATCCAGAAGCCCCAAAAGTCTTCGCCGAACGCTGCACGCGCGCGTGCAATGAGACGGTCCGTATAGAGATTACCGGCCCAGGGAATAATGGTACGAATCGGCCCGTTGAAATTGCGATGCGTTGCCGTGCCAATAGCTTCAACGTCCCCTTCGCTTAATAGGGCCAGGACGTCATCAAGAATTGTAATTGCTTCCTGGCGGCCCGCCCATTCCGCTTCGGAGCGCAACAAATACTTCTCAGTGACCATTTCCAAGATGGGCCCGACATCCTGGGCCATTCCGCCGTGAACGAGGACCAGGCTATCTTCCAACTTCTGCCGGGTTAAGGGCGAGGCATCGGCATGGGTCAGGATATGGTGGCTGGGCAAAAGACGGCCGCGACTGATTCCGAATTCGGGATCGCCTTCCTGGGCCACTTCACCACGGATAAGTTTCATGCCGGGCCAGGCGCCGCCCGAATCCTGCCAGCCACCGCCCGATCCGCCAAGCCATTCACCGAGTATGGCCCGCGCTGCAACCAAACGCCGCTCGTCCTCGGAAAGGGCGCCGGCTAAAGCGTCGGTCTGCCCCGTGGCGCGCATGCACACGGCGATCAGGGAAGCGAGAAGGCTGGTTGAAACAGCGAGGCGCGAGCCCTTGGGTATTTCGTTGACGTGACTGACAATTTCCAGGCCCAATCCGGGCCCAACAAGCTGGGCAAGCACGTCGCTGAGTGGTGTGCCGGCCCCTTCCATGCCCGGCGGGACGATTCCCGCAGCAATGACGGCGGCCTTTAGCAGGCCGAGATAGTCACGGGCGAAGTCAAACAGCTCACCCAGGGTCGAGATTTCGGCCGTCGCGCCCAAGTCAACGCTCGCCAGGCGCAAGATGGGTTCGTCAATGATGCGCAGAAAGGCTTCGACCGGAGGACTTGGCTGACGCGATTGGCCGTGCCCGCGCACGGATAGGTTGATGGAGGTGTTAATTACGCGCGCGCCCTCCGGAAAATCCATACCCAAGAAGAAGATGTCACTCCAGCCACTATGGGTAAGATCCATACGGACGGGCGTCGCTTCATGCAAGATGGGGAAGAGGCCATTGCTGCGGTGCATTAGTTCAGGACGGATGCGCAGCGGGTGATCCTGCGGGTGACCAATGCGGAACATCCATTGGTTACCTTTGACGGAACGCACGCTGCGGCGAACCTGATCGGCGAGTGTCTGGAAACCAAGGCCATGATAAGCGGCGGCCAGGGCGCTGGAGAGAGCGTCGCTCGGCCCCTGCTGCTCCTGGGCAACGAGGAAGTCTTTGATCGCCTCCTCAAATCGACGATTCAGCAGGTTCTGGTAACCGACGTACGGTATCTTCCCATGTAGTTCTAGGCCTTCTTTTTGAGGCAGATGGAAGCGATAGATGGCGTAGAGAAAGAAGAGAGCACGCACACGAAAATAGAGGTTGCTGCTTTGCTGGCGAAAGAAATCGAGCTCGGCAGTCTCAGTAAGCAACGTTGATAAAGAAGCGTCGCGAGCGAAAGAGTCCAGTGACTTATTGCGTACAACGGGATCGCTGGACGTTATTATGGTGATAAGTTGGCTCATGCCTCACCTATGCGTTGCCGCGGCCCAGTTCACGTTCTGCCAGCAGCTCCAGTAGGCGAGAAAGTACCAGGTCGCGATCCTGCCCGCTGAGGGCGAGTGCCATCTGCGCGCTCAGGAGCCCGCGCGCGGCCGCCACGTGGCGCCAGACCAGCGA
>JBJYWX010000393.1:0-3057 GCA_046259695.1 Promineifilaceae bacterium (SeqCode) | reverse complement strand
CGATATCGTAGCGCAAATCATGCATCTCTAGGGCCAGGTACTGCTCGCGTTGGGCAAGCCTGGTCAATGCATCGGCCAGCCACACTTTGCCGTCGGGTTCCGCATCGAGAATCAACTGCTCCAAAATGGAGAAGATGAAGGGTGTAAGGACATGCATGCCAAAGAAGCAGAGATAGTAACCGGAACGCAGACCTGGCACGATGAGCTGCTGCTCGGCCTTGGTAGGCGTTGGTTTCTCGATAACGGCCTCGATTCTGTAAAGATCGGTTCGCTCGCGAAGGCGCTGGCCGCCGATCGTGCCGTAATAAGGAAGCAGGCTTTCTCGCGTGGCCTGCACAGCGGAAACCGCGCAGGCCTCTCTTTGCGCTACCTCAACCAGTTTTGTAGCGCAGCCGCGACCATCGCGACTGACATAAAGGTGGTCGCCTACAAGATGGAGGAATGGAGAGTCGCCGACATAATCACGCGCGCAGTAGATTGCGTGGCCGTATCCCTTTGGCGATTGCTGAATGACGAAGCGCAACCTCCCCGCATGATCGCCCGCTTCATAGGCATACGATTCCTCATCACCGGGGCGGACAACGATGGCGATCTCGTCTACACCGGCGCGCACGACCTCGTCGAGCAGAATGGCGAGTACCGATTTTTCCGTACCGTCGCTGTCTATAAGGGTCTGCAGCGGCAAGGTACGCTGGCCACTGCCGGCGGCCGTAATGACAGCCTTTTTGATTTCCATGACTTTTGGCTCCTAAAAAATAAGGCGGTCACTCATAAGGTAGTTCTTCACTGATGGGATGTGGCACCGGTGGCAGGCGCCGTCCATTTCTGGGCGATTCCCGCAAGAATGAACCATACTGCACGAGTACGCCGGTAAGTGTCAGGCCAAGTGTGATAACGGCGGTTATGCTGCGCGTTTGGTCGAGATTGAGGGCCGAGGTAATGGTATTGGCGCCAATAATGACCGAAATCAAGATCAGGGCCTGGTCGCGATCGCGCCTGGTAAGCCATACACCGATAATGCCTCCCACGGCAAACACGGGAATCATCCACCAGGGAAGACTATCCAACGCTCGATTATCTAGGTAAAGCAATATCTGGTCGAACCAGGTAACAATATAGACGCCGGCCGCGAAACCAATGATATCGGCTGCCAAACGATCGTAGTTCTGCGCAATGAATATGCCCAAGACTCCGGCCAAGAGGGCAATGAGCAAGGGAATCCACATTTGTTCTTGAGCCAGATTCCACCCGTTGTCTTGTCCTAACACGACGGCAATCAACGCGGCGGCAATGAGGAAGCCACCGCCTCCCAGCAACAGCCAAATGTATTTGCGACCGGCCAACAGCAACAGACCTCCCAGGCCCATAAACAGTACCGCGAGCAAGAATTCCAGTACTTTTTGCACGATTTCCATGAGCTTACCTCACTACGCTTCGGCCTTAATAGAATTCGTCTTTGTCGTCGCGGGACTGCCAAAGGCCGCGCAGTACGACAAAGGCGCCGACGACAGCACCCGTGATGAACATGTAATAAGCAAGAACCGATATGTCAAAACCAGCCACCTCCCCTTCAAAGGTGCTGGCGATGGCTGATCCTATAATCCAGCCCGCGAGGGCAAGCCCCATAACCAGCCGGTTAACCGCTTTATTGAAGCCCTGACTCAGTTTGTCAACACTCTTACCCAGATCGCTGGTGTCAATATATACTTCGAAGCGACCTTTCTCATACTGGTCCAGCCATTTCGTAGTTGCTTCGACAAGGGTCGGAATGCGATAAATGACTTCGCGGGCGCTGCGAGTTACCTGCGTACGTACTATGTCCGCGATTTGATCTGTATCATACTGGCTGCGGGCCAAAACAACGACGGTTTTTGCTGCTTCATCGGTGATGATCAGGGTCGGGTCGAGGGTATGAACGACCGATTCGGTTTGCATAAGCGTCTTGATTACCAGCGTAAAATCGCTGTCGAGGCGCATGCCATAACGGCGCACCGTATCTTGCAGCGAGGAGATAATAATCGAGAGGTCGGGATCATCCACCTTCAAGTTGCGATCGGCAAACTGCTCCATCGCTTCTAAGAAGGCCTTTTCGTCGATAGTATGACCTGGGAGCGGATCACTGAGTTTGAGTGCCGCTTTGCCAATGCCATAGCCATCTTTCTGCTGCAGCGAAATAAGGAGGTCGGCAAGGGCCAGGCGCAGGGCACGCGTTAGAGAACCCATAAGCACCATGTCGAGAAAAACGATTTGTGCAGTCTCCAAATCGACCCAAACGTTACCCGGATGGGGATCGGCATGAAAGAAGCCATCGAAGAGAGTTTGTTTCATGAAAGCTTCGACAAAATCCTTTCCCAGAGGCGTACGTTCTATGCCGGCTGCGTCGATAGCTGCAACGTCAGAGATCTTCACGCCTGTCGCAAATTCCATCGTGAGTACCTTGGAAGTGCTAAATTGCCCATACACTTTAGGCACGTGAATTCTGGCAAACTCAGCCATGTTGCGGGCCAGGACACGCGCATTATTGGCTTCGTTGCGATAGTCGAGTTCGGTCATAACGCCTTCGCCGAATTCGTTGACCAATCCCACCAAATCTATGGCTTGGGCCCACTCGTGCTTGCGCTGCAGCTGGGTCGACAGATCGCGCAGCACGTTTAGGTCTGCCTTCACCGTAACGTCAATATTGGGTCGCTGCACTTTGACCACCACTTCTGAGCCGTCATCCAGAGTGGCACGATGAACCTGGGCCGTAGAAGCAGAGCCGAGCGGTTCCCGACTGAATGTGGCGAAAAGCTGTTCCGGAGGCGCCCCCAGTTCAGCAATTATGATTTTGCGCACCGAGTCGTAAGAAAACGGAGGCACATTGGATTGAAGTTTATCTAGTTCCGCCTGCCATTCGGGAGGTAAATTCTCGGCGCGACTGCTCACAATCTGGCCAAACTTAACAAACGTCGGGCCGAGTTCTTGCAGCATGTAGCGTACTTTTTCGGGCAGGCCTAAGTCCTGGAGCTGATCGACATCGCGATAGAGCAAATCTTCCATGAAGTAGCGAAAGCGTTC
>JBJYWX010000392.1:3308-20514 GCA_046259695.1 Promineifilaceae bacterium (SeqCode) | reverse complement strand
CGTCACCGAACTGGAGCTGCGTTACCCGGATTTTCCGGGGCTCAACCTCTGTTACGAGACGCGCGAGGGAATGATTAAGCACGAAACGGATTATGATCAAAGCGATGCGGGTGAGTATGCACCGGAACTGCGCGCGTCGGTCGAGGCACAGATCGCCAACCTGGCCGATGAGATTGCTTACAATGCACACGATCTGGATGACGGTTTGCGCAGCGGCATTCTTTCCCCTTACAAGCTGCAGGAGCTGTCGATATGGTGCGAGTTGAGCGAAATGGCCGGATGGCAGCCGGGGCAGCCTTTTACGGCCATCATGCGGCACGAGATTATCCGCGAGTTAATCGGCCGTTCGGTTGGGGATGTGCTTCTAACAACCGACAGCGCACTGACGGCGGGCCATCTGGATACGCCGCAGAAGGTACAGGAATACGATCGCAACATCGTCGGTTACTCGCCTGATTTCGGCGCACAGGTCGGAGAGCTAAAAGCTTACCTCTATGAAAACTTGTACCGCCATTATCGCCTGGTGCGCATGCACGAGAAGGCGGAACGCATCCTGGCCGATCTGTTCAATGCTTACCTCAAAGAGCCAGCTATGCTGCCGACCGAAGCACAGGCGCGCCTTGCCGACAAGGCACTGCACCGTGTCATTGCTGATTATCTAGCTGGGATGACGGATCGTTACGCGCTGGATGAATGGCAGAAACTGTTTGACCCATACGCATTGGCTTGAGGGCGAGGCAGCTTAACCTGCACTGAGCCTGTTGCACTTTGGTAGGCTGGTGTCGGCGTACCGTTGGCGCGGATCTATTAGAAAACTACTTTAACGAGAAAAAGCCCCGCTGTGCTGCGGGGCTTTTTTGTTTGTGTCAGGGCCGGTTGGTGGTTTGGGCTAGAAATCCATCAAATCGTCGATATCACCGGAGCCGGTTTGTACAGCGCTGCCTTCTTCTTTTGCCCAGGCGGAGAGGGCGATGGTAATGCGCTCGAAATAGCTCTGTGGTGGCTGGTCGCTGTCGCCGCCGTACTGCATCTCGGTGATTTCGGCATTGATGATCAGCGACGCGGTCTCGAGGACGATTGTTTCCGATTCGCGCGCCAGCACTGGTTCACCCTTTGGCGCCAGTTTCGCTTTGAGCGCGTCATCAAAGAAAGCATGGTCGCTCATCACGACTTTGGTGATAGTGCGAATGTCGCGCTTGTCAAACAGCCAGATCTCCAACGCCGTGACTTTCTTGGGCGTGTCACCGCCGATCGTTTCAGCAATGCCGACGCCGCATTCACCCAGAAACTCGCCGGTGTGGTTCTCAATGCTAAAAGAATCATCGTAGGCGTCATTGCCATAGGTATAAGTCGTGTGAAAGCGAGCGATGGGGATGGTGGTTACATCTTCCGCCTCCTGCATAACTGTCCGAGAGCTTGTGGCGGCGGCCGGTGTGGCGCTGCGCGCAGTGTCATAGACTGGCTCCACGGAAACACCAGGTGCACTGCTTTCATTGCGGCGGTTGAGGACCCAGAAGATGGCCGCGACGACCAGGCCCAAAAGCAGCAACAGGCCAAGAGCAGGTAAGAGCCAGGCCGGCAGCCCGCCACCCCCGCCTTCTTCTTCTGTTTCAGGCACCGGGACCTCCGCCACGGCGCCACAGCCCGTACCGTTGACAACGGCGGCCGTTGCCTCAAGGCGGGCGCGATCCGAAGGATCGGTGGTGCTGGCAGCCATGGAACAGGCCACCTCGTCACCAGTGACATCACCGGCCCAGGAACCCATCGCCTGCTGCACCATCTCCGCGTTGCCGTTAAAGGCATACAGTTCGGAGACCATCCTGACGTAAGCTTCCTGGTATGCTGGTGCAAGCTGGCCCGGCGTAGCGTCGGTCCACTGTACCGGCCACACCCACCAGCCGAGGACTACTAAGCCAAAAACGAGCCCAAGTACAAAAGCGCCCGCAGCGGTCCACCAGGGATGATTGCGTACTACGTTCATCTGTCACCTACCTTATAATCGCGCAAAACGGTATAAAGTGACATCCCCTCTGTCGGTAGTTATCTTACCATAACTAGGAGTTATCTTACCATAACTAAAAAAAACGAACAATAGAGGGGCCCGGCTCAGAGAGCAAGAAACGCCCATTAGCGCTGCTGCAGGCGATAGTCGAGAGCCGTGTAGCGCTCGGCAACTTGGTTGTTCTTGACGGCGATCGCCAGCGCCTTGCGCGTGCCGACCAGGATGACCAGTCTCTTGGCGCGGGTTACGGCGGTATAAAGCAGATTGCGCTGCAGCATCAGGTAATGCTGCGTGGTTACGGGCATCACGATGCAGGGATATTCCGCGCCCTGGCTTTTATGAACGCTGATGGCAAACGCGTGTACCAGCTCGTCCGCTTCCAGGAAATCATAGACCACGGGCTCACCGTCGATGCTGATCGTTATCGTCTGTTGTACGGTATCCATCGCCGTGATGCGGCCGATGTCGCCGTTGTAGACGTTCTTGTCATAATTGTTGACGGTTTGCATCACCTTGTCGCCGACGCGAAAAACACGGCCGCCAAGACGGCGCTCTACTTTTTTGCCCGGCGGGTTGAGCCTTGCTTGCAGCGCTTGATTGAGCCCGGTAACGCCCGTTTGGCCATTGTACATGGGCGACAGCACCTGTATATCATCAAGAGGATCGAGGCCGAACTTTTGCGGTACGCGGCTGGCGACGATGTCGATCAATAACTCCGCTGCCTCGTCTGGTTCGGGCTTGACAAACAGGAAGAAATCCTCCGCATCTCGTGGCGTTTCCGGCATTTGGCCCTGGTTTATACGGTGCGCATTACGGATGATCAGCGAACCGGAAGCCTGGCGGAAGATTGTCTCCAGGCGCAGTACAGCGGTCACACCTGAGGCAATCAGATCGCGCAGTATGTCTCCCGCGCCAACTGAGGGCAGTTGATCCACGTCGCCCACCAGCAGCAGGTGGCTGTCGTGCGGAATGGCCTTGAGCAGATGGTTCGCCAGATTCAAGTCCAGCATTGAAGCCTCATCAATAACGACCATATCAGCCTGCAGCGGATTGTGTTCATTACGGCCGAAACCCTCGCCGGGTTTAAATTCCAGCAGCCGGTGGATCGTTTTTGCTTCGCGGCCGGTCGTCTCGCTCAGTCGCTTGGCTGCCCGGCCGGTGGGCGAGGCAAGAAGGGTGGTAAAGCCGCGCACTTCCAGCAGGTCGAGCAGCGCGCGCAGGGTTGTTGTCTTGCCCGTGCCCGGCCCACCCGTTAATACCGTCACTTTATTGGTTAAGGCGGTGCGTATGGCCGTGATTTGCTGGTTGCTCAAACGGATAGCGTCGGCGCGCTCGTATTGCGAGCCGCGGGCAATGTCGCTGTCGGTAATGCTGCGCAGTACGCGCAGGCGGCTGCCTGGCGACTCTACCAGCTCGCGCATGCGATTGGTTACGCCCACCTCCGAATAGTAAAAGGGCGTCAGGTAGACTGCCCGTTCCTCGCCCACTCTGTTCTGCGGCTGCTGTTTGCCGGCTGTCCCTTCGGCCAGCTCGTAAACCAGGGTTTCTCGCTTTACAAAATCGCTGCTTTCCAGTTGTTCGATGACTGCGCTTACCGTCTCGACCGGCACGCCTAGAATCTCGGCCGCCTCAGGTTCCAGCGCTTCCTGCGGCATGTAAACATGTCCATCATCGGCCATCCGATTAAGCGTGTAGGCCACGCCCGCTTCAATGCGCGCCGGATCGTCATGGGCCATGCCCAATGCCTGGGCGATCTGATCAGCCGTTCTGAAACCGATGCCATACACATCCTTCACCAGGCGGTAAGGCGTTTGCTGCACAACCTGCAGCGCTTCGTCGCCGTAGGTCTTGTAGATTTTGACTGCCAAATTGGTTGATACCCCGTGCGACTGCAAAAAGAGCATCACTTCTTTGATAGCCCGCTGCTGTTCCCAGGATTTGACGATGCTCAGAATTCGCTTCTGGCCGATTCCCACAACTTCGCGCAGTCGCTCCGGTTGATGATCGATCACTTCCAACGTATCCTCGCCAAACTGGTTGACGATGCGCTCCGCCATGACCGGGCCAATGCCGCGGATCATGCCTGAGCCAAGGTAGCGGCGAATGCCGTCGACCGTGGCTGGGCGTGTTTTTTCGCAAATCTCAACTTGGAACTGGCGGCCGTGGCGCGCATGTGTGGCCCACTGCCCGGTCAGTCTCAGCCATTCTCCAGGATTCACTTCCGGCAAATTACCGACTACTGTGATCAATGCTTCCCTGCCGCTGGCGTACTTAAACGGCAGCATGCCGCGTGAATCCGGCTTCAGACGGATGACTGAGTAGCCGTTTTCCTCGTTATAGTAGGTAACCCGCTCTACCGATCCGCTGATCTGCGCGCGATCGTCCATAGCGCTCTATTGTAGCCACATTCATGAGCCACGGCTGCGTGAGCGCCCCTTAGCATAAGAAAACCATGGCAAAACCACCAAACTGATAAAACCTGCTTGACATGACATGATGCTTTGCTAGAATGTCCGTGACAGTAAAAATTGTCATATTTATTAGCGTATTGAAGAAGACTTCTGATGGGTAACTACAAGCACTGTTGCAGGTGTATGAAGCGAGGGAAATGACCGCCGTGGCCTGAGTTGAACCATAGGCACGGCCGGGCCGAACAGTGGCTCGGGGACGGCAGACGGTGGTAGCGCCCCTCGCGAAGCAACGAAGATTGCTCGCGCCCGTTCCGTGAAACGGCGCTGCGGCCGTTTTTTGCTGTCTGGGGAGGTATCTCCCCCGTTCATTTCCAGGAGACCATCTGCATCATGTTGTTAACGGTAGAAAAACCCAGCCAAACCTATTTTGGCTTTGACCCAAATTCACTCGAAGACCAAGTTGGTAATACACCGCTGCTGCGCCTGGCGCGTACGGCTCATGACCTTAATCTTTCCCCCGCGGTCAGCCTGTTCGCCAAGGCGGAATGGTTCAATCCCGGCGGATCGGTAAAAGATCGTGCTGCGCTCAACATCATTCGCACGGCCGAAGAACAGGGGCTGCTGCGCCCTGGCATGACCATTCTCGACTCTACGTCGGGAAACACGGGTATCGCCTTGGCCATGTTTGGCGCCGCGCGCGGCTACAATGTTAAACTGGTCGCCCCGGAGAACATTACGCCTGAACGCAAGCTTATCCTCCAGGCATATGGCGCGGAGCTGATCCTTACCGATCCCATGGAAGGCTCAGATGGTGCGCTTCTCGAAGCGCAGCGCCTGGCCGCGGAAGATTCCGCGCTGTATTACGCCGATCAATACAATAACGACGCTAACTGGCAGGCGCACTATCTGACCACGGCCAACGAGATCTGGCGCCAGACGGATGGCCAGATTACACATTTCGTGGCCGGGCTTGGCACCGGAGGCACGTTCACCGGCACCACGAGACGTCTGAAGGAACTAAATCCGGACATTCTGGCCTACTCTGCGCAGCCATTCAGCCCGCTCAATGGCCTGGAAGGATGGAAGCATATGGCCACAGCGATTAAGCCGGGCATCTACGACGAGACGCTAAGCAATGGCGACCTGACGGCGCAGACGGAAGACGCCTACCGTATGGCGCGCTACCTGGCGCGCAAGGAGGGCTTGTTCGTCGGCATATCCGCCGCCGCGGCCGTTCATGTAACCATAGAGCTGGCAAGAACGCTGGATGCCGGCGTTGTCGTGACCGTTCTAGCCGATAGTGGTTCCAAATATATGAGCGAGCAGTTCTGGTCAGCCACGGACTGAACTGGGCGAGACGTCTATGTTGAAGTTGGGTGCGGAACTGCACGAGCAAATTAAGGCGCATGGCGTCGCCGCCTATCCCTACGAAGGGTGCGGCCTGCTGCTGGGGCGCGTCGAAGATGGCGCTAATGTTGTTGCGGCCGTGCGGCCCCTGCCCAATGTCTGGCCGGAACAAGAAGAACAGCGCGAGCGCTTTCGCATAGCCGAGGATGATTGGCGCGATGTTGAGCTTGAGGCGATGATGGACAACCTCGACGTGATTGGTGTGTTTCACAGCCACCCTGATCACCCGCCAGTTGCCTCGCCGCGTGATCTGGCGTGGGCCGCATTTCCCGGCTATTCCTATCTGATCACGCGTATTGCGAAAGGTTCGCCCGATCACAGCCGCTCTTGGCAGCTGCTCGCTGACCGCACTGGGTTCATTGAGGAAGAGATTATAGAGGGCGGTTAAGCCCAACAGTCAAAAATGTAAAGAGGTTTGAACGAAGATGACCAAGATTCGCATACCAACGCCGCTGCGGCCCTATACCGCTGGCCAGAACAGTGTACCGGTATCGGGCGCAACAGTGGGCGCTGCACTGGCCGACCTGACACGCCAGCACCCCGAGCTGCGAGAACACCTTTATGAAGGAGATGAATTGCGCAGCTTCGTCAATGTCTATTTAAACAAAGAAGATGTGCGCCACCTGGACGGCGAGGCGACGGCCGTATCTGAAGCCGACACCTTAATGATTATCCCGTCTATCGCCGGGGGCTGAGCGCCAGGGAGATCGGGCTATGACCCTGAAAGAACTGATCGATCCAGCAGCTGTTGAGCTGTCCAAGGAAGAAGTTGCGCGCTACAGCCGCCATTTGATCATGCCTGAAGTGGGTGTGAGCGGGCAGAAGAAGCTGAAAGCGGCAAGCGTTTTGCTCATCGGCGCCGGCGGCCTGGGGTCGCCGCTGGCCATGTATCTGGCCGCAGCCGGCGTCGGCCGGATCGGCCTGGTCGACTATGATGTTGTAGATTATTCCAATCTGCAGCGCCAGGTAATTCACGGAACCAGCGATGTGGGCCGGTCCAAACTAGCCAGCGCCCGTGATCGTATTCTGGATATCAATCCTCATGTACAGGTCGATGGGTATGAAGTGCCCCTTACCTCGGCTAACGCTTTGGAAATCTTGGCGCCTTATGACATTGTCATTGACGGCACGGACAACTTCCCTACCCGCTACCTGACGAATGATGCCTGCGTCCTGTTGGGCAAACCCAATGTCTATGGCAGTATCTTCCGTTTTGAGGGCCAGGCTTCCGTCTTTTATGCCGAAGAGGGGCCATGCTATCGCTGTCTCTTCCCCGAGCCGCCGCCGCCCGGCCTGGTGCCAAGCTGCGCCGAGGGCGGCGTGTTGGGCGTGCTGCCCGGCACCATCGGCGCCATACAGGCGACGGAGGCAATTAAACTGATCATCGGCCAGGGTACCCCGCTTATCGGCCGCCTGCTACTGTATGATGCGTTGGAAATGTCTTTCGACGAAGTGCGCTTGCGTAAGAATCCGGATTGCCCTGTTTGCGGGCCCAATCCCACGGTTACCGCGTTGATCGACTATGAACAGTTTTGCGGCGTGCCGGCTCACGACCACAGCCTATACGCCACGGCTGATGAAAGTGACGCCGATTTACGCGAGATCACGCCCCAGGAATTGAAGCGCCGCCTGGCTGCCGGTGAATCGCTGCAGATTGTAGATGTGCGCGAACCGCATGAATGGCAAATTGCCAATCTGGAGAACGAAGGCGCTATCCTGGTGCCTCAGGGCCAGGTGCTCAATCACCTGGGTGAACTGGATATGGCGCGCGACATTGTTGTTATGTGCCGTTCCGGTCAGCGCAGCGCGGCGGTCATCCGCGAGCTGCAGAAACATGGCTTTCAGCGCCTTTACAATCTGGAAGGCGGTATCAATGAATGGGCGCGTACGGTTGATTACTCGCTGCCGATTTACTGAACCTTCCCCTTTGCCAGTACCGTCTGGCTGACCAGAGCGTCTTCAAGAAGGGCGGGCACACTGAGATGGCCGCCCTTTTTGTTTTGTCGCGGATAAGTCAACCATGATCCGTACTTTTGGTATAATTGCTTTTTTAGGAGTCCGCTTGGGAACTTATGGTTGTCTCGCAAAATGATCTTCCCTCTGAACTAAATGTCGTCTGCCTGGCCGGCGGCGTGGGTGGGGCTAAGTTGGCCGATGGATTGGCCCGGCTTTTGCCTCCCGAACAATTAACCATTGTCGTCAACACAGGTGACGATTTTGAGCATCTTGGGCTGACCATTTGCCCCGATCTTGATACGGTCATGTATACGCTCGGCGGGGTTGCTAATCCCCAGACCGGTTGGGGACGTAGGGGGGAGTCATGGATCACCATCAACGAAGTGATCCGCCTTGGTGGTCCGGGCTGGTTCAATTTGGGTGACCTGGACCTTGCTACGCATCTGGTGCGCTCGCAGCTGTTGGCTTCGGGTCTTAACCTGACTGCCACGACTCGCCATCTATGCGAGCGATTCGGCATAGCCACGTCCATTTTGCCCATGAGCAATCAGGCGGCACCTACTACTATTGTGACTGAAACTGGTACCCTTCCGTTCCAGGAATGGTTTGTCAAGGAGCGCTGGCAGCCGGCGGTGCAAAGGGTGGATTTGCCGTCCGACGTCGTTGCCTCGGCCCAGGTCACGCGGGCTTTAGAAATGGCCGACCTGGTCTTGATCGCACCATCCAATCCTTTTGTCAGCATCGATCCTATTCTGAATGTATACCCTATTCGAGAGATGGTAATGGATCTGCCGCGCGCGGTTATTGCTGTCAGTCCCATCGTTGGCGGGCGCGCGCTCAAAGGGCCCGCGGCAAAAATGATGGGCGAAATGGGGTTGGCGGTTTCAGTGACGGCAGTCGCCGGCTATTATGGTGAACTGATTGACGGTCTCGTGATAGACCAGCAAGATCAAGACCAGCGGGATGAACTGCCAGGTAATTACCTGGTCACTTCCACGGTGATGCACGATGACGCTGACCGGCGCAAGCTGGCGCGCGAGACGCTTGAGTTCGCGCTGGACATCGCCGCGTAGCGGCGCCTTCAGGCTATTATGGACGTTTGGGCGGTTATTCCAGTAAAATCACTGGCCACGAGCAAAGGGCGCCTGGCCCACTTGCTCTTGCCGGAGCAGCGTTTGCAGCTGATGCAAGCGCTGTTACAGCACGTGCTGGCGGTAGCTGGCGATACACCGGGCATAGTCCAGACGGTTGTCATTAGCGATGACCTTCAGGTAAGGCGAATTGCCGAGTCACGCGGCGCGCTGGCGCTGGCAGAGCCGTCTCCGCCGGATTTGAATGGCGCTGTGGCGTACGCATGTGACCATGTCGCGGCCCTGGGCGGGCAGGCAGCCCTGATTTTGCCGGCCGATCTGCCATTTGTGACGGTGCCGGACCTAGCACTGATGGTCGCCACCGGACAGGAAGGCGAGCAGCATGACACGCAGGGTGGTTACGTGACAGCACAAGAATTTGCGCCGTCACTGGCGCCGTCCAACGGTGGCCGGCCGGTTGTTGCCATCTGCGGCGACCGGCATGGTGAGGGCACGAATGGGCTGCTGCTGCGGCCCGTTGTTGACTTCACCTTTCACTACGGCCCGCAAAGCATGCAGAAGCATATCGCTGAAGCACTGCAGCGTGACTATCGTGTGCGCCTTGTCAGCGCGCCCGGCCTGCAATTTGACCTGGACACGGAGGCTGACTGGCGGCATTTTAGCGGCGACGAGCGCCGGGCGGCATTGACGCGCTTAGTCGCGCCACCATTTCATCAATAATCAGCAGAAAGAAGGAGTTTCCCATGTCACCTGACCGCGTAGCCCTTTATTTGCAAGACGCCCACTCATTGCAAGAAGGCATCGAGTTGGTTCAATACGCCGAATCGAAAGGATTTGAAGCTGTCTGGCAGGCAGAGAGCCGTCTCGTACGTGATGCCATCGTCCCTATGGCTGCTTTCGCCGCTACTACCGACCGGATCAAAGTCGGCAGTGGTGTTACAAACAACTGGACGCGCAACATCGGTTTGCTGGCGGCCACCTTCTTGACGCTGGATGATCTCGCGCCCGATCGCATTATCTGCGGTATTGGCGCGTGGTGGGATCCGCTGGCGCAAAAAGTAGGAATCGAACGCCGCAAACCCCTGACGGCTATGCGCGAAACGGTAGAAGTTCTGCGGCGTCTCCTGGCCATGGAGACGGTTACATTCGACGGCGAGTTTCACCACGTGGATGGGATCCAGCTCGATGTCGTTCACGGCAACACCGAGCCGCGGAATGTGCCCATTTATATTGGGGCCACGGGCATGAAGATGATGGAAATGACTGGCGAAATCGCTGACGGTGCGGTGCTCAACTACCTGGTTAACCCGAAATACAACTTGCAGGCAATGGACGCGCTGGAGCGCGGCGCTAAGAAAGCTGGCCGCTCGATTGATGATATCGACCGGCCGCAGCTCATGATCTGTTCTGTCGGCGCCGATCGTGCGGCTTCGCTCGATGCAGCGCGCAAAATGATTACCCAATATTTGGGACAACAGCCGCACCTGATGAAAGCGAGCGGCGTCAGCCAGGAACTGCTGGATGACATTCACCAGGTTCTATCCTGGCCGGCGACGGAAGAAGAAATCGAGAATGCCATGCATTTGGTGCCGGATGATGTAGTGCAGATGTGCACGGCCAGCGGGTCGCCGGAAGAGGTGCGCGCCAAGGTACGCGAGTATGTGGACAATGGAGCCACCTGCCCTATCCTTTACCCCTTGGGCGATGCCAAAATGATGATCGACATTTTTAGCGAAGGGTACATGTAGGTCATTGGGCGCTCGCAGTCGCAAAGGATTGCCCGTGGTTTACCGGACCGGCTAAAACAATCACATGCGTCGTATCCTGACCTGGGCGCTTTGGCTAATCGTTTTGGCCGGCATCGTCGCAGCCGGTTATTTTGCCTGGCGGTATTTTAGTGGAAGTGAGGAAGAAACTGCCGGCGAACAGGTTATTGTTACCTGCTCGACCGAATGCGCCGAACGCGCCCAATGTGGCACTACGATGGGCGACGAAGAAACGCTTGTTGTTTTGGGCGGCGAAGACGGCCCGGTGGTGGCGGCCAATCAGCACGATATGTATTTTCAATCCGGTGTGACCGTGGAAGTCAAGGATTCAATGGAAGTCGAGTTGCGCGATACGGACGGCCGCACATTTTCAAGCAATTTTTCGCGCGTGCAGCTCACGAATCCGATTGGTGATATTGTTGACACCGGATGGATCCCGGAATGGTGTATAGAGCGACCATGAGTAACGAGCAGAGCCAGACCCTTTTAGCTGAGCTTCTTGAGGCCCAGGCCAAAGGTCAGCCGGTCGTGATGGCGACCGTGATCCGCACGTCGGGCTCGGTGCCGCGGCAGAGTGGGAGCAAGATGCTGGTCTATCCTGGCCCGCGCATTAGCGGCACAGTTGGCGGTGGGGAGTTAGAGGCACGTATCATTGATCAGGCGCTGCAGTGCCTGCAGAGCGGCGAGACGCGTATTGTGCCTTATGCCCTGGTCGCTCCGGAGCGGGGCGACCCCGGGCTTTGCGGCGGGGAAGTAGAAGTCTACCTGGAACCCTACGCGCCAGCGGCCACCCTGTTCGTTATTGGCTGCGGCCATGTCGGGAAGGCCGTCGCCGCGCTTGCAAAGTGGCTTGGTTATCGCGTTGTCGTCAGCGACGATCGAGAAGAGCTGGCCACGCCGGAGCAGGTTCCTGACGCCGACGTCTACCTGCCGGGTTCTGTGGCCGAGGTGCTGGAAAAGGCGCGCGTGCACACCAACACTTACATAGCTGTATTAACACGAAACGTCCTGCTAGACCGCGAGATTTTGCCGCTGCTGGCCAAAACGGATGCGCCTTACATCGGCGTTATTGGCAGCCGCCGCCGCTGGCAGGAGACGCGCAAACTGCTGCTGGAAGATGGTATGGACGAGGCGACGCTGGAGCGTTTTCACTCGCCCATCGGACTTCAATTGCAGGCGGAGACGCCTGAAGAAATCGCGGTTAGTGTATTGGCTGAAATTATGATGATGCGGTACGGTGGCAGCGGCCGTAGATTGACCGATGCCGGGCCGCAAGGGAGCGCAAAGAAGACGAACAATGTTGCCTAAACATGCTATCACACGTTATGAGATACCCTCCAGCATTGATGAAGTGCTGGAGTTGTTGGCAAAACACGGCCGTGCGGCGCGGATCGTCGCCGGCGGTACGGACCTCATCATTGAGTTGGAGCGCGGACAGCGCAGCGGCATTGAGGTCCTGATCGATGTCACCCGCGTGCCGGGGCAAAGCAGCATCAGCCAGGATGCGGACGGCGCGATACACCTTGGCCCTTGCGTAACGCACAACCAGGTGATTGCCTCAGAAATGCTGGTCGCCCAGGCCCTGCCGCTGGCCCAGGCGTGCTGGGAGGTGGCTTCGCCACAGCTGCGCAACCGCGCCACGGTGGCCGGCAACTTGATTACGGCCAGCCCCGCCAACGATACGATCACGCCTTTGCGTGCCATGGATGCACAGGTTGTCTTGCAGTCGGCCGCCGCTGGCAGCCGTACGGTGGCACTGAAGGAGTTCCACACCGGCGTGCGTCAGACGGTGATGCGCGACGACGAAATGATGACCGGCATTGTCTTTTCCCCTCTACCGCAAAGCGCGCGCGGGGTATTTGTGAAATTGGGCCTGCGTGGCTCGCAAGCGATATCCGTCGTCAACATCGCGGTGGTGTTGGATTTCACCGCGAACGGCAGCACTGTTCGTTCGGCGCGCATTACGCAGGGCAGCGTCGCGCCGACGATCATTGACTCTCCTGACGCGGAGGCATTTTTGCGCGGCAGGGAACTTAGTGAAGAAATCATCGACCAGGCCGCGATCCTGGCTGCTTCGGCGGCGACGCCCATTGACGATATCCGCGGGCCCGCCAGCTACCGCCGGGAAATGATCCGTATATTGACCAAACGGGCTCTAGAGAACTTGCGCGATGGCCAGGAACGCGCCCGCTGGCCCCAGGCGCCGGCGATGCTGTGGGGCGATACGGCGGGGCATTTTCCGACCGGGCCCGAATATGCCGCTGCATTTGAAGTGGGCGCCCCTCTGTCGACTACGGTCAATGGCAGTTTGGTTAACGGGCCTGTCCGTCCTGGGCAAACACTGCTGCGCTGGCTGCGCGAACAAGGGTTGTTGACCGGCACCAAGGAAGGGTGCGCTGAGGGCGAGTGTGGCGCCTGCACCGTGTTCCTGGATGGTATGGCCGTGATGGCCTGCCTGGTGCCCGCGGCGCGCGCCCACGGTGCCGAGATTACAACCATAGAAGGATTGGCGGGCTGGGGCCAGAACGGCGATTTGCATCCCCTGCAGCGCACGTTTGTCGAGGCGGACGCGGTTCAGTGTGGTTATTGTATCCCTGGTTTCTTGATGTCCGGTGCCAAGTTGTTAGAGGAAAAGCCAGATCCGGATAAGGCCCAAATCCAGCAGGCGTTCGCCGGCAACCTTTGCCGCTGTACCGGTTATTACAAAATTGTTGAAGCCGTGGAACGAGCGGCGGCCACGGCCGAGGGTGGGTGAAGAAGATGAGCCTGAATAGTTACGAAGCAGAACCGACTTTTCGTGTTGACGCTTTAGGTAAAGTGACGGGCGCAGCGCCCTATCCGGGCGACGTTGCGCCGCACAACCTGCTACATGGGAAAATTTTGTTCAGCGGACAGCCGCACGCGCGGATGCTAGCCATCGACACCAGCAAAGCTGAGGCGCTGCCCGGTGTTTTTGCTGTCCTGACGGCCAAGGATGTGCCGGTGAACGAATATGGCCTAAGTTTCTTTGACCAGCCCGTTCTAGTGGGACTTGGCAGCAGCAAAGAGGGAGCCGACATCAGCCGCTGGGAAGGCGATCAGGTCGCCGTTGTTATCGCTGAAAACGAGGCAATTGCGGAAGAGGCGTGTGCTCTGATTGAAATCGAGTGGCGTAAGCTGCCGGTGATCACCGATATGCTGGAGGCGCGCAAAGATACCGTCCTCATTCATCCCGAGCAGGGCAGCAATGTTCTCAAACACCTTCGCATTCGCAAGGGCAATATGGAAGCCGGATGGGCCGCGGCGGATGTTATTGTTGAGGGAACCTATCACCTGCCTTACCAGGAACACGCCTATCTTCAGCCTGAAGCGGGCGTCGGCTGGATTGACGAAGAAGGTCGGATCACGATTAACGTCGCCGGTCAGTGGGCGCATGAGGAACGGGAGCAAGTAGCCCACGCCCTGGCTATGCCTGAGGAAGAAGTCCGTGTGCAATACGTGGCGATCGGCGGTGCGTTTGGCGGGCGCGAGGACATGTCAATCCAGATCGTGCTGGCCCTGGCCGTTAAGCGACTGTGGGAAGTGGGCATCGAACGGCCGGTACGGATTATCTGGTCGCGCGAGGAGAGCATCCGCGGCCACCATAAGCGCCATCCGGCTTTGATCAAGACCCGTTGGGGCGCCACGCGCGAGGGCAAGTTGACTGCCATAGAGGCGGAGGTGTTGACCAACAGCGGCGCCTATGCGTATACGAGTACCAAGGTATTAGGCAATGCCCACCTGATGGTAACCGGACCTTACGAAGTGCCCAACGCGCACGTAGACAGTATGACCATCACCACGAATAACGTTCCCGGAGGCGCGTTCCGCGGCTTCGGCGGCCCGCAAGGCGCCTTTGCTGCCGAAGAGCAGATGAACAAACTGGCTGAGGCCCTCGATATGGACCCGGTGGAGCTGCGCCTGCGTAATGTACTGCGCGAAGGCAGCATTACCACAACGCAAACGCCCATTCCCGCCGGTGTAACGATTGCTGAAGTGGTCGAAAAGTGTGCTGAAGAAGCAAATTGGCGCGGGCCGTTTGACCATGAAGCGGCAGGCAGTGCCTTTTCAGCATTGCGCACGCTGACGCCTGGACCCGGTGCGCTGCGGCGTGGGCGTGGTTTCGCCTGCGGTTTCAAGAACATTGGCTTTTCCTTTGGCGCTCCGGAGGCTTGCGAGGCGATTATCGAACTGTACGGCGCCGCGGAGATCGAGAAAGTGATCCTGCGCCACGCGGTTTCCGAGGTGGGGCAGGGCTCGCACACAGCGGCGCGCCAGATGGCCGCCGCCGCCGCCGGCGTGCCGCTTAACCTTGTCGAACTCGATCTCGGTGACACGGCCAGCAGCGGCAACTCCGGTTCGGTCTCCGCTTCGCGTATGACCTGGATGGCCGGCAATTCCATTCGCCTGGCCGCGGAGAAGGCGCTGGAAGCGTGGCAAAACGAGGAACGGCCGGCCGTTGCTCATGTCACCTATCGCCCGCCAGCTACGACAGGGCTGGACGAGGTGACCGGCGAGTCGCTGCCCAACTTCGCCTACGGCTACATGGCCCAGGTCGTGGAGCTGGTAGTCGACGTAGAGACCGGGCACATTCATATCGAGCGGGTAGTCAGCACACACGATGTCGGCAAAGCGATCAATCGCGGGCTGATCGAGGGCCAGGTTGAAGGCGCGGTCGTCCAGGCCATGGGCTACGCTTTAATGGAAAACCTGCAGGTCAAGGACGGCTTTATCCTCAATCCTTACTTGAGCCAATACCTGATTCCCGGTATCAGCGATATTCCTGCGGAGGTCGATTCGGTCATTATGGAGATCCCCGATCCGCGCGGCCCGTGGGGCGTACGCGGCGTGGCCGAAATGCCGTTCATCAGCTTTGCCCCGGCTGTCGCCGCCGCGCTGCATGACGCCACCGGGGTCTGGTTTGATGAGATCCCGCTCACGCCGGACCGCGTGGTCGCTCACCTGCGGGCGCACGGCATTGGCGGTTGAGCCAGGCGCCGAAGTCGAAATGGAAAGAAGCCGGGTCTGGTAGAAGGCCCGGCTTTTTTGTATGATAGCGGCGATGTTATTTGCGGATTTTCCGGTTATTGTGCGCGGTGGGGGCGACCTGGGTACGGGTGTCGTTTACCGCCTGTTTAAGGCCGGCTTCCCGGTCATTGTCCTTGAACTCGAACACCCGCTGGTGGTGCGCCGCCGCGTGGCACTGGCTACGGCCGTGCTCGAGGGAGAGATTAACATCGAGGACGTGACCGGCCGCCTGGCGCAGGATTTGCCTGAGGCGCTGGCCATGTTCGAACAGGACATTATCCCCGTGCTGGTACAGTCGTCTCTCGAGCCGCTCCTGGAGGCGATGCCCGGCGAACCCATGGCCGTGGTCGACGCGCGGCTGGCCAAGCGCAATATTGATACGCGCCTGGACCAGGCGCCGCTGGTGATTGGCCTCGGCCCTGGCTTTGTCGCCGGACAGGACTGCCACGCCGTGGTGGAAACAATGCGCGGCCACACCTTGGGCCGCGTTCTGTGGCAGGGCAGCGCGCTGCCCAATACCGGCACGCCGGGCATTGTCGCCGGCAAGGGCAAAGAACGCGTCCTGCGCGCGCCGGATGCTGGAGTCGTTTCCTGGTCAGCGGCGATCGGCGGCCGCGTATAAAATGATCAGCTTCTGGGCGAAGTGGATGGCCAGGCGGTACAAGCGCCCGTTGATGGCGTGATTCGCGGCCTCATCGCCCCTGGTACGGTCGTCAGCGGCGGCTACAAGATCGGCGACGTCGACCCGCGCGCCGACCGCGACGCCTGCTTCACAATCTCCGATAAGGCGCTGGCGATCGGCGGTGGCGTCCTTGAAGTGATACTCACCGATCTAAACCGGCGACTTTGGTGATCATGCCTTTTTCCCTCATGCAGGCGTTTGATCTGCAAGACGCACATACGCCACAGCTGATTGCTTTCACCGGTGCAGGCGGCAAAAGTTCGTTGATGTTCGCCCTGGCCGGATCGCTGCCGGGCACGATTGTGCTGACGACAACAACGCATATGGGCCGCGAACAGATTGAGGAGGGAGCAGCCTCCATTCCGGCTGCTATCGCGCGCTATCCGCAGACAGGCGCCATTTCCTGCACGCGCATCACGGCCGTCATTGGCCCGGACGTGGAAGACGGCAAAGTCGCGGGCGTGACCCCGGATGTGCCTGGACAGCTGCTAGCTCAGAACGAGATCGCCTTTGTGCTCGTAGAGGCGGATGGCGCGCGGCGGCTGCCCCTGAAGGCGCCGGCGGAGCATGAACCGGCCATCCCACCGGAGGCGACCCTGGTCGTGCCGGTGGCAGGCATTGACGCGGTTGGACGGCCGATAAGCGAGGCGGCACACCGGCCGCAGTTGGTCGCCCAGCTTCTAGCCAAAGGCGCAAACGACCCGGTCACGGCTGCCGACCTGGCGGCCCTTACTATCCATCCGCGGGGCGGCCTAAAAGGTGTGCCGGCCTCGGCCAAGTTTATTCCGGCGATCAACAAAGTAGAGAGTGAGGCGCAGCTGGCGGCGGCGCGGGAAGCGGCAAGG
>JBJYWX010000392.1:0-3298 GCA_046259695.1 Promineifilaceae bacterium (SeqCode) | reverse complement strand
GCGCACGGCGGGTTCTTGCCGACCGGCGAGACGGCGCTGTCGCTTGCGGCGGGAAGCGGCAAGGGCGATGCTGGAAGAACCGCGCGTGCGCCAGGTAGCGCTGACGGCCGCCGAACAGCCCCAGCCAGTGATAGAGGTGTGGCGCCGCGTGACGGCCGTGATCCTGGCCGCGGGAGAGTCGTCCCGCATGGGCAGCCCCAAGATGCTGCTGCCCTGGGGCGATACAACGGTCCTGGGCCGGACGATCGCCCATGTGCAGGATTCGGCCGTTTTTGACGCGCTGGTCGTGAGCGGCGCCGCAGCTGAGGCGGTGGCCCCGATTGTGGAAGCTGCCGGCCTGCCGCTGTTCTACAACGCGCAGTACGCGTCGGGCGAAATGCTCTCTTCGCTGCAAACAGCGCTGCGCGCGCTGCCGCCGGCAGCGGATGCTGTGCTGGTCGTGTTGGGCGATCAGCCGCTTGTGGAGGCAGAGACGATTAATGAAATTCTCGTGGCCTATGCCCAGGGCCGCGGAACGATTATTGCCCCCCAGTACAACAACCGGCGCGGCAATCCCGTACTCATCGATCGCCGCCATTTTGAGGCGCTGCTCGCGCTGCCTGCCGGCGCCGCGCCGCGCGATTTGCTGCGGCGGGAACCCGTGCATATGGTAGAAGTATGCAGCGAGTCGGTTCTCCTGGATATCGATGATCCCGAAACATACGAGCAGCTCAAGCCATAATGGCTGTGCTGCCTGGACTGTCCGCGTTTATGAAAGGAATAGCGATTCGCGAAGTCGATCCGGCAACTGATTTTCCCGCTGTGGCTGAATTGCTTAATACGACGTGGGTTAATCCAGTCTCGGTCGCTGCTCTGCGCCGCTGGGAGCTGCAGAAACCACCGGGACGTATTCGCCGGCAATGGGTCGCCGTTGATGCGGGGGGCGAACTCGTCGGCCGTGCGCTGGCCCAGCGCGGGGAAACGGAAACAGCGCACCAAATTTATTTTTATGTTATTGTTCATCCCGAACGTCGCCTAAACGGCATAGGTGGCGCGCGGTACCTGACCATAGAGGCTTTTGCCGTGTCCCTAGGCGCTACATTGCTCAAGGCGGAACTGCGCGATAACTCACCACCGTCATTAGATTTTGCCCGCCATCGCGGATACGCTATCAGCCGTCATCTGTTTGAGTTGGTGCTTGATCTGCGGGCTTATGACAAGACCGATTTCGCGCCGATCGTGCAGAGGGTGGAAGCCCAGGGTATTCGCCTGTTTTCTTTGGCCGGGGTTGGAGAAACTAGCCACGTGATGCGCAAACTGTATGCATTGAACCGCGCCAGCGCTTTGGATGACCCATCGTCGCCGGGTCATTTCTTGAGTTACGCCGAATATGAGAACCGGATTTTGGCCGCGGAGTGCTTTCGCACGGAAGGACAAATACTTGCTGCAGATAGCAACGACCTGATCGGCCTATGCGCGGTAGACTATTTTCCGCACGCACAATTGGCGTACAATCGCATCACGGGTGTCTTGCCACCATACCGGGGACGCAAAATCGCCCAAGCCATGAAACTGAGGGCAATAGCGGCTGCGCAGAGCTGGGGCGCCACACATATGCGTACGTACAATGACTCTAACAATCAAGCCATGCTGGCCATTAATCGCAAATTGGGTTACCAGCGGCGCAGCGGGGAATACTATTTGCTTAAACAATTCACCTGATAGCAGCGCCGGCCAAATGGCGTACATGGCCGTTGCCAGATATACAAAAAACGTTACGCTTAAGCGGAAGCGTCGACAGCAGCAGAGAAGAGGTAAGACTAAGATGCAAGGCAAACGGGCAGCGGAATCGCGCATTGAACTGACGCGACTGATGAATGTGATGGATGCCAACATGATGGGCAACGTGCATGGCGGCATCATTATGAAGCTCTGCGATGAGACAGGCGCGATGGCGGCGATAAGACATGCTCAGCATCCGGTCGTCACTGTGGCTGTAGACTCGATGCACTTTCACTCGCCGGTGCGTATCGGCGACTTGTTGAGGGTATCGGCCGAAGTGACCTGGGTTGGCCGCACCTCACTGGAAACGCGCGTCGTGGCCGCTTCGGAAAATGTCCTCACCGGCGAAACGAATCATGCCAATACCGCCTACTTCGTCTATGTGGCACTGGATCAGCACGGCCGGCCCACGCCGGTGCCTCCGCTCTCAGTAGAAACCGACGAAGAGAAGCGCCGCTTTGAGGCCGGGGCGGCGCGGCAGGAAGTGCGGCTGCAAGCACGCGACTAGGTTGATCCTGGATCATATGCGCAAATATGCCCAACCGCTGCTGCTGCTTGGCTTCACGGCCGTTTTTACCGGGTACCTGACCGTCTGGCTGCGAGGTCCAGGCGTGGGGCTCAGCTTCCTGGGCATTGAAATGGCCGAATGGTTCAAGTTCCTTGGTCTGGGTGCGCAGCGCGACATTTTCTATCTTCCGCCGATCCTCTTGGGCTTGATGCTGGCCTTGTGGACGATGACCTGGCCGGAACGGAACGGCTTGGCCTGGCGCGCCTGGACGGTGCGTGGGCTGGCCGTGTTGATTAGCCTGCTGGCTTTTCCGGCCATCGAAGACATCAGTGGGCCAGTGCGCGAGCAATATATGACACGCGTCTTGCTGATCGGTGCGGTCGTGGCCGTGGCGCTGCTCAGCGGGTTCTGGCATCCGCGCGGTTCGTGGCGCGCGCTGCCCTGGCTGCTGATAGCCATCCTGGCCGCGGCAGGCGCGATTTTACCAACCTGGCTGTTCAGGCAGGTTCAGCGTCTGCTCGGCGATATTCTCGGCGTGCCGGTGGGTACCGGTATTGGATTGTGGCTTAATCTATTCGGGAATTTGTTGGTAGTGACTGCTGCGTTTTTCCAGTTTAGATGGACTCGAGACCGGAAGGTCCGTTTCCCGGAGGGCGTGTAAGGCGCGACCGTCATACTGGTCACGCCCTGCTCCGCGGGCCATTAAGCGCCGGCGCGCATCCGTTCGTCAATGTAGGTAACTGCTTCGCCGACCGTGGTAATAGACTGCGCTTCTTCGTCCGAAATCTCGCCCTCGAATTCCTCTTCGAAAGCCATGATTAACTCGACCAAATCGAGTGAGTCCGCCTCTAAATCCTCGCGAAAACGCGCCTCGGTTACAACCTGATCTTCATCTACGCCGAGCAAGTCGACGATAATAGCAGTTACACGTTCTTGTGTATCACTCATTGAGTCCTTCTCCTTGACACACTATATGATGATTGCTCGGCTATTTTAGGTGCATTAAATAGATTGTCAAGCCACACGGCC
>JBJYWX010000391.1:0-6255 GCA_046259695.1 Promineifilaceae bacterium (SeqCode) | reverse complement strand
TCAATCGCGGACGGCCGTTTAGCCGCGAGCGATTGGCCGGCCTGCTGTGGCCGGACTCGGCGGAGACCCAGGCCAAACAGTACCTGCGACAGACGTTGTGGCAGCTCCAGTCGACCCTCGACGAAGCAAGCGATGCGCACGATTGTTTGCTTTCGGTAGACGCAGAGTGGATCAGCATCGATCTGAGCGAGCAGGTGTGGCTGGACGTCGGCCAGTTTGAACAGGCCTATAAAGAGACGCAGGGCGGGAACGGCCGTCTGCCCGATACGCAGCAGGTGGCGCAGCTTGAAACGGCCGTGGCCCTTTATCGCGGCGATCTCTTGGAGAACTGGTACCAGGATTGGTGCGTTTTCGAGCGCGAGCGCCTGCAGAATATGTACCTGTCCATGCTCGACAAACTGGCCGGATATCATGAAGCGACGCTTAATATTCAGGCGGGATTGGATTGCGCCACGACCCTGCTGCGTCTGGATATCGCCCATGAACGAACCTACCGCAGATTGATGCGCCTCTATTACTACGCCGGGGATCGCTCCAGTGCGCTGCGCCAATACCAGCGCTGCGAAAGGGTGCTGGAACAGGAGCTGGGTGTCACGCCCTCGCAGCAAACGTTGCAGCTCCTGGAGCAGATTAAGCGTGACGAACTGCCTGTGACCGCGCCAACGATCGTCGATCTCGCGCTGCCGGACCGCGCCGCGGCAAACGCCATGCTGGCCGGGCTCTCCAAACTCAACGAACAACTGTTCCAGTCGCAGTGCCACCTCGCGCAGGAGATCGACGCCATGCGTGCGGCGATGGCCGATTTGCTGCAAACCCAATAAGACGCAGCGAAATACGCCCTGGCATACGCTCCGTCTCACGGCGTCGTGCTAAGCTCCTGCCGTATCGTGTCATCCGGCGAGCAGGTTCGTACGCATGGGTATGCCAGAGTTAGTGATTCAATCGTACGTGATCAAAATATGGCTTGAAGAAACGGCCGTTGAAGACGGAGAGGTCTCGTGGCGCGGGGTTATCACGCAAGTTCCCGGGGGTGAGCGAGCCCACTTTTCCCGCCTAGACGCCATCGCCGAATTCATCGAGCCGTACTTGATTCATGCTGCAGGGCATGCCGCGGGCGACCAGCAGTAGTCAGGATGTACCCGGAAGGAGGTCTGCATGATTTAGTCGCTCCCGGTAATTTCAGTCGCACAACACCATTCGCCCGCTTGTCCGGAAATGAAGATTTGCCTAATCCGGCGCGACAGCGGGCAAACACACAATAAGGAGATTACAGATGCCTACTTTTAGACTGAAGAATTTGAATGTATCCCTTGCCGATCGGGCTGATCTCGTTGCTCAGCGGACGCCACAGTTCTGTACGCTTGGCACGACGACAATCTGGTCCCCGTTTTGCTGCAGGTTCTGGCCCTCACGCTTTCCGCCAACCGGCTGCTGGAACTATCCAACGATCATAGACTGCGGTCACTTCATCTCCGAGCACTGCGGACCGCTTACTCAGGACCCCTGCGGCCCGATTTCTCCCGTGGTCGCCGATACGCCCGATCTTGTTGGCAATCCGGCCGTTCAACTGGAGCAGTTGGACGTGCTGCGTGCGCAGTTGGAGCAGGCGATGGCCGCTGTCGACGAGCGCGGCGTCCAGCTTCAAAAGCAGGCCCGCCCGCAAACGCGCGAAGAAATTGACATGCTCGAAGAGCAGTTGAAAGCCGCGCTTGAAGAACTCCAGGCCATGCGAAAAGAAATGGGGTAATAGATCGTCTCAAATGAATGCCTGCCGGAAGCCGCTCAGACATGATCGAGCGGCATCCGGCAGAGCCTACCACTGACTATTATTCGGGAAAATGCCCATGAAATCAACCCTGCTGCGCCCAATCCTGTCTGCGCGATTCCGCGCTAATCCGGCGCTAAACATCATACTGACCGATCGCCTGCCGCAGTCCCAGCGTGAGAAGCTGCGCGAGCTGGTAAATGAAGAGGAATACTACGGCGTCCTCCGCAAGAGCGGCGGCGCGGGGCAGCCTGATAAGGTCATCGACCACGAGACAGCGCTGCTGTTTCTAACGATGCGCGAACCCGGTCCAATGCCCGACTATGTGACGCGCAAATTCGGCGAAGACTGCAACCGTGCCGTGGCCGAACTGGTACTGGATGGCGTGCTGGAGATCGAAGACCCGTCCACTGGCGAGTTCGTCGCCGGCGCCGCGGCTCATTCGCTGCTCTATGTGCCCGGGGAGCGCCGGCGTAAAAGCGATAACCGGCTGGTCCATATTTCGCGCCAGGCGCTGGCCTATGCGGCCCGGCTTCCGCTGGACGACGTGAACGACGTGGCGTCTAGGTTGTATCGTTACAACACTATCCCATTCTCTCCAAAGGCGCGCGAAGCTTGGCCCCGTCAAAGCCTGACGTCGCTGTGGCTTGCTCACGTCGATGTCCTCGACCGCTGGCATGCAGCGTCTCCTGAAGAGAAGGGGAAAGGCTGGTTGAGCTTCAGCGCCAGGAATTCGGCGTCCGCAGAAAACGGCAACCGCCACCTGCCATTCAAACTGTATATCAGTCCCAGACCGGAGGCGCTGCGCGAGCTGTGGCCGGTCATACTGCAAAAACTGGCGCTGGCCAACGTGCCGTCGTTTAAGATCGGGGGCGATGCGCAAATGGTCTTCCGGCCGGACAAGCTTGTGGCTTATCTGCCGGATTTCGCTTCGCTGTCGCAAACTGCCAGTCTGCTGCGCGAAGGTCTGAATGGCAGCCCGGCGCAGGGTGTGCCCTTTACCGCGCCAATAGACGAAGCGGGGCTCCTCTCATGGGGGATGGATCCGCGCAAAGAGTTTACCGCGAACGGCCGTCAGATCGCCGAAAGCTGGCGCTCATGGATCGTCAAGGAACTGGCCGGAGCCATCGTGGAGGCGAAATCATCGCCTGCAGCCATCGAACCCGTCGATTTCGCACTTGACAAACTTCGCCTGCAAGGCATCGACAGCGAAACCTGGGTGCCCAAACAAAGCATGTGGAGCAGTACACGAGGACGTTATGCAAGCACCAATTCATGAGAGCCTGATCCTGCCGGGCGAAGTCGCCCTGGTACCCGTCGCCGATTTTCCGCAAGAGACGCTCTCGCAGCTCAGCTTTGAGCCGGGTGACGTGGCAATCACGCGCGCCAGGTCCAGAACGCCGACGCGCATCATCAGCGGCGACCTGGCCGGTCTCCTGCGGGAGTTCAGCAGCGCCAATACCGTTATCGAGGCCATTCTGCTTTACAGCGTCAAGAATGGATACGACCCGCGCGAAATGCTGGAAAACGCCTATCCCTTTCTGCTGCAAATGGTTGGTGAACAACTCCTCGTTCCGGCAGGCAAGGATGGCGAACCGGAAAACGCCGGACATCCACAGCGCGGGGATCAGATTGGCGGCTACACAATCGAGCAAGTGCTGCATTCTTTGCTGGACACGGAGCTCTATCAGGTGCGTGACAACGAGGGAAAAATCTACGCGCTGAAGGCGGCCAAAGAAAATGGAAGCGACTTGATTTCTCACGTCATCAAGCACGAGGCGGATGTCCTGCGTTACCTGGACGGTACGGCCGTGCCGCGCCTGATTACAGAAGGTGCGTTCAATGGCTTACCGTTTTTGGTGATGGAGTGGTGTCCCGGCGTGACGGCCGATGAAGCGGCCCAGGAACTGCGCGAAAGCAGCGATATCTCCGATCGGGCGAAACTGGCGCGGCTTTGTTTCGCCATTATTGAGGCATACGCCGCCCTGCACGATCGCCAGACTATCCATGGCGATGTTCACCCGCGCAATATCATCATCGACGCCGATGGTCAGGTGCGCATTATCGACTTTGGTCTGGCAAGGGTTTTCAATGAGCAGCACGAATTGACTGAACCGTACCGCGGCGGCGTCTCCTTTTTCTGCGAACCTGAATTTTGCGCCGCCTCCCTGGCTCATCAAAATCCGCCGCGGGCTGATCTGAAGAGCGAGCAGTACGGCCTGGCGGCGCTGATCTATTACCTGATCAGCGGCGCGAATTACCTGGATTTCTCCCTGGAAGAGGAAGTGCTGTGGCGGCAAATCTTATCCGATGACCCGTTGCCCTTTGCTCATCACGGTCAGGCACCCTGGCCGGCGCTGGAGGCGGTATTGCATAGGGCCCTGAGCAAGGCGCCGCAGGACCGCTATGATTCGGTCGCTGACTTTGGCGATGCGCTAAAAGAGGCCGCCGAGCACCACACGGGCGAGTCCTTCACGCTTGCCGCCGTCATGCCATCAGAAAGATCGGGCGACGATTACGTGGCCGGCATTTTAGAGCGCCTCGATTGGGACGGCCGTCTTTACAACGAAGGACTGCCGCGCCCGCCCTACGCATCCATCGAATACGGCGCGGCAGGCATCGCCTATTTCCTCTATCGAGCCGCCTGCACGCGCGATGATGCGCGCCTGCTGGCCCTGGCCGACCTGTGGGCCGCCAAAGCGGAAAGGCTGGCCGTGGAAGAGAATGCTTTTACCGACCCATCCATCGACGTGACCTTTGACGTCATCGGCCGAATCTCCCCCTTCCATTCGCGAAGCGGGCTTTTTATGCTGCGATTCCTGATCGCCCAGGCGAATGGTGATGAGATGGTACAGGCTATGGCCCTGGCGGCCTTTGTCAATGAAGCAGCTCAGGGTTGCGGCGAAATAGATGTCACGTTGGGCACCGCGGGCGTGCTGCTTAACTGCGCCATCCTCTACGAACTGCTGCCGGATGAAGAACGGGCTCATGATAGCGGTCTGCTCGACCTGGGCTCGCGAGTCTATAGGGAACTGTGGGAAAAGATAGTGGGAGATGAAGCCATTTCGCAAACGGCCGAACTCACAAACCTGGGCGCGGCGCACGGTTGGGCGGGCATTCTCTATGCCATCTTGCAGTGGAGCGCCACTACCTCCGCTGAACTCCCTGACGAATTTGAAGCCCGTTTACAGCAACTTGCCGGGCGGGCCCAATACGTGGGACGCGGCATGCGTTGGCCTTGGGATCTGGACCATCAGCAGCTGACATTTATGCCGGGCTGGTGCAACGGCAGCGCCGGTTATGTCTTCTTGTGGACGGCCGCTTTTCGTATGTTTGGCGATCAAGAGTATCTGGACCTGGCGCTGCGCGCCGGCTGGAATGCCTGGGAGGGAGGCGGGCCATCAGTCAGTCTCTGCTGCGGCCTGGCCGGGCGGGCATACGCGCTGCTCAATCTCTATCGCCAGACGGAGGATGAGGAGTGGCTGGAGAAAGCGCGTGAGCTTGGCCGGCGGGCGGCCGTTTTGTCTGAGCGCTCGACGGCCGAACAATTCGAAGGGTTTGAAAATAGTCTTTATAAGGGACAGGTCGGCGTGGCGACCCTGCTGGTTGATCTGGAAGACCCGCAGTTCGCGGCGATGCCTTTCTTTGAAGGCTTGAAGCGAGCCTGAAGGTTGAGATAAAATTCCCTCCACCCGCTAGCGGAATCGGCTAATCGATGAAGCGCCTGTCAGAATTGAAGCTCCCGATCTCGTCTTTACCATTTTCCAGCCAGCCGATTCTGGTATTTCCACTCTTCTCAAAGAGCGGAACGTAAGGCTTGATGTCCAGCAGCGGCGTGCCGTCCAGAATGTCCAGAGATTCCACGGTCAGGATATTATCTTCTATGGCTACGAGTTTTACGAGCGAGAGGCCAATGGGGTTTGGCCGGCTGGGCGCGCGGGTCGCGAAAAGGCCGCGCGGCTCGCTGTCCAGGAATGGGATGACTGTCAGGCCGGAGAAGCGCGCCATGTGCAGATGGTAGATGAGATAAATGTGCGAGAAACCAGCAAGATCCTTCAGGCCATCGCTGAATTGTGGAAACAGTTCCACGGTGCCCCCTGCCTGACTGTCGCCGACCGGTTGTATGGGCATGCCTTCGAGATCATGGAAGGGGGAATGGATGACGCCGATGGGGCGGTAGATGACTTGCATGGAGCGTAATTCAGTATGTCAGTCGGTCAGCGCCATCTGACAAACTGAAATACTGACTATCTGACCAACTCACAGATTGAACTTAATACTGATCACATCCCCGTCCTGCACGATATAGGTCCTGCCTTCCTGGCGCAGTTTGCCGGCGTGACGGGCCTGCGCAAGGCTGCCAAGCCCGATGAGATCGTCATAAGCTACCGTTTCGGCGCGAATAAAACCCTTGGCCAGGTCGCTGTGAATGGTTGCCGCCGCGTCCACGGCCGTCGCCCCGCGCTGCACCGTCCAGGCTCTGACCTCGT
>JBJYWX010000390.1:0-5953 GCA_046259695.1 Promineifilaceae bacterium (SeqCode) | reverse complement strand
CCGATCAACGGCGTGTCCGGCTCGTCTTCGAACAGCCCGCTGACCAGGTAGAGCAGGGAATGGGGGTAGAGTAAGGGCATGATCTTGACCAGTGGGTCGCGGCGCTCGTAGCCATCGGACATGGTGAAGATGCGGAAGTTGCCGATGTAGGCATCATAAGGCACCATCTTGCTCTTAAACAGCTCGAAGCTGCAGGCCGGAGCCAGGAAGACCACGTTGTCTAAGCTGAATAAATCAGGCATTCGTTGAACGCCGGCGTCAATAAAGTGGGCGATATGGATGCTGCCGGCGCTGTGGCCGATGAGATTGAGATCGAACCGCTCGTTCTCCTCCATGAATGCCTTGACTTCCTCCAGAAACAGTGTGCCGCCAGGGATTGACTCGGCCGTGATCGGTCCATAAGCATCTGCGGCATTTTGCTTCATTTCGTCCCACAGAAAGCGCCCGACTTTATCCGCGTACATGGTACGATACATCTCTTCGAGGATCGTCCCCAGATAACCGTGATCCGTTCCTTCGGCAAAGCGCTCCAAAATGGCACGCAGGACATCCCCGGCAAAGAACCAGCTTTCGGCCGTTGTACGGCCGTTCAAGTTTTCCGGCGACGAACCCACCTCCTCAGCCAGGCGGTCGACGATGGACCTCGATAGATGACCGGTGGCCACGGCCGTGGCAGGCGCGGCGCTCCCTTCCATCTCGCTGCGGTCTGGGGTCTCTTTTTTTATCTGCGCCGCGGAAATAATCGCCCCCAGCGCCTGATCGGCCACGGGATCGTCAGCCATCGCTTGCTGAAATGCGGCAATACTATCTTCACCGGCGGGGAAGCGCTCCCCATGCACAAGCGCATCAAGGCTTTCCCACCCGACCAATGGAAGCTGTTCTAATTCCATGGCCGCCAGCATCGCTTCAAGCGGCAGTTCCTCGGGTGAAGAAGCTTTCCGCTCTGCCAACCCTTCATCCCTGGCCAGCAGAGCCACCCATCTGGCCAATTTCTTCACTACCGATAGAAAGAGAGGGGATGAACTTTGGATATCCAGTAAAGCGCTTTGAATTGTCTCCAGAAGTCCGGATTTCCAGATAACAAAAACCGGATAACTATCAAAGTTCTCGGTAATTTCCGGATAAAGACGCTGCGCCAACACATGGGCCAGCGGCTCGCTGACCACCCCGCCGTGGAAGTAGATGGTCATACTGGAACTGCCTGAATCGGCGAAGCCTTCCAGGATGCGCTGTATTGCTTCACGCGGCGATACACCACCGCCTGGCTGGCGCATGCGCCCTCCCGCCTCCAAAGTGATAACATGTCGATCTAATTCAAACATCGTGCCTTTACTCCTCTGTACGGACTCCAACTCCCGACTACTAAAATCACCACGGGCCATGGACAGCTTGTTCTCTGAGCGACAAAGTCTCACCGGCCAGGCGCTTGTCTGAAATGGCATGCCTGCATCGCAACCATTCTCCAGACGCCTGGAGATGGAGTGAGATGAAGGCGCGATGAACATAGGGGCCGCTTCCCGGATTGCCCATGACATCTATTGGATCGTCACCGGTGCAATCGGACGCGGCCCCATGTACTTATCAAATTTTAGCCTCCGACCCGGAAGTCGATTGATTCGCCGGCAGCGCCTATGTCCGAAACGCGCAGGCCGGAATCATTGCCATTCCAAAGACGCGTGGAGGGTGTTGTGTTCGCGTTTGCCGCCTCGCCGGGAACCAGGGTGAAGAGATCAGGTTGATCGCCTCTATTATTGTTCTGCTCCAAATCGAAACGGCCATCGGCCTGCAGCAGCGCACATTGATAGTGGCGCGCATGTGAGCCGGCCTCATACTCATTAGAACCTTTGATATCGCAGTGATAAATCGCCAAACCGCTCGCGGGAAGGAAAGAATCCAACCCGAGTTGGCTGCGATTTTCGATCAGGAAATACTCGTTGTCGGACGGCGTAGGATATTTATAAATCGTGTCATAGGCGCTATGCCCGGCTGCGAATTGACCGCCTTCTGTCAGATCGACGACATTTGGGCACCAGCCGACCAGATTTCTTAGATAGGCGCAGATGGCGATGGGCGTGCGCCCACCATCGGCGTGATTGCCCGAGCTCATCAGGCAGTAACCGCCCAGGCCCGCGCTACTCGAAAAATCACCATCCCGGCGGCCGTAATCGTAGAGATCCGGGAATCGACAGAGCATATGCCCACTTTCGTGGCAGAAGGTGCCGATGGACAGTTCGTCAGCGTTATTTCCTAACGCCGAGATCTGATATAGCTCTGTGCGATAGCCATTCGCTGACCAGTCCAACGTAAAGTTATGGGGCCATAGCCAATCCTTGTAGACGACTTTGCCCGCATAGAGAAAGCTGACGGCATCCAGTATGCCTTCTTTCTTCGAATCAAAATCGGACAGGTTGATGATGCCCATGTCGAGGACCATATTCAGGGCCTCGGCCATCAGCGGGTTGGCCGTATAATAATTTTTATTCCGGCTCAGGGTGATCGGTCCCACGACGACGTTCTGATAATCCAGCTTGCCGGAAGACATGAGTCGATAGTACTCCCGTACAGAGCAGTAATTGCCATTAACCTTGTAGTTTTCTGCGTTGAGCATGTCCGAGACCTCGTCCTTGGTGATCGGCGTCTGCAGATCCTGAAAGTTCACCAGGATGGTGAGACCGCGAACGGTTCCCTCGGTCAGTTGGCGTCCCTCCAGCAAGCCCTCATTGGGTCCGAAAACTTCGGGAACGGGCGAGCCGGCAGAGTCCACCGGCCGGCTTTGCTGAAAGCGCTGGTCGAAAGCGTCGTTGCGAACTTCGGGATCTTCTTTCAAATGGCGGGGCAACCGCTCTGGCGGCGCCCCGGCAATGGAATCGCCGCTGGAGATGAAACGGCGGCCGTTGTGCAGTTGAGCATAACAATAGAGGCCAAGCATGTCGTCATAGACGGCCGTATAACCATCTTCGGTCTCATATCGCGCGTAGAATTCATCTCCCTCCACGCGCAACTTAACATCTGGGCCATTGTCCTGGGGAAAAGTTTGTAACTCTGAATAAATTGCGCTCATGGTAACCTCCTTTGAGCTATTTTAATTAGTGGGTGGGCATGACCCCGGTGACCTTGCTTCATCTTCTTCACCGGTAAATCGCTGCGTCAGCAGCTGGCGCATGGCAAAGACCGGTATTTGCTGGATTAATCGGGTACGCTCTTCAAGTGTCATAACACTGTCACTCTTCTTCCCACTTCTGCGCGTTGCAGGCGAGCGAAGGTCCGCTTAATCAAGGCTTCTCTGCAGACGTTGGGCAAGCTTGGTCACGGCCATGGCAGCCCCGGCCATTGGATCGGCGAGGCCGGCTATCACGACCTGGGCCACATCCGGCGCCATATCAAGCAGGGTATTCAACCGGCGCTCGACCTTGCCGACATCGGCGGAATCCCCTTTAGCCACTTCTTTCTCGATTCGTTTGGTAGTATCTTCGACCTCGTCCCGATCATAATCAGGATTGATCTGCGCCTGGCCGATCATCGCATTGGCCTTCTCGAACAACTCAACAAGTTCCGCGCCGCTGATGCCCTGCGTTTGCGTCACGCTGGCCGAGGCATTGCGCCCAATGGCGATGCCGGTACTACCGCTGATGTCGCCAACATCGATATTGTCGCCACCACCTGTGTCGATGTGTCGCTCTTCATGAGTACTCCCTTTTTCGTACGTAGGACCATGCCGGTGCTGCCCGCCAATGGTGCCGACCTCGCCAAAGACAGCCCCGACGACTGTGCCGCCTGACTCAACTGTGTCAATGTCCTGTTGCACGCCGATGCTGCCTAGGACCTCATCTCCTACGATGACGCCAACGACGTCCCCCTTCACGGTGCGGATGTCCTGAGAGATGTTGACCATCGCCTGCATGCTATCTTCTTCCTGCAGGACTTGCGCAGTCAGGATGCCGGCCAGATCGCCGGCCAATGCCCCATCCTTCTCCAGCGCATCCCGCGTCACTTTCAGTAAACTGGCCTCGTTTTTTTTCGGATCTTCCTTGAATAATCCCAGTATGGTCGAGGCCACCGGATCCGCAGCAAATGATGATTCGAGGCTTTCCGCTGTCTTTGCTGCAATCCCCGCAGCGCGCGCGCCGGCTTTGCCTTCCATTTCTTCGGGACCCAGTTCATAGTAAGGAAGTAGAATGTTGGAGACAACCGCTGCCGCCAGCATATCCGGGTCGGCAGCCAGCGCCGTGCGCTCTTCTTCCGTAAATGGTTCCACTGGAAAATCCTGCTGCCAGGTGCCCGCGGGCAGCGTGGCTATCGTTTCCTGCAGGCCTTGCAGTGTTTCCTGGCGATCCACGCTCACCTGGGGGGCATTGGCCAGATCCTTGAGAAACTGGACGGTGAAGTTCTGGCCACGCCGGCTCAACTCGTCGATCAGCGCCTCGGCAAACTGTACCTGGGCGCCAGACCAGTCAAGGTAAAGTCCAATAAATGGGTAGCCCGCAAAGGTAATTAACGCTTTTCGTTCTTGAGCGTTATCCAGGCCCGGCATCTCCATTAAGAATCGCATCAAGTCAGTTCGTGCTGTACTCATCGTAAAAATCTCCTTGTTAAAATTGTCTCAGGCAGTGTGCGCCCTTTTTCTGCCGGCGCCATCGAACGCCGGTCGATCAGACGTTATCAATTTGTTGGCGGATTGAGGCTGGTAAGTCCTCCAGAATACGGCCGATGCGGATACCCTCATTGCGGTTGTAGTAGCGGTGCGTCTGCGGCTCCTGCAGGCGACCTCCCGCATGGTGAATGCCTACAACTTCCCACCTGTCGTTGAGCACGGGGGAGCCCGACGCACCAGGGTCCGTAGAAGTCACATATTGCAGCAAATTGGCATCGACATATTCAACCAGATTATTCTGAAACGAGATTTGTTTCGGTTGTCCGTAAGGATGCTGAATGATATTGATCCGCTGCCCCTTTTCAACCTCGCGAGTCGAGAGCGGCAGGTGTCCCCAGCTAACCCCGGCCTCCTGCTCAAGCTCTAAAATGGCATAGTCCAGGCCCTTATTTGCGTGGAAAAGCCCTGTTGGCTTCGCTTTGTATTTTTCGATTGCTTGAGGTTGGCCGGCGAAATCATCCTGGTAATTGAAGACTAGCTCCACGTCGCGCAGCAGGTTTTTATCTTGCACGACATGGTGGTTGGTGATGGCCAGGTTCGGTGCCACAAGGAAAGCAGTTCCGGTCCAACGCTCGCTGAGCGTATCCACACGTACCAGAGCAACGGATTTCGCGACCTCAAGACCGTGCGCCAGGAAAGCAATAGGACGCAGTGTGTTTTCGCCAAATATTTTCTCGAGAACGGTCTCCGATGTATCTGGCGCTTTCCAATCGTCTACGTCCTCGATCGGTGCGGTTGGGTCCATCATGTCGTATTTGACCAGCAGCCCATCGATCGCTGGCTGCTTATCGACGCCGGTGAACGTCTTTACCGTATTGAGGAAGACCCCAAGCGCTTCATTGCCATAGCTGATCTCGCCAAACTTGGCAAGATCATTGACCATGGTACTGGTTGCCACGAAAGGTGCCCCATCTAAGCGGATCAGGGGAATAACCTGCTGCAGCCCGGCAAATTCCAACAGCTGGCGTCGCTCAGACTCCGTCTGCATCAGGCTAACGTCCTGTAAAAGAAGTATCAGCTGCTGGCGATCGGTGGTTTCAAGGTTGACCATGGCACAAATCCTCCTGTGATTATGAATGAAAATCTTACTAATTTCTCTATCAGGTCCAATAAAATTTCCTGAAAGCCTAAGGAAACCAGCGGTAGTGCGCATTCCGGCGAAAACGATCACGTTTTCCGGCGCATGCCGATCACGCAGACCGGATGATGCCGATCACCTTTTCCGGCGCATGGCGATCGCGCGGGAGCAGGACAACGCTGGCAGCAAAATCATACCGTCAGCCATCCTTTGTGACCAACGGG
>JBJYWX010000389.1:0-12293 GCA_046259695.1 Promineifilaceae bacterium (SeqCode) | reverse complement strand
GCGCAAATCAGTCCGCCAGAACCTGAAACAAGAGATGCGCAGCTCTTTCCTGCTACCCACCGCCCTCGGCCTGGCGATCCTGCTGACCGGCGCCGTGGTGGTCATCTTCTCCCCCTGGCCCTTCTGGATCACCATGACCGCCGTCATTGGCCTGCTGCTCTTCGCCTATCTGCTGTGGACGACCCGCGGCAGCAGCTTGGGCCTGCGCCTGGCGGCCCTGGCTATCGCCGTGCCGGCCGTCGCCGGTACCAGCATTGGGCTGGCCAGAGGATCGCTTGCGGCGGCGCTGCTGGGCTTCGGCATCACGCTGCTGCTGCTAGTGCTGCTGCGTTTTTTCACCACGCCGCTGACGTTTCGCCTGGCTAACGACCGTTTTCGCCAGGGCGATCTGGACAGCGCGCTGGAGCTGGTCGACAAGGCCATCGCCGCCCGGCCCAATTTCTGGGAATCGTACCAGCTGCGGGCCATGATCGAGCTGTCGACTATGCAGCTCGGCTACGCTGAGCGCGACGCCAGGCAGGCAGTGGCCATCAACCCCAAGGCCCACCCTGTCTACAACACCCTTGGCCACATCTATTTGGCGCAGGAGCGCTTCGCAGAGGCGGAAGATGCGTACGGCCGTGCCCTGGATCTCGCGCCGGGCTACGCCCTTTATCTCTACCACCTGGGGCTGAGCGAATACCGCCAGGGCAAATACGCCGAAGCGGCAGAATCGTTCGCGGCGGCCACGCAGGGCACGCTGCCGACAGGCGGCTACGACCTGCAGGCGCGCTATTACCTGGCAAAGTCGCTGGAGGCAGTGGGACGGGCGGAGGAAGGACAAACGGCCGCACAGCAGATGCTCAAGTTTGCCTATGCCCTACCTTCATTACAAGAAAGGCTCGCGGATCAGCCGCAATACGCCCACCTGCCGCAGATGCGCGCCGATCTGGAAGATATCGCCGGCCGCCTCGCGCTGCTGGACGCCGAGCAAGAAGAAGCGGCGCTCTAGCTTTCCACCAGCGCGCGGCGCCGGCTGCTGCTGTTCATGGTTACCCTCCCGCGAATAAAGCGTCTGCGCCGCTTAGCGGCCGAACCACCAACTCGTCACCCGGTACGGCCGGTAATGGTCCAGCTCCGGCGTTGGGTCACAGAGCGGCATGTCGCTGTGTGGCGCCGGTGAACTCGCAGGCGCCAGCCGCCAGTCGTCCATGAAGAAATCCTTCGTCGACGGGTATTTGCTCTTCACGCGCACATCGATCGTAATCTGCCCGTCTTCAGGCACCTCGAACACCAGCTCGTGTTTGCACCACTGGCGGTCGGTCATATCTTCGACGTTGGACCAATCACCGACGTTGTTGACCCACACGCCCGCTTCGGCGCCGAAAGGATCGACTTCACCATACTGGTGCATGCGTAGGGGCACAGTCAGGCGGTAATCCACACCGGCGGGCAGCCCGTTGATCTGCTGGCTGAGCTGCGTACCGAACGCCTGCGAGGCGCTGAACGCCTTATAAGTTACCTCACCCTCCAGGATCAACGGGTCCGTGCCGTCCGGCCATTCCGATGGCGGGAGCTGGTTCTTCAGCTTGTGCACGCATTCGCAGACACCCGTCGCCAGGTCGCTGGAATCGTAGAGGGGCGCGCCGGGCTGCACCCAGCTTATCTGCCAACTATTCGGCCGTTGGTTACCGAATTCGATCGTTTCCCAACCATCTTCAAACGAGCCATTGCGCAGCGGGCTGTCCGGGTCGGCCGTCGGCGCCACAGTGGGCGTAGCCGTCACCGTCGGCGTAACATTGGGATCGGGCGTGGCCGTAGGCGTCGGCGTCACGGGCGGCTGGCCAGGCGCCAGGGAGTCCTTATCTACCGGCCGCGTGCCGGGCGAGTAGATGAAGTAGTTGCTGAGACTATAGTCGGTCATGGGCTCCAGGTAGGTTTGTACCGTATCGCCAATACTGCCGAACTGCTCACCTTCACCAAGCGTCCATAAGGCGACACCTTTCACCTGCGGATAGGCGGCATAGAGCCAAGCGGCCCAGGCGATATCATCCATCGCATCGCCAATGGATGGCGCATCGTTGTATTCCCAGCCCCACTCGGTAATGAATACCGTGGGCCTGGGGATATTGTGCGCATCGGTGAAGCTGAAAAGGTCCTGGAACCGGCCCACAAGGAGCGGGTAGCCAATACCGGCGCCGCTGCTCGTGAAGCTGTATTCATGCAGGGCAACGGCTATCAGATCGGGATGCTGCGCCGCGTATTGTAAGAAGGCGATCATCTCCGGAGAGTCCCAGCTGGCATCAGGATCGGTAGCGGTTCCAGGAGGGGCGCCGCTGGTCCAGCTAAATGCGGCATATCTGACCCCTTCGGCCACGGCCAATTTGGCCTGCTCCAGGGCGAAGCTCGCCAGCCAGGCAACCCACTCCTCCGGTTTTTCGCGCGGCTCGTTCACCGTCTCCATCCATACGATGGAAGGATCAAGTTCAGGCGGGAATACAGCGCGGTTCTGCTGCCAGTTCAGGCGCGCCGCCGTCACCGGATCGAGGGAATAGTCGGGATCGCCCACTTTGGCGGCATCCCGGTAAACAAGAACATGGTCCACGCCGCTTTTCTTGCCAAGTTCCTGCGCTTCAAAGAGGTACTGCGCATCGCTCGCTCCTTTGAGCACGGCGGGCACACCCGCCGCGTCAAGGGCCTGAATATAATCTGACAACCCCTGGCGATTCTGGCCCTGCAGCACATGGAAGCCAATCTTGTTGAAGGCCAGGTCGTAGCCCAGCGCCCGCACAGCGGCGCGCTCCGCAGCGAAATCGATTGGCGGCTGCTTAGCTACGGCAATGGGCACATCGAGCGCGGCCGCCGGCGGGCCAGCGATCACCGGCAGGTAAAGCGTCGCGCCGGGCACGGCCGTGCCGTCCGGTGTTACGGAAGGCGTGCCGCTGGCCATGGCCGTTGAGGTTGGCGTGCTCGAGGGCTGTTCCGTAGCCGTCGCCGTCGGTGTGCTGCTGGGCGTCTCCGACGGTTCGCTGGTTGTCGTAACCTCTGGCGACGCCGTGGCTTCGGCAGTCGCGGTGATAGTTGTTTCGACCGTCGCGGTCATTTCGGTCGTTGCCGTAGGTGTCGGCTCCAGTTCTTCCTCCGGCCCGAAAATGGCGGGCAAGAAAGCAAAAAAGCCGCCTTCCTCCGCGCGCGCACTCTCCGGGCGCTGCCATACGGCGGCCGCCAGCAGCGTCACTATCAGCCCCACCCCCAACAAACCAAACCAAACATGCCGCTTGTCGCGTTCCATCATGCCTCCTATCTACCCGGCGGCGCAGGCGCCGGCCGGCAGGTGCTGCCGGATGTTAGGATCAAGGGCGCCGCGTGTGCCTGCGAGCGCCCGATCGGAAATGGATGCGGCCGGCAAAGATGCCATTAGAAAACGATGCAAATCGCCCGGCGCCAAGATCATCCCACTGTATTATAGCCGCCGTGCGCCGCCGCTGCGCGTGAAAGAAGCGTGTGTTCTTGGCGGATGTTAGGACGTGATCGCCCATATAGGGCCTGGATAGCGTCCTGTGAAGCTTTCAGCCCATATATGGGCAGGATACGCCGGCGGCCTACGTTTGGCGCACTGCAGCCCCTCGAAAGGCCGACGCGGAGCCGGGGCAGGAGAAAAATACCGCGTACCATAAACTTTATGTCTACTCATACGCCATCCTGGCGCGAGCTGGTTTACCGCCTGCGCGGGGCTTTTTTAAGTACCCTGGGGCGCAGCGCGCCCTCTGAACTGCCCGGCATGGGCGCGGTGCCGGCCGAAGCAGGCACCACGTTTCGTGTCTGGGCGCCTAATGCCAAACGTGTCACCGTGACCGGCAGCTTCAATGCCTGGTCGCGCGAGCACGATCCGCTGACCGCCGAAGGCAACGGCTACTGGTCAGGACACGTGGCTGAAGCCGGCGAAGGGGACATCTACAAGTATGTCATCCACGGCAATCCTTCCCGCCTCTACCGCGCCGATCCCTACGCGCGCGAAATCGCTTACGGTCCGAACAGCGGTAACGGCGACAGCATCATTCGCCACCTGGCGGTTCGCCCCCGGGAACAGGCGTCGCCCCCCTGGCTGCCCTCATGGAACGAGATGGTCATCTACGAGCTGCATACCGGCACTTTCAGCGGCGCCGTGCCCGGCCGCCCGGGCACTTTCGACGCGGCAATCGAGCGCCTGCCCTACCTGGCCGAGCTGGGTGTGAACGTCATCGAGCTGATGCCCGTTGCAACTTTCGCCGGTGACTACTCCTGGGGCTACAACCCCGCCCACCCCTTTGCCGTTGAGGCGGCTTACGGCGGCCCGGAAGGGCTATGGCGGCTGGTAGAGGCAGCGCACGCCCAGGGAATCGCCGTATTCCTGGATGTCGTCTATAACCATTTCGGCCCGCAGGACCTTGATCTGTGGCAGTTTGACGGCTGGCGCGAGAACAGCAAAGGGGGCATTTATTTTTACAACGATTGGCGCTCTAGCACCCCCTGGGGTGACACGCGGCCCGATTACGGCCGTGCCGAGGTGCGCCAGTACATTCGCGACAACGCCTTGATGTGGCTGGAGAGCTATGGCGTGGACGGCCTGCGCTGGGACATGACCAACTTTATCCGCCACGCGCACGGCCATGACCACGATCCCGGTGCGGCGATTCCTGAGGGTTGGGACATGCTGCGCTGGATCAACGACGAAATCGACGCACGCTGGCCCTGGCGCGTGAGCATCGCCGAGGATCTGCAGGGCAACGCCCTGGTCACACGCCCCACGTCCGAAGGCGGCGGCGGTTTTGACGCGCAGTGGGATGCCCTTTTCTTTGAGCCCGTGCGCGCGGCGATCATTGGCGGTGAGGATGATCAACGCGACCTAAGCAGCGTTGCCGCCGCCCTCAGCCATCGCTATGACGATGATGCCTTTCACCGCGTGATATACACTGAGTCGCACGATGAGGTGGCCAACGGCAAGGCGCGCGTGCCGGAAGAGATTGCGCCCGGTGACGCCGGCAGCCTCTTCGCCCGGCGACGCTCCGTGCTTGGCGCGGCCCTGGTCTTCACCGCCGCGGGCATTCCCATGATTTTCCAGGGCCAGGAATTCCTGGAAGACGGCTGGTTTGACGACCGCGTAGCGTTGGATTGGCAGAAGCGGGAAAAATACGCGGGCATTGTTGACCTGTATCACGATCTGATTCACCTGCGCCGCAACCTGGGTGGGCAGACACGCGGGCTGACGGGCCAGCACACGGCCGTTACCCATCTTGATTACGAGCAGAAACTGATCGCTTTCCATCGCTGGGAGTTTGGGGGGGCGGATGATGATGTGCTGGTGATCGCCAACTTCGCCAACAGGACCCACGAGAGTATGCCGGTGCCCTTCCCGCACGACGGCGACTGGCGCCTGCTGTTTAACAGCGATGATCGCCGTTATGATCCCGACTTCACAGGCACCCCGGCGGCGGACATAACGGCCGCTGGGGGCCAGGCCGCCGTAGCCATCGGCCCCTATAGTGTCCTGATTTACAGCCGGGCAGGCTGAGAGGGCAGTGAGCAGTAAACAGTGAGCAGAGAGCAGTGAGCAGTGGAACTAGGACGCGGACGAGCGCTGAAAAGCGCCTACAAACGCGGGTATTTTGTTGGTGCAGCTCGGCCACAAGTCCTGCCCTATCTGCGTTACTCCGCGTCCTATCCGCGTACATCCGTGTTCATCCCCGTCCAATCACCCTTTTGATCAATTGATAATCAGCAAATGACTGTGAGCCATTCTACCGCCTTCCTCACCATGGCCGATCTGGGCGATTTCGTCAGCGATGATGAGCTTGCTGCGGCTGTCCTGCGGAAGCGCGGCTGGGCCGTTGATTTTGTTCCCTGGGATGCGCAGCGTGATTGGTCAGTTTATGACCTGGTGGTTATCCGCACGACGTGGGATTATTTCCAGCGGCCGCAGGCGTTTATACAGGCCCTGGCCGCTATCGAACGTTCAACGGCCGTGCTGCACAACGACATCAGCCTGGTGCGCTGGAACCTGGACAAGGGCTACCTGACCGACCTGCAGAAAGCCGGTGTGCCCGTAGTGCCCTCGCGCTTTGCCACCGGCCTGAACAGCCCTGCGGAACTCGCCGCCCATTTTCTGGCCTTCGATAGCGAGGCGGTGATCCTGAAGCCGGTCATCAACGCCGGCGGCTTCGACACATTCCTGGTGCCGCGCGCCGGTTATGAATCCTTCTTTACGGGCCTGCACGCGGTTTTCGCGGAACGGCCGTATGTGGCCCAGCCGTTCATGCCCGCCGTACAGTCTGAAGGGGAGTATTCGCTAATCTACCTTGATGGCGTTTTTTGCCATGCCATCCTCAAAACACCCGCGGCGGGTGATTTCAGGGCACAGGAAGAATATGGCAGCCACGTGGTCAGCATCAGCCCATCCGCACCGCTGCTGGATACCGGCCGGCGGGCGATAGACGCCCTGGACAGCGCGCCTCTTTATGCCCGCGTCGACCTGGTGCGCGCCGACGACGGGACCTTTCTGATCATGGAATTCGAATTAATCGAGCCCTCACTCTATCTGCGCATGGACGCCTCCGCACCGGAGCGTTTCGCCAACGCCCTGGCGAACGCGCTCACCCGCTCGCGCTAGGCCCTCTTTGGAACCCGGCGGCAGCGGGCGGTGTATACCCTATGAACACCACTGGTAAAGGAGCGCGTGATGCGAAAAAGTGTGCCGGTCCTGGTCATATTCTTGATCCTGGCCAGCGGCTGCCGGCCGGCGGTGGAGGAGGAAGCGACAGCCTGTCCCGTAACAATCAAGCCCGAATGGCCGTTTGTCCCCCCGCAGCCCTGGCCGGCCGAACCGCCGCAAGATGACCGCTATTGGTTTGGCGACGCCGGCCTGTGGGCCGCGCTGCCGGCTAACGGTGAGTGGACCCAGCTGGCCAAGGGGGAGAAGTTCCTACTGTGGAGCGAGGAATTTGACGTCCGCGAGGACGAAACCCCCGATTTTGTCCTGCGGGCCACACGGCTGGACGGCGAGGCAGCGCCGTTCCAGTCGAGCAGGACGACCAACGCCTACGAAAACAGTATCCAGTGGGCGATGCTGACCGGCGTGAAGCTGCCGGCGCCGGGCTGCTGGGCATTTTCCGCCACGTATAAGGAACACGAACTGGCGTTCGTACTCCATGTGCCGCAGGAGTAGGTGTGGTCAGTCCACATCCGGCCGTGGCAGCGCATCCAGCGCCTCGACCAGGTCGCGGCGGTGGTCGAGCACCCAGAGCACCAGGTCATCCACGGTGCGCCGCGGGAATTGTGATATGAGGTCCTGTTCCAGCACCATGTCGCGCAGTGGGCGGAAAATACTATCGCAAAAGGAAGCAGCAGCTTCATCGAAGGGTACTTCCTGGGATCGTTCGCGGGCCATGAAATACTGGTGGGCCTCGATATGGCGCAGCAGATTGCGGTACTTGCCGGGAAAACTAAGCTGCATGGGCAGGTCTGGGCAGTTTTGAGCCAGGCTGGTCTGCGCCAGGAAAGCATCTCGCTCTTGCTCCAGGATCATCTGGCTGATCCAGTGGCGGCGGCGCAGGTAGTCCAGAACCTCGCCGGCGCGCGCTTCCTGGTATACCCCGCGCAGATTGGCGAATTCGTCCTCAAACTGCTCTTCCTCCGACTCTTCACGCAGCAGCCACTGGTACTCGCTGACAAAAAGGTATAGGTCGGTAAGGGTCAGGTCCGGAATGTCTGTATCTAGTTGATGCTCCTTGATCAGCGCCACCATCGGCAGGTAGACGTTGTCGTACCAGGAAAGGGCCGCCTCCTGGAAAGGCACCTGATAGCCTCGTTCCATGCTGATGTAATAGCGGTGGGTGTCTATATGCGAGAGCAAACGGCCGAACTCATTACGCATCGACAGCTCCAGGTTCACGTCGGGGCGGAAACGGTTCAAATTGGTCTGCTGCATGAACTCGGCGTAATTTTTCTTTTCGGTAAGGGTTTCCAAATCCATATCAGGCGTGATCGGGATCGGCACGTCGATTTCCGTCACGTAGGCGTCGATGTATTCCTGATTGCGTTCGCGGGCCACGGACACGCGGTGGTTGCCGTCGCGCACGAAGTAGACATCGCCGACTTTGTAAACGTCAATTGCTGGCAGTTCCACATCTTCATAGCGCGCGCGGCTGATGTTGATCCAGCGCCCCTTAGTCTGGCGCTGCGTCGGCAGAAAGGCACGGTCGAAGTCCCGGTAACGGCCGACACTGCCCACAATCTTTTCCAGCGGGATAGTCTGCATGCCCAGGTCGCGCTGGCCCTGGAAAGGTAGCGTGCGTTTCACCGCGTCATACTCGAGCAGTTCGTTGCTTTGCCCCTGCAGCCAGTTGCTCATCTTGCGCCAGAAGCCGCGGCGAAATTGTCTCTCAAAATCCTGATGTGCTTGTTGCTCAAACATTAGACCTTCTTCATTTCAGCCGCTGGCGCCACATAGCGAGGCGGCGGCCGCCGCCGGAGGTGATAGGTGCTTCGTCAAGCCACTGTTGGCACCACGACCGGCGCTAAGATTCATTGGCACTGACCGGTTCGTCTCACGTCTCGCGCTCAATGATGGAACAGGCGCGTGCCGGTCATCACCATGACCATACCATACTCATCGCAGGCGCTGATCACATCCTCATCCCTTATTGAACCACCCGGCTGCACCACGTAACGCGCGCCGCTTTGCATGGCGCGATCAATGCTGTCGCGAAAAGGGAAAAAGGCGTCGGAGCCCAACACCGCGCCGCCCTGCTCAGCCAGCCAGTACCGTTTTTGGACTTCGCTCATACGCTCCGGTTCGGAAGTGAAATGCTTCAACCACAACGTCTCCTCGCTGGGCGGCAGTTCTTTCTGCAAATACTGATCTATAGCGTTATCGCGCAGCGGGCGGCTGATGCCCTCTAAAAAGCAAAGGGCCAGCACGCGCGGATTCTGGCGAAGGAACCAGGCATCTGCCTTGCCTGCGGCCAGGCGCGTACAGTGAATGCGCGACTGCTGTCCGGCGCCGATGCCGATTAGCTGCCCGTCGAATGCGAAACAGACGGAGTTCGACTGCGTGTATTTAAGCGCCAGGAGGGCCACAATCATGTCCCGGCGCGCTGCGCCGGTTAGATCTTGATTGCGCGTAACGATCTCGCTTAAGTCCGCGGGGCGCGGCAGATAGTTGTTCCGTTCCTGGGCCATCGTTACGCCGAATACCTGCCGCTCTTCCAGCGGCGGCGGCTCGTAGGCCGGATCGATTTGCAGGATGCGGTAACCGCCGCTGCGCTTCTGGCGCAGCAGGGCCAGCGCTTCGGGTTCGTAGCCGGGCGCGATGACACCGTCCGACACTTCACGCCGCAGCAGCTCGGCCGTCGGCAGGTCAACCACGTCGCTCAGCGCCGCCCAGTCGCCAAAGGAGGAAACGCGGTCGGCGCCGCGGGCGCGGGCGTAGGCGGCGGCCAGCGGGGACAGATCCAGGTCACCCACGAAGTAGGCGCGCCGCAGTTCCTCGCTTAGCGGCTGGCCAACAGCCGCGCCCGCCGGGCTGACATGCTTAAAAGAAGCAGCCGCCGGAAGCCCTAATGCCGTTTTCAGATCGCGCACGAGCTGCCAGGAATTGAGCGCGTCCAGGAAGTTGATATAGCCGGGCGTGCCGTTAAGCACCTCCACCGGCAGTTCAGCGCCGTTCTGCATAAACACCCGCGCCTGTTGCTGGTGCGGGTTCATGCCATAGCGCAGAACGATTTCTTGAGACATGCGGCACCTTCCTTTGCCATTCCTACTTGCCCTGGGCCAGGGCGCACGCGGGAAGCGTCCTTACGCGTTCAGACCATCCAGATAGGCAGTTATGGCCGTATCATAATCGCGCGTGTGGGCGAACGCCTTGGCTGCCAGGGCGCGCCGCTGCGGCAGCGTCGTTTCCCCCCGGCGCAGGGCGGTAACGATGGTCCCATAATCGCCAGGATCGCAGAGTACCACCACGCGGGCGAAGTTTTTCGCCCCGGCGCGCAGTAAGGTTACGCCGCCGATGTCGATCTGCTCCACGGCCATAGCCACCGTCACGTCCGGGCGGTTGATTGTCTCTTCAAAAGGGTACAGATTGCATACCACCATATCGATCAGCGCGATGCCCAACGCCGCCAGGTCGGCCTCATCTTCGGGTAGAGCGCGGGCCAGGATGCCGCCGTGCACGGCCGGATGCAGCGTCTTCACCCGCCCACCCAATATTTCCGGCGCGCCGGTCACATCGGCAACCGCGAGCACGGGCAGGCCCACTTTGCGCAGCAAGCGCGCCGTGCCGCCGCTGGCGATCAGCTCCCAGCCCATCTCTGCCAATTCGCGGGCGAAATCGCAAATACCGGTTTTGTCGTAAACAGAGAGAATCGCTCGTTTGCTCATGCGCACAATCTACCACAGCGGGCGCGGCGCGTAAAGATCGAAGCCGCACAGAATAGGGCGGGATTTATTGTGGAGTTTTGAAGAGCGGAGAAATGCTCAGCGGTTAATAATCAATGATCAATGTGCGCTGACTGTCGCTCATTGATCATTGAAAATTGAGCATTGACTATTAGCTATTGATCAGCGGTTGCGGCCGTATTTTTCGTGGCTGGATACCCAGTCGGAGGAGGATATGGCCGATGCCAGCGAGATTTCGCCCGCCAACACGACGGCGGCGATGATTTCCGCCAGCTTGTGCACCCTGTCTTTGCCCGCGCAGCCCATCAGCCGCAGGCATTCCTGCTGCGTTGCCAGCCCGGTGCCCCCACCGTAGGTGGCAACGATTAGCGAGGGAATGGTGATGGCCATGTAGAGATCCTTCTCCGGCGTCAGCTCCGTGTACATGATGCCCGCCGACGACTCGGCGACGTTGGCCACGTCCTGGCCGGTGGCGATGAAGATGGCCGTGATGCCGTTGGCGGAGTGCAGACCGTTGTTATTGGCGCCGGACAGGATCGCGCCCACGTTGGCGATGCCGGCATGGTAGAAAAGGGTCTCCGGCTCGACGCGCATATGCTGGATCAGCACATCACGCTTCACCACCGCTTCGGCCGTGACCCGCTTGCCGCGCGTGTGCATGATATTCACCTGCGACGCTTTCTTGTCCGTCGCCAGGTTAGATTCCAGGTAGAAGTTCTGAATGCCGGCATAGTTGTCAATGATCCAGCTGCAGGCGGCGAAGGTCGCACGGCCGACCATGTTCTGGCCCGCCGCGTCACCGGTGCTGAAATTGAAGCGCAAGTAGGCGAATCGCGCGGCGATATAGGGATCGATGTACAGCAGTTTGGCAATGCTGGAGGTGGCTTCCGCTTCGTCGCGGATTTTGTCCAGGTTGGCCTCCACCCAGCCGATAAATTCGCGCGCCTCACGCGCGTTCTGAAAAACGAATACCGGCGCGCGCTGCATGGCGTCGCCGACGACGCTGCTCGTCACCCCACCAGAGAGGTTGAGGATCTTCATGCCGCGGTTGTAGGAGGCAACCAGCGTGCCTTCGGTAGTTGCCATCGGCACAATAAATTCGCCCTGGGCGTGCTCGCCGTTGACGATGATGGGCCCGGCAACGCCGATCGGCACCTGGGCCACACCGATAAAATTCTCAATATTGCCGCGGGTGCGGTGGGCGTCAAAGCTGTATTGCGGCACGTGGTCCAACGCTTCGCCGCTGTACGAACTGACGAATGCCTGGCGAGCCTCGATCGCCGCCTCGCTGTAGTCGTCGACCCGATCGCGCGGGATGGTCGTTCGCTGCGGTACTTCCTCCACTATGGAGCCATCCACCTTTAGTTTCAGCTTGCCAAAAGGTTGGGAGTCAAAGTGAACCTCAATGCGATGCTTGCCCAGCGGCAGCGGCTGGCGATCGGCGATGATGTCCAGTTCCTGGCGCAGCGGAAAATCCAAAGGCCGTGCGGCCAGGGCGGCGGGATCGAGCATCGTGCCGTCAGCCAGTTCCAGCCTGACTTGTTCCAGCGGCACGACCTCGCCGTCAAAGGCGACCATTTCCAGGCCGGTTAGGGTAGCGTCGCTCAGCCGGTTCTTGACCGAGAAACGCACCGAGCCGTTTTCGTTGCGCAAGCTGCCAAACGTATAGAGCTGCTTCAACAGCATGCTGGGGATGACAAGGGCCATGGTCTGCCGCCTCCTTCGCGCGGGGCATTTAGCTAGTCAAATGGGAATTGGTCGTATTATACGCGCGGGTGACGGTGGGGCAAGGTCCGCTGATTGTCATTCCGAGCGCAGTGAGGAATCCCTGGAGCCCGCGCCATGCCAAGCGCCCCGGGAAATCGTTTGGCCATAGGGATCCT
>JBJYWX010000388.1:0-18845 GCA_046259695.1 Promineifilaceae bacterium (SeqCode) | reverse complement strand
GTTCGACGAAACCATAAGCGGTGCAATGCTTATCTACGACGTTACTTCTCAGGCCGACGGCGCCTGGATAGCGCACTGCGCCGAACCGGCGCCACTCCTGGAACCGAGCCAGGCCGAGGCTTTAGTAGGACGCAGCGGCCTGCGCCATGTCTATTTTGACTGCACGCAGAGTTGGGTCTTACCGTCCGGGGAAGGGCCAGGCTGGTACATAACGCCCCAAATGGCCTCTTGGTGGCCGGAGTCGCTCTCGTCGGCGGAGTCGTCGGCTCGTCTTTCGCTCGTTTACCGGCATCGGGCCACGGCCATAGCGCCGTCTTACGACGTTTACTACTGGCAGGGCGGCGCGCTGCTTCCTGGGGAAGGTAAAACCGGGCACACGGCCATCACTGACGGCGGCGATACGCGCCCGCTGCCGGCGGCCCCGAACGAGAACCTTACGTTAGATGGCTACGGTATGATTGGCGACGACTGGGTCACCTTCTGGCGGGTAAACACGGGCTCAGATCTACCACTTTCCTTACAGGCTCACTTATATGGCGAGGGAGACAGCCCGCTGCAGGTTGGCGATAGGCTTGGGTACAGTGCTGAACAATGGCGTCCCGGTGATATATTATGGCAACGATTCCACTTCGCTGCCCAGCCCGACGCGCGCTTTCTGGAGACTGGCCTGTACGACTATCTGACCCTGGAAGCGGTCGGAGAGACGCTGCGCTTGGCCGTTTTGCCTTGACGCGCTCCAGCGTAACCTTAACGCGACAGCGCGCCAACTGCCTGCTGTTCTTGGGCATCACTATCGGCCTGGCCACGCTGTCGGAAATGACGGGATTTCTGCTGCTCGTGCTCACTCCGTTCGTGCCGCTGCTCATGGCCTAGCGCGATCAACGAGCAGCAGAACTGCAAAAAGCAGGTCCTCGGATTAGCCGCCTGCTCGCAATTTGCACGCCAGCTGGTGCGCTCAGCGGCCAAAGCCCTAGGATTCGGCGTTTACCTTAAAGATCGTTAACTTGGAATTCAGGAGCCACTGCCCGGCATACAATTCGCCGTCTACGCCTTCTCCAAACGTGCTCAAATTGAAATCTAATGCCGCGGCGTCGCTCTGCTCCCAGCTCAACGCCCCGGTGCGCGACAGCAGTGATACCTCGCGTGCGCAGAAGTCGGCGAAGACATAACGGCCGTAGAGTGCCGGGTACTTCTGGCCGCGATAAACATAGCCGCCTATCACCGAGGCGCAGTTATTGGGCACATCATACTCATAAATTGGCATCTCAAAATTCGTGCCGGGTTTACAATAGTTGATGTCATCGATCTGGTAAGGGATAGTGCCCTCGTAACATGCCCAACCGAAGTTGTAACCTCCCACGCTCTCTGCCGGTTCGTAGTTGATCTCTTCGAGGCGGGATTCGCCCACTTCACCAATGTACATTTCGCCCGTAAGCCGGTCAAAGCTAAAGCGGTAGGGATTGCGCAGGCCCGTTGACCATATCTCATCACAAGCACCTCCCGGCCCATCTACGAAGGGATTGTCCAGAGGTATCGTGTAATAGCCGGAGCCGCAGTCAGGTGCGCTGCCGCTGCCTCCGGGCGCCACGTCAACCCGCAGCAGCCCGCCCATGAGCTCATTCTTGTTCTGGCCGCGATGGTCGGGATCGCCGCTAGTCCCGGTGCTGACAGGATCCGGCCCGCCGTCGCCAATGGCGATGTAGAGATACCCATCCGGTCCAAAATGCATATCGCCCGCATTATGCACACGGTAGTTACCATGTTTCTTCCCGCCTTCTTTGGCAATCTCCATCAGCACGGCCTCGCTCGACTTGTTGGCTTTGTTTGGATTACTGGCGCTGACCGTGAAACGCGCGATACGCAGATGCCCGTCATCTGGTGTATAACTGACATAGAAATAAGGTACCTCGGGAAAGTCTGGATGGAAAGCCAGGCCCATCATGCCTTCCTCCCAGTTCTTGGTTTCGACATTGCCGGTAAGGGCAAGAAATGGATCGTCCAGCACGGTCCCATCCGGCATGACGATCAGGATGACGCCGGCGCGCCCCACTATGAACAGCCGCTCATCGCCGGCGTGGGTGATGGCCGTAATGGTATCGGATGCCACAACCGTGGCAAAAGGCTCGAAAATGATCTGCGGCGGTCCCGCAGGCGTGCTCAGATATGGCAGCATGGAGACATATGCCGCTTCACCTACCTGTGGATCGGCCGCCGCCGTGCGGGATCCAGCCAGAAACGTTATGCCAAGAGCGAAACCAAGCAAAACGATCAGAATATAGAGTTTTTTGTTCACCTTCGGTCCTCCACTCCACCCAAATTGACCGCGACTTTCGTTATGGCTCCAGCTTAAGCGCCACGGGCGCCGAAATAACCCCTTTGCTGCCATAAAAGTTGTCCATAGCGGCAGCGAGATAATTATAGCCGGCCCCCGGCGATGACAGTGACAATACAACCGGCGTGGTGCTATGCCCCCCGGGTCCGGTCTGCAGATCATATTCGCTAACCGACACAAGACTGTTCGCAGTGAAAGGTTTGACTTCGTATCCACCGCCAGGCACGCCATCTAGAAACAATCCACCCTCCAGGACCAGCAGCTTTCCCGGCTGCCATGGCGGGCCATCGAGCAGAACCGTCTGGTCCGGCGACGAAACTATCGTGGGCGGCGCCTCGATGCCCTGAACCCTGATCCCCGGCGCCGCCGGCAAAGCGCTTCGCAAAAACGCTTCAGAACCGCTGTCGCTGCCTGGTATGCGGAAGGTAGTATTTACTAACGATGCCCCATCATCGAAGGTAACCGTTATCGTACTGCCCATAAGCTCCAGGCCGGAAACACTACCTGCTTCATTAGGTCCGGGCGCGCCCACGCCTCTGATACTGTTTGGATCGACATCTACGGAGAAGCGGAACTCTTCGCCCGGGCCAAAAGAGTGAAAACGAAGCTCAAGGATATCGAAGCCGCCGCCATGCTCTGCGGCGTAACGATGGCCTGCGAACCCCGTGCCGCCCTTCTCATCAACTGATAGATCCTTGGCCAGCGTATCGCCGCCCTTGCCGTAGGGATCAAAGATCATATCCGGGAAGATGGCCGTGCTCAGGTCGATGCGTACCTCGCTGATGCGCGCCTTATTGCTGGACTCATTACGCACAATAAAGGAGTCATGGTTGAAGGTGCTGGCATTGATGCCACCTTGCGGCGTGATCAGCAGATGAGCCGCGTAGGGCGAGTCCGGCAGTTCCGGCGTGGGCTTCGGTGTCGGCGTTGTGTCATGGCGCACCAGGGGCAGCCACGCCGCTGATGTGGCCAGCGGCTCGCTGAGACTGCCCTCAGCAAGCAGGGAAGGTCCGGCCATCAGGAGCAGCAGGCCCAGGATTTCCAGGCCAAAGAAAATACTCAAAAACCGGATTAAACCAAGAAAACGATTCATAATGCCTTGCCGCGCCCTTATGTAAACACCGCGGCCGTGCCGTCTAGTATACGAAGCCTGCACTCAAACGCAAGCGATACGGCCGGCCGGCTAACCGCTGCCTAACCTCAGTTCAAAAGCCTGGGTAGGCTGCGTCTGGCCATCAAGCATCACGTCGAGGCGGCGGCCGGAAGCAGGCTCGTAGAGGCCGATACGCAGCGCCGCCGCCTTGCCGCCGCCTATCAGGCGATGCTTGTCGCGCACTACGTCCCCCGGCTGCCAGATGCCGGTCGGGCTTGCGCCGCCAGCGGGTGTGGCATCGCTCTGCGTGATAACCTGTCCTTGTTGGTCGAGTGCGTGGATAAAGACGGTGTAGTCACCACCCGCTAAAGCGGTCGTGCGCCACCAAAGCGTTACCAGCAGGTCGTCGCCATCCTGCTCAGACTCAAAACCCGCCAGCTCGATCGCCGCGCCGAACATCGGGATCCCGGCCAGGGGCGACCGGACGACGAGCGGCTCCCGCGGCCGTACAATGGCAGTTGCGGGGAGCGGAGGATCGACTATCTGGCCGCTGGCAGTTGCGGGCAGCTTGTCTCCATTTGCCTGCACTTGGACAGCCAATTGGGCCGCCACAGGGCCGGGGAGATCTCCCGACGGCCGTAAAGTCCAGCGATCGGCGTAGATTTCTCCTGCCAGCCAACCCTCAGTTGGGTTTTGGCCCAACCCAGGGTAACTATACTGCTCGTCAAGTTTGCGCCAACCGTCCTCAGTTGGGACCAGCAGCTGCAGACCCACCAGAAGATTCTCTTCTATGTCCGCCAGCGCCTGCCAGGTCAGCAAGGCTTCTCCCATTTCGCCTTCGGTCAAAGGGCCAACCTCCGCCGTGAGCAGCGCCAGACGTGCGTCATACGCTACCGCCGGCTCCTCAATTGCCGATCCTGCTGGCGAAATGCGCTGCGCGTGAGGGTAAAGCGCGGGAAAGTAAAATAAGAACAAGAGATAAGTGGAAAGAATAGGCAAAGCCGCCGCTGCCAGCGCCGCTTTATCGCGCTTCTCTGGCGGCCACCAGCGCCCAAATCCTGCCCCAGCCAACCAGGCCAGGCCGGGCATAACCGGCAGCCACCAGCGCCCTTCGGGCACTAACCAGCCGGTCTCTTTTACTGTTAGGGCCTTAACGGCGAAGTACAAATAGCTGATAGCCAGCATACCCAGCCCGACAATCAACAGCCCGGGCCATAAGTCGCGCTCCGGCGGACGCCGCAGCCAGCCAAAAAGCGCCAATGCCAGGAAAAGCGCCCAGAGGAGATAGAACCAGTCTGGACCGAATCCCACGTCTCCGCTGCTCCAGTCGAGCCAGAAGGAGCGCCAGATCAATCCCAGCCAGGGCCACAGCAGTACAAAATCGGCCGGACGCAGGGCCAATACGCGATCAACAGGAAGGCTGCCTTCGACGCCCAACGCATCTTTCATGCGGACCGCGTTAAAGGCAAGCCAGGCGGCCCATAATGGTATCAGTCCCAGCAGGCTGTACAGGGCGCTGCGCACCGTGCGGCCCACATCGCGATGGCGCCAGAACACGGCCAGCCAGGCAGCGCCCAGGTAGGCGAGCACAAAGACGCCGTTTGCCTTGGTCAGGATCGCGGCGGCAGCGAGCAAGCCCAGTCCCAGATACCAAATGGGCGGGCGATCATGGTAGATGATCAGCAGCGTGTAAGCCAGGACAAGCGCGGAAACGGATGCCAGCGGCATATCGTTATTGACCGAGGCGCTCAAGTGCATGTAGTTGGGTTGGAAAGCAAGCAGGCTGGCCATCAAAAGACCTATGGCGGGGGAATACAGGACACGTCCAGTGCGGAAGAGAGCCGCCACACCAAGAATGCCCAGCAGCGAGGCCGAAATACGGCTGGTATAGAGCAGGGGCCACGCTTGCGGCGTTACATGCACCACCGGATTCAGGTTGCCCCGTGGCGTGCCAAGATAGGCAGGATTGGCCGGCCACCTGATCGGCGGCGGCGGGTTGCTGTCCGCCGCTGGAACTGGAACACTGAGCCCGGCCACGGCGGCAAAGAGAAAATAGAGCGGCGGCTGATGCCACTCCGTGTAGCGCACTTCGCTGTCCACCAGGCCCCGGTTTGGAAGCGCCTTAATCTGGAGCATGACCTGTATGTATTCGTAGTTGAGCAGTTCGTTGGGCGTGGCGTGCGCCGGCAGGCGCATCGCCAGCCCGACCGCCGCCGCGAAGTAGAGCAAAATAAGCAGCACCAGCAACCAGCTACCGGCACCAATTTCTCTACGGTGCATTGGATTTGGATACTGCCCCTCTCCGTTGGTCATGGGCGGCAATTATAACGAAAAGCGCGCTCAATTGCTGAATCGACGCCAATCGGGCTACCATTGGGTGGCATGACTCTGAAAGAGAAAAAAGTTGTGATGACGGGGGCCACAGGCTTTGTCGGCAGCGCCCTCGCCGAAGCGCTCCTGACCGAAGGTGTTGAGCTCCACGCTCTGACCCGGCCAACATCGGATCTCGGCCGGCTCAAACATCTGGATATATCCTGGCACGTAGGTGACATTACGCGGCCGGAGAGTATGGAAGGTCTGTTTGACGGGGCGGAGTATGTCATTCACGTCGCCGGCCTGTTAGGGGCCGCCGGCATACCCGACGCCACCTATCGCCGCATTAATACGGCCGGCAGCAACAATGTTTTTTCTGAGGCCATGTCCGGTGGCGCCAGGCCGCGCGTCATCTACATCAGCAGCGCCGGCGTCTTGGGACCCTTTAGTGGGCAAGAGGGCGAACCAGCACCGGATGAGAGTTCGCCGCTCGCACCATCGAACGCTTACGAACAGAGCAAAGCGGCGGCGGAGATGGTAGCCCGCAGTTATGTTGCGGCCGGTTTGCCGCTCATCATCGTGCGCCCCGAATTTATTTATGGGCCTGGCGATTTACACGTGCTCGGCCTTTTTCGCACGATCAAGCGCCGCCAGTTCTTTTTTATCGGCGATGGTCACAATACCTGCCACCCGACCTACATCGATGATACCGTGGATGGGCTGCTGCGGGTGATGTGGGATGGCCAGCCGGGAGAGATATATCACATTACGGGGCCGCGTCCGATTACGTTTCGCACGCTGGCCGAAACTATCGCTGCCGAGTTGGGAGTACCGGCGCCGCGCCTGGCACTGCCCAAACCCCTGGTTCTATTGGGCGCTGCCGGTGCGGAAACCGTGGCCACTCGCCTTGGACGTTCCGTGCCGCTCAGCCGCACCGGCGTGGCCTTCTTTAGTGAAAACCGCCGCTCGACCTATGCCAAGGCACAGGCCGAACTAGGCTACGAACCGCAGTTCGATATCAAGGAAGGCGTGGCGCGATCCGTTGCCTGGTATCGGGAGCAAGGACTGCTTTAGCTGTTTCCGTGGCCGGCTGAGGGCCTCAGCCCCCTTTCTTTTCCAGGTGCCGCACGCCGCCAGGCAGGGCCACATATGCTTCGCTGGCCATGCCTAGAAAGAGACCATGTTCCACAACGCCTGGCTGGCCCTTTATCGCTTCTGCCAGATGGTAAGCATCCTCAATTTTCTCGAAATAGCAATCAAGCAGAATATTCCCTTCATCGGTGATGCGCGTTTTGCCCTCTTCCTGGCGTAGAACCGGGCGGCAGCCCAGCGTCTGCAGGAAATCAAAGGCGGGCCGCTTGGCAAAGGGTATCACTTCTACCGGCACCGGCGCGCGCGTACCGAGGCGCTCAACCAGCTTGCGCTCGTCAGCGATAATAATCAGGCGGCGGGCGCAGCTTTCGACGATCTTTTCACGCAGCAGCGATGCGCCGAGTCCCTTAATCAAATTGAGCTGCGGGTCAATCTCATCGGCACCGTCGATGGCTACGTCAACGACAGGGTGTTCATCCAACGAGCTCAGCGGAATGCCTAACTGGCGCGCCAGAGCGGCCGTTTCTTCCGATGTCGGGATGGCAACTATCTCTTGCAGCTTTCCTTCGGCCAGCTGACGGCCGACGGCCAGGACAGCGTAATGGGCTGTGCTGCCGGTTCCCAGACCGACCACCATACCAGATTTGAGCGCCCCGACGGCCGCTTCAGCAGCTTCCCGTTTTAGCGCTTCAATCGTCTCTGCCATGGTCCTTCTCTGGACTTACGCGCACCGGCTCTTTCAGGCGGGCATGTAGGTGGTCAGGGCGGCAATGCCCGCGTCGATGTCAGCCCCCAAATCGAAATGGATCAGCGGCCGTCCCGCTTCGCGCAGCGCGGCGGCATCACCCAGCGCCTGCGCCGTCTTCAGCAAGCCAAAGCTGATGCTTGAAGCATCCTTACCCGCTTCATCGGGTATAGGGAGATCTACCGGCATATCGGCGGTAAGCTGAATAAACCAACCATTGCCCGCATCGCCCTTGTGCAGCTGTCCGGTCGAATGCAGGAAGCGCGGGCCATATCCCACCGTAGCCGCCAGGCCGGTATGATTGCGCAGCCACTCGCGTAACACGCCCAATGATTCGTCCGTCTGCCGTGTGGGCGGAATATAGGCCTGGACAGCTATGTAATCGCCCGCTTCGGCGCCGGCCAGGAACTCTTGCAGCGCGCCGGGATCAGGCGCCATGACTTCCGCCTTGGGCAGGGTGCCCGTTTCTTTGTAAGCAGCGATCATTTGCCGCGCCTGGACCTTAGCCGCCTCAACGTTTGGCTGGTTAAAAGGCTGGATGCCCATTTGCCGACCGGCTACGGCCGTCGCCAATTCCCATAAGAGGAACTGCCGTCCCAGCTCATATAGATCACTCAATGCCAGACGAACCACGGGCTGGCCGTCGGCTTCCAGTGCGTCGACCTGGGCGTCAAAAGTGTCGTCTCCGTCCAGGCGCAAATAGACAAACAACCTGTCTTCACCAAATACCTCCGGCCCATCGACCGCTTCACCTACGACCGGGAGGATGCCGGTGCCGTTCTTCCCGGTGCTCTCGGCGATAAGCTGCTCCACCCATTCGCCGAAGGCCGCTGCGTCTGGCGAGATGATAAGCGTCAGCTTATCGCGGCCTTGCTTGGCCAGTTCGCCTATTACCGCGCCCAGCACGGCGGCAACATTGGGCGAGCCAGGCTCGCAGCCCTCACCACCCGCGTTGCAGGCGGCGATACGCGCCTCATTGAGCAAGCGGCGCGTGTCCACGCCAATCAGGGCCGCAGGCACAAGTCCAAAGTAAGAAAGCGCTGAATACCGGCCGCCAATGTTCGGGTTATTCAAGAAGAGTTCGCGAAAATGAAATTGCCCGGCCAGCGTCTCCAGCTTGCTGCCCCCGTCGGTAATGGCCACAAAATGGCGGCCCGCCTCTTCTTGACCCAGCGCATCGACAACCTGGTTATAGAAGTATTTAAAGAGCGACATCGTCTCTGCGGTTCCGCCTGACTTAGTTGCCACCACAAATAAGGTTTTCTCCAGGTCAAGGCCGGAAGAAGCATTCAGGATCGCCGTGGGGTCGGTGCTGTCAATGACAGTCAGGTTCAAGTAGCCTTCGGCCGTTCCGAATACTTTGCCGAATAACTCCGGGGCCAGGCTTGACCCCCCCATGCCTAAAAGTACAACATCAGTGTACCCATTTTCTCGTAACTCGGAGACAAATGCCTCCAGCCGGTCGATGTTGTCCAGCATCTCATTCGCTATGTTTAGCCAGCCCAGGCGATTGCTAATTTCCTCTGGTTCTGATCCCCATACTGTATAATCCTCGGCCCAGATACGGGAAATGATATTCTCAGCAGCGATGTTTTCCAGGGCATTGGCGATCAATTCCTGATAACCTTCGGCCGTCACGGACAGGCCCATTCCCTGGGCGGCGGCGCGCAAGCGCTCAGCTTCGATACTAGCGATCAAATCATTGAAAGAACTGGCAAATGCTTCCACTCCCTCTACTTGCAGCGCGGCCGTAATCGCATCCAGATCGATCCCGGCCTCTGCCAACGCTGCGAGTTGGCTGCGCGCCTCGTCTACGTCCACGGTCAGCGTTACGGCTATAGTGCCGTGATCGAGAAACGCCTCTATCGTCTGCGGTGGCGCCGTATTAACGGTATCCGGGCCAATCAATCCATCTACATACAAAACGTCAGAATAATCCGGATTCTTTGTGCTGGTGCTTGCCCACAACAAACGCTGCGGTTGGGCGCCGGCAGCGGCAAGATGCTCCCAGCGCTCGCCGCTGAACAATGCCTCAAAAATGGTGTAAGCGATCTTCGCGTTGGCGATCGCGATCTTGCCCTGCAGCGTTTCATTGCCGATCGCGGCCAGCGCTTTGTCTACCTTGCCGTCTACCCGGCTGACGAAGAATGAGGCCACAGAAGCAACACGGGAAACATCGCCGCCCTCGCGCGCCAGCGCTTCGAGGCCTTCGAGATACGCCTCGACGACTTCCTGGTAATTGTCGTTAGAAAACAGGAGGGTGATATTGATGTTGATGCCTTCGCCAATCAGCGTAGCAATGGCCGGAATGCCGGCCTGGGTAGCCGGTACCTTGATCATCGCGTTCCGCCGTCCCAGTGCTGCAAAAAGGCGGCGCGCCTCGGCAATCGTGCCTTCCGTGTCGTAAGCCAAATTGGGGTTAACCTCCAGGCTAACGTATCCATCTTTGCCGTTTGTCTCTTCAAAGACGGGATAAAGCAGATCGGCCGCGCGCTGCAGGTCATCTATGGCCAGAGCTTCAAAAATCTCCAGCGCGCTTTTGCCATCGCCGGCCAGAGCCCGAAGATCGGCATCATAGGCATCGCTGCCGCTGATTGCTTTCTGGAAAATTGAAGGGTTTGACGTCAGGCCCACGATGCCCTCATCTATAAGTGCCTGCAGCTGCCCGCTGTTTATTAGATCACGTTCAATATTGTCATACCAGACAGATTGGCCAAGCGCGTAGAGCTCGTTGATTTTAGTCATGGTCGTTTCTCCGTTACTTCAAAGTAAGCATTCCGGCGGCGGCCAAAGGCCAGCGCCTGCGTAAAAGCCCCATATAATCGTAACAGACGAGCACCGAAAGGTTAGCCCGTTAGTTGCGCTATTGTTCAGTCAACTGCCAGGCGCGCAGCAGTTCAGCAACGCTCCAGGCTTGTGCCGTGCAGCCGCGCGGCGTAAACGGCGGATCGCCGTCAAAAATCTCGCTAATGCTGCCAACGCCGTGCATGCTAAGTTCGCGCAGCAGGCCGCTCAAATAAGAACGTGCCAGCGCCGGGTCCCGGTAGACCCGTAAATGCGCCTCGACAAACGGACCGATGAGCCAGGCCCACACCGTACCCTGATGATAAGCGCCGTCGCGTTTCGTCTGGTCGCCCCCGTAATGGCCGATGTACGCATCATCTTCAGGCGAAAGGGTGCGCAGACCGTACGCGGTCACTAGATGGCGGCCACAGGCGTCTACCAGAGATCGCTGCTGCACGTGGGTAAGTGGGCTGTGCCTCAAAGAAACGGCGAGAAGCTGGTTTGGCCGCAAGGAGGCGTCGTCCTCGCCTTCCGGACAATCCAGCACATCATAACAATATCCATATTCGTCGTTCCAAAAGCGCGCGAAGCCTTGCCGTGCTTGCGTGGCAAGGGTCTCAAAGTGCGCGGCGTTTTCGCCCAATTCCCTCGCGATCTCGGCAACCGTATGCAGGGCGTTGTACCATAAGGCATTGACTTCCACGGCTTTGCCGCTGCGCGGCGTTACGACCCAGTCGCCGACCTTAGCGTCCATCCAGGTAAGCTGCATGCCGTCTTCGCCGCCATAGAGCAGGCCATCTGACTCATCCAGGCGGATATGGAAGCGCGTGCCGAGCTGGTACCAGCCCACGATATCGACGAGCATGGGGTACAGCTCTGCCAACAAGGAAAGATCGCCGGTCGCTTCAAAATAGCGGCGGATAGCCTCGATGTACCAGAGGGAGGCGTCAATGGTATTGTATTCGGGCGCCTCGCCTTCATCCGGGAAACGATTGGGGAGCATTCCCTGGTTGACAAACTGTGCGTACGTGCGCAGAATCGTTGCTGCAGCCTCCGGACGGCCGGTGCTGAGCGTCAGACCGGGCAGGGCAATCATGGTATCGCGGCCCCAATCGCTGAACCAGGGGTAGCCGGCTATGATGGATAGTCCGCCGGGATTGTCCACCGTGGGCCTTCTGACCAGGAACTGATCGGCCGCGAGCGCCAACTGTTCAATGGCCGCCGGCTGCGGCTTGCTGAACATGCTGCGCGCCTTGTCAAGCTTCTCTTTTTCGTAAGCCGCGCGTTCCGCCAGGGCTTCCGCGCCATTCAGGTTGGCTTGATTATTCATTGAGACGATAACGGTCAATGTCTCACCGGGCTGCAACACTGCTCTTAGCTGCGCCACGTAGAGCAGGTCCTCTTCGATATCATTTTGCCCGCGGTACTCTTCCTCGCTGAGCAGGAAGTCTTCGTACCATTCAAAACGCGGCTGCAGTGAGGCGCGATCACTCAAAAGGTAAAATGGCGCCGCCTCCGGGAACATTTGCAGGCGTAGGCCGCGTTCCACGGGCAGGATTTCGGCCTGCCAATCATTGATTATCGTTGTATCGTGGTAGCTTCTATAATTAGCGAATGCTTTGGCCTGCAGCAGCAGCGGCCCGGCGGCGCGCGCCAGGCGGTACTGGATATAGGTTGTGTTCTCCGCAGGCTGCATCCAGATACGCTTTTCCAGCAGAGCGTTGGCGCAGGCGAACGTCCAGACCGGCGTGGTGCCTTCTAGGTGAAAGCGATCGATATGATGGTGGCCGTCCGGTTCGGTCAGGCTGTGACCGTTGCTCCAGCGGTTCACATACAACGGATAATAGTGCCCACTTTCCACGTGGATTCCGTCATATTCAATCGTTTCATCCAATTTCGCCAGCAGCAGTGTGCGACCCAGCGGTGGGCGGAGCGCCGCTACCAAGAGACCGTGGTAACGACGGGTCAGCATATTGGCGATTGTGCCCGAAGCATATCCGCCTATACCGTTGGTTACCAGCCATTCCCGTTTGCCGGCAATATTTACCTGTCCACATGTGTCGCGACCGAAATCAAGAAACATACTCTTCCTCAAGTAAGATATGCATGTGAAGCGTCGTGCGTAGAATGACGGCACAAGCACAGGCGTGCCAGTAAACCATGCCGCCGGCGAGTACACCGCGCCGCAAAAATGATGCCGCCTGTTAAACCAGATTCGCGCTTGCTAGCGTGTGGGAATTCCGGTACATTTTCCCTCAATCGGGCTGCGCTGGCTAGTCAGTCACCGAAGCGACGTTTCCGCCGCCTAGGCGCGCAAAGAGTCTAGACCCATGACCTCTATTTCGCAAGCAACCATACACACCATGATTGATCGCTTACGCGCTGCTTATCCTGATGCTCACTGTGAACTTGATTATGGCTCGCCTCATGAATTGCTGGTCGCGACCATACTATCGGCGCAGTGTACCGATGAGCGCGTTAACCAGGTAACGCCGCAGCTTTTTGAGATGTATCGCAGCGTGGGTGATTTTGCCGGTGCGGATCGCACCGAGTTGGAAGAAGCGATTCGATCTACCGGCTTCTTTCGCCAAAAGGCGAAGTATATTCAGGAATCGAGCCAGATGATCCTGCACCAATATGGCGGCGAAGTCCCGGACAATATGGCGGATCTATTGACCTTAAACGGCGTGGCGCGCAAGACGGCCAACGTGGTATTGGGTGAAATCCATGGCATCGCCGATGGCGTGACCGTGGACACCCATGTCAAACGTTTGGCGAAGCGGCTCGGGCTTACGCAGCAGACCGATCCCAAGCGCGTGGAACAGGAGTTGATGGACGTGATACCGCGCGAAAGCTGGATAGAGATATCGCACCTGCTCATTTTTCACGGCCGGCGCTGCTGCCATGCCCGAAAACCTAACTGCACCGGCTGCCCCCTAAACGATCTATGTCCTTCGGCCGCGAAGGAGAGCGATGAAGGACCGTCCCTAAACTAAGGAGGGAACAATGATCGCCTCACATTTCAGGCAACTCTTTCAATATAACAGTTGGGCCTGGGATCGCCTCTTTGCCGGCGCCCGCCGGCTTGATAAAGCTGACTATTACGCTGAACGGATGCTATTTTCCAAAACGGTGCATGCCTCGCTGGTTCACTGCCTTGGGGCAGAATATATCTGGCTCGAGCGCTGCAACGGCCGCAGCCCGGACGCCCTATTCACGCCTGAAACGTTCGCCTCGCTAGAAGCAATAGAGGAAGCCTGGCTGCCAGTTCGTGAAGGGTGGGAACTGTTCCTGACCGGCCAGGAAGACCAGGATTTCGCGCAGCCAATTAGCTATCATAACACGCGTGGTGACGCCTTCACTCTTCCCCTCAAGGACCTCTGCCAACACGTGATAAACCACGCCACAGAGCACCGCAGCCAGCTCACGCCCATCCTGTACTTTGCGGGTGCGGCGACCGAGCCGCTGGACTATATGCTCTTTTGCCGCTCCAGGGCGGATTAATCGAACGGGATACGCGCAAGTGAGCCGCCAGCCGCTGCAGGCAGCTCCTCGCTTTGCGTGCGTACCGGCAAGAGAAAAACGGGGCATGGCGTGCTGTTTATAACGCGTTCAGCGACACTGCCCATCATCAAGCGTTCCATGCCGCTGCGCCCATGCGTGGCCAGCATAATTAAATCCACTCTTTCCTCGGCGGCCGTTGCCACGATCGTCTGCGCCGCCGCGCTGCCGGTCACCAGGGTCCGCACCACAAGGGCTTGAGCGGCCAGCTCTTTTGCCAGCCTATCTAGATACTGCTCAATCGTTTCCTGATACTTTGATGACATGACGCCTACCGGCACCGAAAGCAGGATGATCTCACTCTGAAATGGTCGAGCAAGCGCTGCAACGTAGGGCAGGATGCGCTCCGAAAATTCGGAACCATCCAGGGCCACCAATAAACGCCGGAAAGAAGTGCTTTGATTGCGCCAATTACCACGCGGCTGAAGCAGCAGCAGCGGCGTAACCGCGCTCCGTACCACTTCTTGGGCGACGCTGCCGCCTAGCAGGCGCTGCAGACCCGATCTGCAGTTATTGCTCATAATGACCATGTCCATACCGTAGTTGGCAGCGTTGCAGATTTCGGCCGTGATTCGCCCGCGGCGCACAACCGTCTGCGCAGCGGCGCCCGCCGCATTTGCCTGCGCGAATACCTGCCTCACGTAACGTTCTGTTTCAGATGGTTCATCCACCGCCCGCCACCCGCCAAGGCCGCGCATATAGCGCCGCCGCGGTCCGGGAATCACACACATCAGCGTGAGCTGTGCCGCCGTAGCGCCGCTCAGCGATTGGGCTACGGAGAGGGATTCCTCGGCGAGATCGTATCCTTCGACTGGTACTAGGATATGGCGAATGGCTGCTCGATCTGGAGACTCGGGGTCGTTAAAGAAGGGCAGGTGCCGCCTTTCGGCTGTTAACCGGCCGATATAATCCTTAATTGCCAGCGGCTCACCCAATCGCCGCCGGAAATAGAAGAATCCGCTGTAAAGTATGGGTATAAGAACCAGGTAAACCCAGGCCCCTTCAAGAAAGCGCTCGCGGAAGATGATAAGTGTGGCCAGGGTGGTCAAGACGGCCGCCAGAAAGGTACCTGCAAGAGCTGCCCAGGGCATCTCCCCTTTCTTTGCTTTCGCCTCCCGCCACAGCCGCTTCGTTGCCGCCCAGCCGGTCATGCTCAAGAGGATAAATACGCCCGCGGCATAGATTGCCAGGTATGTCTCCTCATGCGTGCCGAAGAAGAGAAAACACAGCGTGACCAGCGCCACTTCAATCCATACCGGGACCGGTGCTACACCATAAGCATTGCGACGGCCCACAAAAGCAGGTACATAATGGCGTTTCTCCAGGCCCAATGCCAGGTTCTGCAGGCCTTGAGCGCTCGCCGCGGCTGCCGAAAGTAGGACGGCAACGCCCACCAGCGTGCCGAGCCAGGGCAGTGGCTGGGGCAGTAAGCGGTCCATTGTCTGTGTAAAAACGGACACATCGTGATTGAGGGGATCGGAAAGGGCGTAGATCGCCGGTCCCACGATGAGCATGGTGACCGAGGTTGTACCCATAACGATCAATAGGCTGCCGAACGCTTTGTGGCTTTTTTCAGCCGGCTTACCTTCATAGGCAGCTACCAGGTTGGCGAAAATCTCGATGCCCGTCATGACCGCCAGAATGCGCGCATAGCCGCCCAACGTGAGATTCAGGTACGCCGGTCTGAACGCCTCCAAAGTCAATGGCGGAAGCTGCAAGCCGCGCCGGAAAATCGTGGCGAAGACCATGATCCACATGAGCAGTAAGACGGACGCGGTTGCCGGGCCAAAGGCGCGCGCGGCTGCTTTCGGGCCGCGATTTACCAACCAGCCGGTCATGACACTTAGGGTAACAGCCAGGATCGTGCGGTATTGGACGCCTAGCACGGTTTGGTTCAGCGCTGGGAAACGATCGGCCAAGAACGTCACCAGGGCGGCTACACTTACCAGAAAAGTCAGCGTGTACTCAACGAATGTGATGCTGGCGTTAATCTTTACCGCCCAACTGCCGAACTCTTCCTCGCTTAGGCCGCTGCCGCCTGAACCATCCGTCACCCAAACCATCACCAGGCGATACATTGCCGCCACAACAGCGATGGTCAGTATGACCAGCCAGATACTGGCGCCAAATGTGACCTGGGCCACACCGGCGACAACGATCAGTTTCAAAAACGGGCCAAAGACGTACAGGGGCGAGGTGGCGGGGTCGCCGCCTCCGGCGAGAGCGCCCTCGAGAGAGTTCGAGAGCTTATGGGAAACGTGGGCCAATGCATTCTCCAGGCCGGCCTATTTCTGCTATGGAATGAAAACGGCCGGGGCATTTGCTTATACAAAGGTCACGATGAATCTATTCTATTCAGATCGGGCTACTCTATCAATATTATCTGCCCGATTTTGTGTTATTTGACCAGTGCGCCGCGCTTGCTTGTAGGTTACAATGAAAACATGGTGGACTTGGTCGGGCAGATAGGAGAGGGGGAAATTTGCCAATGGCCTGCCTGATCTATTCCCAGTTCCCTGGTGGCCACGTGGCTGTGATGAAGCACCCCATCGCGCTAACTGACCAGGACAGCTTCATAATAGAGAAATTTCACGCACCCGTCATAGCTCATAGGCGGGTGTTTTGTTTATGGCCGGTAGCGGTACTGCCTCAGGAGGGGTAGGATGATCTCACGCGAGCAGCAGCGGGCCGATAGAGTGCCTGTCGCCCAGCATATCTATCGCGTTCTCGTGTCGCCCAATTCGGAGGAGTTGGACGGGCAGGGGGCGCGGCTGCTAGCCAGCGCCGCGCAGTACGGTATTACTGGTCTGCGGGCGATCGCGACCGAACACCTCTTTTTCTTGCGCGGAATGCTTCATATGGCTGATGTTGAGCGCCTCGCGGCGCTGCTGCTGGCCGATCCCCTGACTGAAACGGCGCAAGTGGAAGAATGGCAGGGCCAGGCCGGGCCCGAGGAGCGAGATGGCGAAAGGGCCGTGGTCGAGGTTACTTATCTTCCCGGGGTGACCGATTCTCCGGGCGACAGCCTGGTAAGGGCTGCAGCTCAACTGGGCATCACTGGGCTGGAGGAGGCGGCGACCGGGAGGCGCTATACGCTGGCCGGAAAGGTAGATCCAGCGCAGGTGGCCCGGTTCGCAGCCGGCGTTCTGGCCAACCCCGTTGTCCAGCGGTTCACGGTGGATGCTCCTGTTACGCCGCCGTTTGCCCGCGCCGAACGGGAAAGTGCCCTGGCAGAGAAGATCGCCCTTTTGCAGGCCTCTCATGAGGAACTCCTGGCCATCAGCCGCGAACGACGGCTATCCCTCGACTTGCCGGAGATGTTGGCCATCCAGGCCTATTTCCGGTCCGAAGGGCGTGATCCTACCGATGTGGAACTGGAAACGCTGGCCCAAACATGGAGCGAGCACTGCGTGCACAAGACCTTCAAGGCCAAGATTAACTATGTGGGACCGGCTGCGGGCGACCTCTCCGGGGCAACAGTCACGCGTGAAATCGACGGTTTGCTCAACACCACCATCCGCGCCGCGACCGAATCCATTAACCGCCCCTGGGTGCGATCGGCTTTCGTGGACAACGCCGGTATCACCGCGTTCGACGAGCGGTATGACCTGGCTTTCAAAGTAGAGACACATAACCACCCATCGGCGCTCGAGCCTTTTGGCGGCGCCAATACAGGCATTGGTGGTGTGGTGCGGGACGTGCTGGGCGTCAGCGCCAGACCTATCGCCAATACCGATGTGCTCTGCTTCGGGCCGGAGGAGACGGCACGCGAGCTGCTGCCGGCCGGCGTGCTGCATCCCCACCGTATCGCCGCTGGCGTTGTGGCTGGCATAGAAGACTATGGCAATAAAATGGGCATCCCAACCGTGAATGGCGCCATCCTCTACCATGAAGGATATACCGCCAACCCGCTTGTCTATTGTGGCTGCCTTGGCATCCTGCCCCGCGGCTCCCATCCCACCGCGGTGCAGCCAGGCGACCTCATCATCGCTCTTGGCGGGCGTACAGGGCGTGATGGCCTGCGCGGCGCAACATTTTCCAGCATGGAGATGGATGTCTCTACGAGCGAAGTGGCCGGGTCAGCGGTGCAAATTGGAAACCCAATTACTGAAAAACAGGTACAGGAGCTAATCTTGCTGGCACGCGATGAAGGCTTGTATAACGCCATCACCGACTGCGGCGCAGGTGGATTTTCCTCAGCCATCGGCGAGATGGGTGAAGGTGTGGGAGCACGCGTGCAGCTGCGCGACGCGCCGCTCAAGTATTCCGGCTTGCTGCCCTGGGAGATCTGGCTCAGCGAAGCGCAGGAGCGTATGGTCCTTGCCGTGCCGCGGCCGTTTTGGCCGCGACTGCAAGAACTGGCGCGCGGCCAGGATGTTGAAGCATTTTGCCTGGGCGAGTTTGAAGACAGCGGGCAACTGCGCATCTTTTATGATGAGGCTTTGGTTGGCGACCTGTCAATGAGCTTCCTGCATGACGGCGTGCCGCGGCAGTCGCTGCAGGCTATCTGGGAACCGCCTGCGCCTCTTCCGGAAAGCGGCGATCCCGGGCTGGCGCCGCAAGAGGCCCTACTAAAACTGCTCGCCTTTCCTAATATCCGCAGCAAAGAGACGGTCCTTCGGCGTTACGACCACGAGGTACAGGGTGGCACGGCCGTCAAACCGCTCACCGGCGTTGCTAACCAGGGCCCGTCAGACGCGGCCGTGATCGTGCCCCAGGTTGTTCAAGAAACACATTCCCCGCGCGCTGTGGCCATAGGCAACGGCATTTGCCCGCAGTATGGCCAGATCGATCCCTACCTGATGGCCTGGGCGGCGATCGACGAGGCGCTGCGCAATGTCGTCGCCGCCGGCGCAGACCCTGACACCGTCGCCATTCTCGACAATTTCTGCTGGGGTAATCCCAACCTACCCGACCGCTTGGGT
>JBJYWX010000387.1:0-3117 GCA_046259695.1 Promineifilaceae bacterium (SeqCode) | reverse complement strand
CGCAAATCGACTGCAGCGGCCGTCACTGCACCTTAGTATGATAGACTTCCGTCTTCCAAACGTTACAAACCAACCTCTTCGGTCCAGGTTGGCAGGTAACTGCCAAAAACCGCGCAGTGCCGCACACTTGCCCCCTTGCCTCGCCTCCCAGCACCTGCCACTTGCCACTTGCCGTAATCTTGCCGTTCGGCCACCATCGTAGTACTATCTTATGATGAAGGGCCGCTTATGTGCGGCGCTTTTTTCCTGCGTATGGATCTTCATTCTACAGTCCGCCAGTGGAGAGCAACATGGTAACAAACGACGGGAAGATTCAGGCCGCGCGCTACGGCATGTTGTCCGAGTTTGCGCTGCTGATCGCCCAGGCCAATGACCTGGAGCAGCTTTTACAGAAGCTGACCAGCAACATGAAATGGCTGCTCAGCTTCGATCGCTGCACGTTGGCCCTGGACAACCGCGACGGGAAAACCTACTGCCTGCGCACGCTGGTGGAGACGCGTCCGGACAAGGAAACCGTTTACTGCGGTGAAATTCCCCTTGCCGACGGCCTGCCAGGCGATATCATGGCCGGCGGCATGGCGCGCGTGCTAAGCGCAGCGGATATCGCGGACGCCCCGGTTACGCACATCGTCGATCCCGCGCTGTGGGATGGCACACTAAAGAGTATCCTCTCCGTGCCCCTGAACGTCTACGGCCAGACGCTGGGCGCGCTGACGCTGGCAACGCGGAAAGAGGATGGCTACAGCGCCGAGGATGTCAAGGTCGCGATCACGATTGCCACGCACCTAGCGTTGTCTATCGAGCGCTGGCAGCAGCGCGAGCAGTTGGAAGAGGCCAATCAGGAATTAACGCGTCTGGCCAGTTTCCCGGAAATGACGCCGCGGCCCATTATCGAACTCAATCGCGACGGAGTAATCGATTACCTCAATCCCGCGGGTGAAGAGATTTTTCCCGAATGCCGCCTCGACGGGCTCTCCTCGCCTCTTTTAGTGGATTTCGATTCTATCCTGAATACGCTGGATACCCATCCCGGCCATGAGACGGTGCGCGAGATCCAGGTCGATGATCGCTGGTACGAAGAGCTCTTTCACATTGTGCCTAATACCGACCACATCCGCTGCTTCATCACTGACATCACCGAACAGAAACGGGCGGAAGATGAAACGCAGCGCCAGACGGAATACCTCGCGGCGCTGCATGATACGACCCTCGGGCTGATCAGCCGCCTCGACCTGAACGACCTGCTGCACGCGATTATAAACCGCGCCGGCCAGCTCCTTGGTACGCCGCATGGCTTTGTGTTTCTTCTGGAAGAGCAGGATAATGTGCTCGAGCAGAAGGTAGGCGTCGGCATCTTTGAATCCGTGATCGGCTATCGTCTGAAAAAGGGTCAGGGTTTGTCCGGCCGTGTATGGGAAGAGGGGAAGGCGATCCTGGTCAATGACTACAACACCTGGGAATATCGCACGCCCAGCGAGGAACTGAGCATTATCCGCGGCCTGATGGCCGTGCCCCTGCATTCGGGCGACAAAATCGTCGGCACGATCGGTATGGCCTATGATCACGATACCGACCTGCAGTTCGACGATGCGAAAGTCGTGCTGGTCGGCCGTTTTGCCGAGCTGGCTTCCATCGCCCTGGATAATGCCCGTCTTTTCACTGATTCCAAGGAACAAAACCGGCGCCTGGCCCTGCTCAACCAGATGGGCCGCGAAATGAATCTTGCGGAGGGCATCGAGCAAGTTCTGGCCGTGGTGACCAGCTTCACGCCGCAAATCATCTCCGCCGACCGCGTCAGCGCCGCCCTACCCAGCGGCGACGGCGAGAACCTGACGGTTTACGCCGCGTCCGGCGAGGTAGACATGATCCCCGTCTCGGAACAGATTGCGATTGACGACTCGCTCGTCGGCCAGGCCATGCGTGAGCGCAGATTGATATGCACGCCCGATATTCGCGATGTGGACATGGCCGACGCGCGGCGGCTGGCCGAACAGGGACTGCGCTCGGTGATTAACGTACCGATGATGGTCGGTGAACGCTTTATCGGCGTGCTCAACGCCGGTAGTTTCCAGGTGGGTGCCTTTGGCGAGCGCGACGAGGGCATGTTGACGCAAATCGCTTCCGTTGTGGCCGCGACGGTGGAAAACGAACGCCTCTTTGTGGACGCCACGGAAGCGCGCGCCGCGGCCGAGGCAGCCAATGAGGCTAAGAGCGCTTTCCTGGCCACAATGAGCCATGAAATCCGCACGCCGATGAACGGCATCATCGGCATGACCAGCCTGCTGCTAGATACGGAAATGGACGCCGAACAGATTGATTACGCGCAAACGATTCGCAACAGCAGTGATGCGCTGTTGACAATCATTAATGATATCCTCGATTTCTCTAAGATTGAAGCGGGCAAAATGGATATCGAGATGGCGCCGGTGGACCTGCGGAATACGTTGGAAAGCGCGCTTGATTTGCTGGTGCCTAAGGCGGCCGATAAGGGGTTGGACCTAGCCTATATTATCACGCCCGATACGCCGGAATATCTGATGGGCGACGTGGTCCGCCTGCGGCAGATTGTGGTGAACCTGCTCAGTAACTCGGTGAAGTTCACGGAGAAAGGTGAGATAGTAGTCACGGCATCGGGCAGCCCGATTGAGGAACAGGGAAGCGGCAGTGAGGGCAAGGCCTATTTTTATCACGTTTCGGTGCGAGACACGGGCCTGGGCATTCCGGCTGACCGTATTGACCGCCTCTTCCAGTCTTTCAGCCAGGTAGATGCCTCGACCACGCGCCGGTTTGGCGGCACAGGGCTGGGGCTGGCAATTAGCAAGCGCCTGAGCGAGCTGATGGGCGGCACGATGTGGGTGGAAAGTGCGGGCATTCCCGGCGAGGGATCTACCTTCCATTTTACTTTCCGCGCCAACGCAATCGAGGCGCCGGGCGAAGCGGCCGAACGAGAATTACCAGCGTTAAAGGGCAAGCGGCTGCTGTTTGTGGACGACAACGCGACCAGCCGGCGAATTTTGGGCGCGCAGGTCGATTCATGGGGCATGGCGTATCATTTGAGTGAGTCCCCGGAAGAAGCGCTGCAGCTTATCAAAGGCGGTGATACGTTTGATATCGCCA
>JBJYWX010000386.1:0-21602 GCA_046259695.1 Promineifilaceae bacterium (SeqCode) | reverse complement strand
ATCGATTAGGGCAAACACGCGTTCCGATGCGGCCAAACCATCCTGGAATTGGCTCCAGAAAGAGGCGACATTCATCATCGGCCACCAGTAGAAACCGACAGTCTGCATGTAGAGATACCAATCGCCCACGGTGACCCCGGCGACTGGATTCTTGGTCGCCAAGCCGCCAAAGTAGAGCAGGACGGCCGTGCCCAGGCCGGATGCCAGGCCCATAATGGGAAAAATGCTGACCAACGTCAGCCCGCGCTGCAGGCCTGTGTCATACCCCTGGCGGTTATTCGCGTCAAAGGTATCGTATATGGCCTGTTCCTGGCGGAAGCTTTTGGCGACCACGATGCCGCTGATTGATTCCTGAATCTGGGCGTTGATTACGGCCGTAGCCCGCTTCGAGTTCTGGGTCACGCGGCGCGCGACCCGCCGGAAGCTGAGGGCGATGATCACGGCCACTGGCGTCATCAGAACTAATATCAATGTGAGCGGCACACTGATTGTCAGCAGCCAGACGGTCAGCAAGATAACCAGCAGAACCTGACTAAGCAGGTTGAGCGTCAGGTTGACGGTTTCGGCGAAATCTTGCGTATCGGACGTGATGCGGCTGACAATCTTGCCCGATGGATGATCGTCATAGAAGGACATGTCATGGCGTACCGTCGCGGCGAAGGCATCCTGTCGAAGCTGCAGCACCACATTACCGGTCACGCGCGCCGAAAACCACTGGCGAATGAAGTTGAATACCCAGGCGGATACACCAAGCACCAGCACGCCCAGCGACAGGAGTGCGATAGCCTGCGTAGAGGGATTGACAGAGAGAATATCGATCGCTTTAGCGATGAGTATCGGACCACCAATACTGGCGACCGAATTGAGGGTTATCATGACCGCTACCAGGATCATTTCCTTGGTGTAGGGCCGGAAGTAACTCAGTATGCGCCCAAGCAGCTCACGATCTCCGTACTGCCGGTCATAATCTTCAGTTTCAAGCCCGTCGAGAATAAATCCCATACCTGATAACAGTCCTTGCCGGACTACTCATAGCGCGCGAAGATGCGCTGGTAATCCTTGCTGCGTTCCAATAGTTCCTCGTGGGTGCCCTGGTCGACCATATGCCCGCCTTTAAGAACGATGATGCGATCCGCCCAGCGGATCTGGCTCAACCTGTGGGTAATCAGGAATGTCGTGCGCTGGCTGCTAATGCGGCGCATGGCGCGCTGGATCTGATCTTCGGTGGCACTATCAATGGCGCTGGTGCTGTCATCCAGAATGAGGATGCGAGGGTCTGTTAGGAAGGCGCGGGCAATGGCAATGCGCTGGCGCTGGCCGCCAGAAAGCATGACACCTCGTTCGCCCACATCGGTCTGATATCCCTCTTTGAAGTCCCTTATAAAGTCATCCGCCTGTGCTTGACGAGCGGCTTGCTCAATCGCTTCCTCGCCGGCATCTGGCCGGCCAAAGGCGATGTTTTCCGCCAGCGTTTGCGAAAACAGAAAGACGTCTTGCTCAATGGTCGAGATTTGCGAGCGCAAGGACTCCAGATTCCAGTCACGGACATCAACGCCGTCGATCATGACCTGCCCGCTGCTTGTGTCGAAAATGCGGTTGATCAGGCGCGTGAGCGTCGTCTTACCAGATCCAGTCTCGCCAACTATGGCCACTGTTTCTCCGGGCCGGGTGGTAAAAGAAATCTCCTGCAAGACGGGTTTGCCGTTGTAGCGGAAACTGACGTCTTTGAAAGCAACTTCGCCTTGAATAGGCGCAGTCACACCGTCTGGGTTCTCATCCAGATCGCCTGATGTATTCAGCAGTTCAAGAATGCGGCGGGCGCTGGCTATGCCGAGCTGGACAAGATTAAAGGAAAAGATAGAAATAAACGTTGGGAAACGCAAGGTGCCAACCAGACCCATATAGGTGATGACTGTACCGGCGCTGATTTCGCCGGCCTGCCAGAGCATGGCAGCCAAAAAAAAGGCCGCGGCCCAGGCCACGCTGAAGACGAGCATCGGTAAATAGCGGGCTTGGATCTCACCCTGGCGCACAAAATAGTCACGGAAGAGAGAAGCATCACTGACAAATTTCGTTTCTTCAGCTGCTTCCTGGGCATTGCTTTTGACCACTTCAATGCCGGCGATCGTTTCCGTTAGGCCGGCGTTCATGATGCCAAACTGTTCGCGCATGGCGATACTGACCGGATTAAGCTGCCGGGCGTAATCCCATATGGTGATGGCGAAGGCGATAAGAAATAGAACAGGCACCAGCAGCAAGCGCACGTCCAACGTGGCGATGATGAACACGGGCACGATGATACCCATCAGCGAATCAACGATTAACATCAGCCCGGGACTAAACATGAAATTGAGCTGCCGCACGTCGTTGGTCGCGCGGGCCATAATGTCGCCGATGCGCTGCTGCCCGTGAAAACTTTGGCTCCGGCCGAGCAGGTCGATATAGAGCTCATTGCGCGCATCCCGTTCGACGCGTTGGGCCATAAACTCCGTGCCATAGTTGCGCAGTAGACCGGTGAGTCCTTGGGCCGCCGCGGCCACAAATACGCCAACGGCTAGAAAGAAAAGGGCATTGTTTGCCCATTCCGGCTGGTTAATGAGATCGAACGCACGACCAATCAGCACCTGAATCGAGCTGTAGGCGAGATTGTTGAGGAAAGCGCCCAGCAGGATCGCCAGGGGAATCAGCGGGTAGCGCATAACATGGGAAGTTATCCACCGCACCGGGCTGTCCGTGTTGTATTCGTGCTCGTTCTCCAGGCGGAATTCGCGCTTGCTCACTGTATTACCTTTTGTTGGGCGGCACTGTCCGCCTATCGTAGCGCGCTCGCGAGAAGCCGGCACACAACTTTCAGGTTGTTGTAACGAACTGGCAGCCGGCGAGGGAAGGGTTATTCGTAGGCGATCGTCTCGCGTACACTCAATCTCGCGGCGTTATAGGCGGGTAACAGGCTCGCCAGGGCCGAAATGAAAATGACGATGATTAACCACAAGAGCGGCCCAAACCAATTGTATTTAAAGTGCAGCGGTAGTTCAAGAAAAGCGAGCCCTACCTGCCGGCTGATGAGGCGGCTCATGGGCTGCGAGATAAGGATAGCCCCTGCCCATGACATGATGCCAATGACAATGCCTTCCAATAGGAAAATGCGTAGAACAGCCCGATCGGATGCGCCAATGGCGCGCATGACGCCGATTTCACGCTTCCGTTCCAGGACATTGATACTCATCGTGCCCATCAGGCCCAGTGCGCCGACCACGGCCATTAAAGAGGCCATGACGAGCAAAATGACAGTGATAATGTTGAAGCGCTCACTAAAAATGGCGCGATCCGAGGAGAGGGTATGAACGGAGCGTACATCCAGACCAATAAATTCAAGACGCTGTTCCAACGTATTACGCACCTCCTGGTCGACGTAGCCTGTCTCGCTGTCTACCAGCACACGCAGCAGATTTGCCATCTCGTAGCCGCCGAGCTCCCGGTCGTAATACGTCTTGTTGACATATACTGACGGAGGCACGATGGGTGGTTGAAACGCTTCCAGCACGCCAACCACGACCAAGTCCTCCTCTTTGGCGCCGAGGCGCACGGTGAGCAGTTGGCCTATCATTTCCTGGGCGTCACGGCTGCCCAAGCTCATGGGTACCACGACGGCCGCGCCGTCGTCAGAGCTGAGCCAACGTCCAGCCTTTATCCTAGGCTCGTAGAGCTCCGTGTCAGGGGGAAGGGCGTAAACGATCAGGTCGTCACCGTCGGTACCGTCGTCCTGAAGGAGAATGCCCTGTGCTAGCTGCCATGTTTCAGCGACGGCGACGCCGGGTGTACCGGCGGCCTCATTGGCGACGCGCTCTGCGCGATAGGGGCGATCAAACTGTATCTGTATGTCAAAACCCTGGCTTAGCAGCGTCTCTTCAAGCGTGTTGTACAAAGAGCGGCGCACGGCTAAGACACTCATAAATATGGCACCGCCCAGCATCAGGGTAATCAAGGTACGCGCCAGTCTGCCTTTGTGCCGGAATGTGTTGCGCAAGGAGATGCGCAAGGGGCGGGAAATGGGCAGGCGATCGATGCCGCGCTCAAGGGGCGTTAGGTGGCTTCCCGAGCCTTCTAGGCCGTAGTCCTGAATCGCCTCACGAACGGTGACGCGGGTGCCGTTGCGTATGGGATAGAGTGCAGCCAGGACAGGAACCAGCAGGGCGGCCAGTACCTCCAAGAGGATCACCGACACCACGGGCCGCAGTTTTCCGAGGTCAAAGTTGAACTGCCCGGCGATGAAGCGCGAGAATTCGTGTGCGCCCAACATGCTCAACGGCACCGCCAGAAGGAGAGCGGCCAAACCGAGGACGAGCACCATACGCAGGTAGATTGACATGATTTGTCTGCCCTTGGCACCTACGCTTTTCATGATGCCAATTTGCTTCTGTTGTTGGGTAACCACGGCCGTGATCACGTTCACCACCAGAAACGCACTGAGCAGCAGGGCAAGCAGTCCCAATGAGGTCAGTATATAGATGATGGTCGGCAAGAATTCTTCAACCAGATGTTCCCCAGGCTCAGGTACTTCCGTCCAGCTTACGACTACACTCGCCTTTTCCAACTTATCGCGAACCGCCTCGGCAACTCGCGTAATATGCGTTTTGTCAAAGCGGTCTTCGGCAACAACTATCTGCAGTTCGTTAAACTCACGCGGCATGCCCAGCCATTCGAGTGTGTCGAAGCTCACATAGCCATAGGGGACTCCGGTTACCTGGGCGGGCAACTGGTTCATGTCATGGACCAGGCCGGTGATCGTGAGGGCACGTTTCTGCCCATTAGCCGCTTCAATAACTAGCTCTTGCCCAAGCTCAGCCGCTATCAAGGGTAATGAATTGCGCTCAATGAGAATGTTATGCTTGCCAGGCGGCCACTCTCCTTCAAAGGGATAAATGATATTGACCTCACTCTCTTGATAATCATCACGCGCGTAGAGCTGGAGGTCCTGCCATTCACCGGCACTGTCCAGATACTGGACAATGGTGTTCAGACGACCGGCAGCAACGCCCACTTCCGGCATACGGCCAACGCTCGCCACCATCTCCTCGTCAATAAGTGAGGTATGCAGGTCAGCGCTCGCAGGAGCGACAGACAGGTATTGGCTGTGCAGTTCGGTGGTGATGGTATTGCGCGCGCCAAGAATGAGGCCAAAGGTGAACACCCCTACGGCGATAGAAAGGATGACCAGGACGGATCGCAATCTATGCAGCGAAAGGTCGCGCCATGCTTTGCGCCAGCGCAAACTGGTGAAAGGAATGCTCAGATAAAGTCCGCTACGGCCGGCTGAGGATAGCTCAGGACGGGTCGCCTTTTGTAAAGAGCCCATAGAGATAAATATCCATCATGTCGTCAATGGTAAGTGTGTCGAAACGTGCTGCAGCCGTTCCAGCTACCAACTGATTCATGGCGTAATAAGCGATAAAGAAGCCCATAAAAGAGCGAAAGAAGGTAAGCGGCGTTTCGGCGCGAAGCTGATAGTTTTCCAGTTCTAAGATTCTCTGCTGAAAGCGTAAAACGTAGGGAAGAACGTGGTCCACCAATTCGGCCATATGGCGCCCTTCTAGATCAATCAATTCAATGAACAACAGATTGAGCAGACCATGCTGCTCTTCCATCTGGCGCACAATGAGTCCCGCCGCTTGCCGGAGCAATTCCTCGGCCGAATCCCCCTCCAGGTTTTCAAGCAGCGGCATGAGAGAGATGAAAGGGTGATAGGTCATAATAACCGAGCGAAAAATAGCTTCTTTACCCGCGAAATGGTTGTAGATGCCACTCAAAGCAATGCCGGTGGACTCGGCGATCTGGCGCATCGAGGTGCCATGGTAGCCCTGCCGCACAAAGAGGTCATAGGCCGCCTGGGTGATGGCCTGGCGAGTAAGCTCCCCCTTACTTGTCGTATCCTCAATCATCTTTAAGAACGAACGTTCGTTTTTAGATTATATGCCTGCTTTGGCGTGTGTCAATGGGCGTTCTGTCCGGAAGCAGCCTCCTCGAGTACAATCATGTTTGCTTTATCGTTAATCGTTGCACCTTTTTTCGGGGATATATATGTTGAACCACCCTTCTGCCGAGCGCGTTGCCGTGATTGATCTGGGTTCAAATACGGCGCGAATGATAGTGATGAGTACCGTGCCCGGTTACGCTTACAATCTGGATGATGAAATACGCGAAGTTGTTCGTTTGCGTGAAGGGATGGACGAACACGGTTTGAGCGCCGAAGCGACGGCACGGGCCTTCTTTACGCTGCAGCTCTTCAAACGCTTTTGTGACAGCTCCGGCGTGGATGAAATTATCGCCACTGCTACAAGCGCCGTACGTGATGCCCACAACGGAGCCACCTTTGTGGAAGAAGTGGAGAAAGAGATCGGCCTCTCACTGCAGGTGCTGGATGGAGAGCGTGAAGCATACTACGGGACCTTGGGCGTGCTTAATGAACTGTCCTTTGCCAAAGGACACGTGATCGATATTGGCGGCGGCAGCATGCAGCTGTCTCAGGTAGATGGCCGGCAGTTCCAACGTGGCGCGTCTATGCCTCTGGGCGCCCTGGCGCTAACGACACAATTCGTGACCACTGATCCCATTGCCAAGTCCGATCGCAACGCGGTGCAGGAGGAGATTGATCACCACTTGGACAGTGTGGCCTGGTTAAGCGCATTAGAAGGCTGGGAAGAGCAGCCCCTCGCAGGCCTGGGCGGCACTATTCGCAATCTGGCCGCGATGCAGGCTATGCGGGAGGCGTATCCGCTGGACACGTTGCATGGGTTTGAACTCCTGCGTTCGGAACTGGCTGAAAGCCTTGAGCAGCTGCAGACGCTGCCGCTGCCACGCCGGCGAAAGATAGCGGGCCTCAACAGCGACCGCGCTGACATTATCTTGCCGGGAGCGATGGTTGTAGCGGCCGTGATGGATCGTTTAGGAAAGGATCGACTCACAGTGTCCATCAACGGCTTGCGCGAAGGATTGTTTTTTGAGCGTTTCTGGGAGCACCTGTCATATCCCGTCGCGGGTGATGTGCGTCGCTTCAGCGTGCTCAATATGGCCCGTGTCTATAGTTACGATAAGGATCATGCCAATCACGTGCGCTTCCTGGCTGACCGGCTTTTCGAGCAGCTGTTACCTCTGCATGGCTACGGCAGGGATGACCTGCTGCTCTTGGACGCGGCGGCTATGCTGCATGACCTTGGCTCCATCATTGACTACGCTGGCCATCACAAACATTCGCAGATGCTGATCGTTAACCGCGGCCTCGGTGGATATACGCCGCGCGAAATCGCGCTGATCGCCCTCCTTACCCGGTATCATCGCAAAGGCAACCCTACGCCTGATGATTATGCCTCGCTGTTTGTCGAAGGTGACGAGCTGCTATTGGTGCGGCTGGCGGCCATGCTGCGCATGGCGGAGTTCCTGGAGCGTGGGCGAAACGGCAATGTTGATGATATCGCCGCTTCCTGGGATGATACGCAACTGCGCCTCACCATTGTGGCCGATGATTACCCGGCAGTTGAAATGTGGCAGGCGGAAAGGAATGCTGCCGACCTTATGGAGCAAGCGTTTGGCCGAGCGCTCGTCCTGGAAAGTACCGCCGCGCCGGCGGCGTGGATGACCGATGGCCTGCCCTGATTAATGCGCCTGCCTATGGATGGCCAGCAGATCGCCAACAATGGCGTAACCTGTCTCCTGGCGCCCGGCGCCCGGCCCGACCAGGGTTACCTCTCCGAGCAGGTCCGTAGAATAGGTGATAGCATTGGTCGCGCCGGAAACGCCGGCCAGTGGATGCGACAGCGGCAAGCGCTGCGGTCCAACGGAGGCCTTTACGGTGCTGCCCTGGCCCTCAACCAGGGCAACCAGTTTCCAGCGCTCGTTGGCGGCTGCGGCGGAAGCAATCATATCCGGTGTTAAAGCTGTGATACCCTGGCGCGCGACATCGGCCATGCGCAGCTGGCCTCTCATCAGCGTGTTAGCTAGGATCACGGCTTTGCCTGCCGCATCAATTCCTTCCACGTCGCCGGTTGGATCGGCCTCGGCATAGCCCCGTGACTGCGCATCCGCCAGCGCCGCAGCGTAAGAGGCGCCGCTTTCCATCTGGGACAAAATGTAGTTCGTAGTGCCGTTAAGAATGCCTTGGATGCGCCGGATGCCCGCTCCCGCTAGGAGTTCTCGGCCATTGTACAAGGCCGGTGTGCCGCTCATGACTGTACCCTCGATGCCGATCTGCAGCCCCTTTTCTCGCGCCAGGTCGCTCAGATCCTGGTAGTGGAGGGCAATGGGACCCTTGTTGGTGGTCACCACATGACGGCCGTTTTGCAGCGCGGCGCGCATGTGGTCCAGCGCAGGTTGGCCGGTCTGCAAGTCGGTGTAGCTCAACTCTACGACTACATCGGCGTCGCTCTTGGAGATAGTTGTTAGGGCATCCCAGCCGTGCTGCGCCGCAGGCAAACCATCGAGCGTGCCACTTTCGACCGCGGCCGACAGCAGCGCGGCCGGGTCAAGCCCATGCGGATCGTAAAGGCTTCCTTTTAAGAAGTCGCAGACTGCGACAATCTGAAAGTGCACTCCGAAGCGTTCCGCCAGATCGTCGCCGCGATCGCGAAGAATCTCGGCAAATCCCTGCCCTACATTGCCAAAGCCGATAAGCGCCAACCGGTACAAGTGCATTTTCCTCTCCTCGTTGTGTAGACGTGGTCGCTATTGTAGCAGAGTTGCGCGGGCAGCGACCGGCGCCTGCAGAAACAAAAACGGCCGTCCCACCAGGAGACGGCCGTTGGCTGACAACGTGGCTCAACTGAGCAGCTACATGAGCTCAGCCATCAACTTCTGAAGCGATTCTTCAGACGGCCTGAGCTTGTCGTCGCTGAGATGCGCCAGCGGCGTTTCCGGCAAATCGGCTGCTTCGGCCAGCGATTCGCGCTGGTTATTGAAGTAGATTAAGCCCGTAATCAGCTCCAGATTGTCTTCCGCGCGCTGCAGCATACTCAAAGCTTCAATTCTGTTGGTAGGGTCGTAATCAGCCTCAAGCTTGCGCAGCCGGATGTGCGAACCATCGGGCATTTCTATTTCCCGTACGGCGCCGGGCTCGTGATCGTCCAGGATAATTTCAGTAGCGGGCGGCACCCAACCAAAATCGTGCAGCTGAACTTCGTGCTCACGGCCGTAACTGTAGCTCTTGGTCGAAGTCTCGGCATTATTGAAAGCCACGCAGGGGCTGATGATATCTATCACGGCCGTGCCGCGGTGGCTGAGCGCCGCCTTCATCAACTCGCGGACCTGATTGGCGTCACCCGAAAAGGAACGCGCCACAAATCCCGCGCCGGCCATGATGGCTTCCATGCAGATGTCGATCGGCGGCAGTTCGTTGCGACCGGCATATTTCAGCACCTGCCCTTCGTCGGCGGTGGCTGAGAACTGGCCCTTGGTCAAGCCGTAAACACCATTATTCTCCACGATGTAGACCATGCGCACGTTACGGCGCAGCAGGTGCTTAAACTGGCCCAAGCCGATACTGGCGGTGTCGCCGTCGCCGCTGACACCAAGGGCCTTGAGCTGGTGATTGGCCATCAAGGCGCCCGTGCCGATTGAGGGCATACGGCCGTGCAGAGCGTTGAAGCCATGCGACATGCCCAAGAAATAAGCGGGTGATTTGCTGGAGCAGCCGATGCCGCTCAGCTTAATGATTTCATGCGGGCGAATGTTCAAATCGTAAGCGACTTGAATTATCTGATTAGCAATCGAGTTGTGTCCGCACCCATTGCATAAGGTCGATGGTTGGCCCTTGTAATCATTCTTGGAAAGACCAATGATATTTACTTGTGGTTGTCTGGTTCTCGTTCCCATCTTAAGCTTGTTCCTCGCTTTCAATCGCTTCCACGACACGGCCAGGCGTGAGCGGCATGCCGTCGAGATAGGCGATTGAGTGTAGCCGCGTAGCCAGCGCAGGCATTTCTGTAAGCAAAATGTTGTGCATCTGGCCGTCGCGATTTAGCTCCACAACATAGACCCGTTCATACTGCGCCACAAAGTCCTTAACTTCCTCGTTAATGGGTAGGGCGCGCAAGCGGAGATAGCTTGTCTTGACCCCGTCTTCTGCCAGGCGATCACGCGCTTCCTGAATGGCGGGATCGGTTGTGCCAAAGGCTATGATGCCGATTTCCGCCCCTTCGACGTTATCGACGACAGGGGTAGGCACCAACTTACGTGCGGTTTCGAATTTGCGCAGGATGCGGTCCATGTTTTCGACCCAATCGTCCGGCCGCTCGCTGTATACCGCCCTGTCATTATGGCCCGTGCCGCGCGTGAAATAGGCGCCCTGCGGGTTTTCCATGCCCGGCAAGGTGCGGTAGCCGATACCGTCGCCGTCTAGGTCGCGGTAGCGGGCAAATCCTTTCTCCGCTACCTCTTCCGCCGTTAATACCTTGCCGCGATCAATGGGTTCCTGCGGGTATTCAAAAGGCTCCGACATCCAATTGTTCATACCCAGGTCGAGATCGCTGAGAACAAACACGGGAGTCTGCAGCCGGTCGGCTAGATTGAAGGAAATAGTTCCGAATTCGAAACATTCTTTGATCGAGGACGGCAGGAGAATAACGTTCTTAGTATCCCCATGTCCCAATGTGTATACAAAGGTTATGTCGCCCTGACCGGTACGTGTCGGTAGGCCCGTGCTCGGCCCAACTCGTTGAATATCCCAGATGACGGCCGGGATCTCGGCAAAATAGCCCAGACCGGCGAACTCGGCCATCAGGGAAATGCCGGGACCGGAGGTAGCGGTCATGGCCCGCGCACCGGCCCAGCCGGCGCCCAACAGCATGCCGATCGCGGCCAGCTCGTCTTCGGCCTGAATGACGGCGAAGTTCTTACGTTTTGTTTCCGGATCAGTGCGTAACTGCGGGAGATAGGTGTTGAGGGCATCGATGACGCTGGTAGAAGGCGTGATCGGGTACCAGGCGGCTACGGTCACTCCGCCGTAGACGGCGCCCAGGGCGGCGGCTTCGTTGCCGGTCATCATGATTAAGCCGTCCGTCTTGTCCAGCGGCTCGACTCGGTAGGGATCGATCTTGGTCAAGTTTTCGGTTGCCCATTCGTACGCCTCGCGCACGACGGACATATTGGAGTCAACCAGCTTGCGCCGGCCCTTGAAATGAAAGTTTAATGCCTCATCAAGAGACTCCAAGGAAATGCCTAGCAGTTGAGCAAGGGCACCCACATAGACCATATTGGCAATGTAGTCCTTAAGCTTGCCCTTCATGCCGGTCTTAACGACGAACTCGTTTACTGGTACACCATAATAGATGATATCGTCGCGTTCGGGAATGGTGCGCCAATCCGCGTTATAGAGACAAACGCCGCCAGGTGGGAGATTCCGGATATCCTCCTGGACGGTAGCAAGGTTAAACGCGACGAGAACTTCCGAGGTCTCCCGGCGCGCGACGTAGCCATCTTTACTGGCGCGGATGATGTACCAGGTTGGCAAACCCTGGATGTTGGACGGGAATATATTCTTGCCGTTAACCGGGATTCCCATCTTGAAGAGTGCCCGTAAGAGGGCTAGATTGGCCGTCTGGCTGCCCGTGCCATTTACGGTGGCGGCAACGATTGAAAAGTCGTTAACCACCGGCGGGCGCTCCGCCACAGGGTCTGTCGCGGGGGCCGTTGCAACTGTGCCCATTAGTAAATTTCTCCTTCGCTACTCATAGGTGGCTGTACAGCGCCAGGTGCCGGTTCAGTGGCCATTTCGGGCAACGCTCGCAGCAGCGAAAAGTGCTCGACGAGCAGCTGCCTGCCCAGCGCAAAGTCATTACAACATAATGCCTCCACGATACGTTCGTGATAGGTCCACACATCGACCCAATAGGCATAACTCACAAAACGGGTTAATTCACTTGCTTCATAGGCATCCCAATAAGTTTCGAGGACGCCCCGCACAAACGGATTGTCCAGTCTCTTGAATATCGTCAGGTGGAGCTGGCGATGCTCGCTGTTGGGAACATGAATCGGAGCGCCGCGCAGCTTTGCCCATGCTCTATCGACCAGTCTTTGCAGATCCGCCTTGTCCTGCGCAGTCAACTGGATAACCGCTTCATCCCAGAAGCCGACCTCCACAACTTGGCGCAGCCGGCTGTACTGTTCAAATTCCGCCTCGCCCATGGCCTGGCTGAAAAGGACACTATTGAGAAGCGCCTGCGAAAAATCAAACGGTTCGCGCTGGATACCCACCCGTGGGCGCACTGAGACCAGGCCCAGGTTGCGCGCCACTTCCAACTGCTCGCGCAATTTCCCGACGCTAATTCCCATCTCCTGGCTGATTTCGGACAGCGCCGGAAGCCGTTTTCCGGGCGTGGCTTCCACCTCAACCAAATACCTGAGGAAGGGTGAGTCCAATCTCTCTAGTTGCATCCGTCTGATTTATCCAATAAATAAAATAAATTAAATTAATTGCCTTTATTGTACCGTATTTGCCGCCTAGAACAAGGTTCTGGATAGAGGCCTAAAAGGACTCTAAGCAAGAAAAAACCTCCCGCTGCATGGTGGCAGTCAGGAGGTTTTGTATCCTGTTTGGGCGCTGTTGCCCCGCTTAATCAATGATGCCCAGCTTCTTGCCGCCTTCGATGATGACATCGGCGCAGTAATCTATATCTTCCATCGTATGGGCAGCGGAGATACAGGTGCGCAAACGAGCTAATCCATCGGGCACGACCGGGGCGACGACGGCCTGTACGAAAATCCCATTGTCCTGGCAGTACTTCGCCAGTGCAGCCGCGCTTGGCGTGGAGCCGCACACCACGGGCACGATTGCCGTCTCGGTGTAGAGCAGATTGAACCCGGCTTCACTGAGTTTATTAGCAAAACGCTTGTAATTGGTCTGAATGCTTTCCACGCGCCACGGTTCTTCTTCAATCACATCGAAAGCGGCCATCGCTGCTCCGGCAGAGCCCGGCGGGATCGCTGCGGAAAAGATAAAGGCGCGCGCTTCATGCTTCAAAAATGTAACCAGCTCATTATTGCCGGCCACGTACCCACCGGCGCTGGGGATCGTTTTGCTGAGGGTGCCCATTTTGATGTCTACGGTGTCTGGAGGTAGGTCAAAATGCTCTTCGATGCCGTGGCCCGTCTTACCGATTACGCCCACGGAATGGGCTTCATCGATCATAAGGTAGGCGCCGTATTTATGGGTGAGGCGTGCCACCTCGGGCAAATTGATGATGTCACCGTCCATGCTGAATACGGCATCGGCGACAACCAGAACGCGGCCGTCTTGATCGGCTTCGCGCAGGCGGCGCTCCAGGTGATCCATATCATTGTGACGGAAGCGCACAAATCTGGCGGCGGACAACATGCAGCCGTCGACGATACTGGCATGATTCAGCTTGTCGCAGATGACCGTATCCCCTTTGCGCAGCAGGCTGGCAATAGTTGCCAGATTGGTGACGTAGCCGCTGGACATGGTGATGGCCGCGTCTGCTTTCTTGAAGCGGGCAATACGTTCCTCAAGCTCGATGTGCAGTTTCAGGGTGCCGGCTAACAAACGGACGCCATAGGTACCGGTGCCATATTCGTCGATGGCGGCCTTGGCCGCCGCATTAATCTTCGGGTGCCCGATCAGCCCCAGGTAAGAGTAGCCACCGAGCATGATCATCTCGCCATGCCCTATCACATGCACATGGCCATTGGGCAGCATCTCATCGGTCGCTTCTAGATAAAAATACTGTCCCTTTTTTTTGTATTCTTCAATCGGCCAGAGCATCTCGGGTGTGAGGGGTAGTCGCCCTGTTGCAGTATCGCCAATCATCCTATTCTCCTAAGGCCGCGGTGCCCGATTTCCCATGATGCCGTAGCCAACGCGTATTCTAGCCAGTTTAAGAGGAAAACCCAATACACTTAGCCGATACAGAGCACGTGTAAATACCCGATCTCGGGCGGTGGCAAGGCATTAACGAACCGTTCACCATAAATTTGCGGCTACCATACGGACGTTGTGGATGACCCGGCGCTATCCTTGGAGCAACCACCCGAGAGGTGGGAAACCAAGGTGCCCTAATTGCCGATGACAACGTGGATGAAGCCATTTTCGCAACGACTGAATGAGCTACAACAGGGTGATGAAGCAGAGCCTCTGTCCGCAGAGATGCCGGAGGAACAGGCTGACTGGATAATGGTCCATATGCAGCGACTGGCCGGTATTGGGATGCTGGCTGCCGGCGCGGCGCATGAACTGGGTGATTTGCTGAGCGTGGCTACGGCCGCGGCAGACAGCCTGCAAAACGAACTAGACAACGAAGAAACGCATGTTGGTGCATCTGTCCAGCATTACATGGGCCTGATCGAACGAAATGTACGGCGCAGCGCCCAAATCGCTGCCCTGTTGCAAGGCTATGGGACTCTTGCCCTGCCGCAAATGGCCGTGACCGATATGGGCGCCATTATGCATGATACGATGCTTCTCGTTGCGCGACAGTTCCAGGCAAAGCAGCAAATCGGGCTCGCGCTCGAAACGCCTGCGGATGCGCGTTCGGTCGTTTGTGACCACAATCTCATTGTGCAGATGTTGATCAACCTACTCTATTATGCTCGCGCGCAGTTAGCCCAGCCGGGTGTGATCGCCCTGCGTGTCGTGCCGCTTCCCGCTGGAAAATCGTGGTCTCCCGGTGATGGAGAGACAATAACGGCCGCCTCGTTTGACTGTTTTGCGGTCACCATCGATGCCAGCCATGCGGACGGAAAAGCAGTGAGCCCGGCTGAAGCAGGAAGCAGCACGATCTCTGCCGATGCCCACCTCAACGGCCTGAGACTACGCGTGGCGCAGGAAATCGCACAACTCCATCACGGCCAGATCCGGCTGCCCAAAAGAAAAGGCCCCGCCAACGGGGCCATGATAATTGTTGTACTGCCTGTCCGCCCGCCGAACGGTCTGCCGGAGGTGTGACAGTCGGATGGAGCGCTATGTCGCTGTATCGCCGTTCTGGGATCGCCGCACAAGATCGATGAAGTAGCGATGGAAGCGATCGTCATCCGTGAGCTCCGGGTGAAACGCGGTCACCAGCCAATGTCCTTCCTGCGCCGCGACGGCGGTGCCATCCGCCAGGCTGCAAAGGACCTCGGTGTCACCTTTGGTCGCTACCAGGCGCGGCGCGCGTATAAAGACGGCCGGGAAGGGATCATTACTTACCGAGCCGTTCTGCAGCGCTTCCACTGCCAGGCCCGTTTCAAAACTATCTACCTGGCGTCCAAACGCATTGCGCTCCACAACAATGTCCATTACGCCTAGCAGCGGTTGGTCCTGCCCGATTTCTTTGGCCATGAAGATCATGCCCGCGCAGGTGCCCCACACCGGTTTTTGGGCAGCGAAAGCGCGGAGCGGCTCCATCAGGCCATAGATCTCAGCCAGCTTGCCGATCGTTGTACTTTCCCCTCCAGGGATGATCAACCCATCGAGCCCTTCCAGGTCGACGGGCAACCTTACCTCGCGGGTCTCTACACCGAGCGCTTGCAGCATGTGAATGTGTTCCTTGAAGTCCCCTTGCAGGGCCAGAACGCCGATCTTCATTTCTCGCTTGCTTGCCAGCGCTGTTTACCAGCCGCGAGTGGCCAACTGATCTTCTACAGGCAGGCTGCTGGCGTTGATGCCTACCATGGGCTCGCCTAGATTTTCACTTACCTTGGCCAGGATTTGCGGATTATCGAAGTGCGTGGTCGCTTCCACAATAGCCCGCGCGCGCCGTGCCGGATCACCACTCTTAAAGATGCCGGAGCCAACAAAGACACCATCGACGCCGATCTGCATCATCAGCGCCGCATCAGCCGGTGTGGCGATGCCGCCCGCGGCGAAATTAACGACCGGGAGCCGGCCAAGTTCTTTTGTTTCCAACACAAGGCTGTATGGCGCGCCAATCTCCTTGGCATAGGTCATCAATTCTTCATCTGGCATGGACTGCAGGCGCCGGATTTCACCCAGGACAGAGCGGGCATGGCGGACTGCTTCCACAACGTCCCCGGTGCCGGCCTCGCCCTTGGTGCGGATCATGGCCGCGCCTTCGCCGATACGGCGTAATGCTTCGCCCAGATTGCGGCAGCCGCAAACGAACGGGATCTTGAAGTCGTGCTTATAGATGTGATTAACTTCGTCTGCAGGTGTCAGCACTTCACTTTCATCCACGTAGTCTACGCCAATGGCTTCCAGAATCTGCGCTTCTACGAAGTGGCCGATACGTGCCTTGGCCATCACAGGGATGGTAACTGCGGCGATGATCTCTTTGACAAGGCCGGGATCGGACATGCGCGCCACACCACCGTCGGCACGGATATCAGCCGGAACACGTTCCAACGCCATGACGGCGACAGCACCCGCCTCTTCAGCGATCATGGCCTGGTCAGGCGTCACAACGTCCATAATGACGCCGCCTTTCAACATCTGGGCCAGCCCAACTTTGACTTTGAAGCTGCCCACTTCCCCATTGTTGTTGCGTCCATTCTGACTCATCGTTCACCTCTCTCTTGCCCGCGGCAAGGGATTATGCTTACTCTATGTTTCTATTGTATTGGCCAGTGAAAGGGAGTACAAGTAAATTGGTTCTATAATTATCTGAAAAATAGAAGTTTAATTAGAACCGGTCTGGTCAATCGCTGCCTGTCTTTTCCAGCACCAGGAGATGCGATATACCCAGGGCAGCGAACGGCGTGCGTTCCAGCGCGAACAAGGTCTGCTGCAGCCAACGGCCGGCCGTTGGCCAACGATAAGCGATATTGTCGTAGCCGCCAAAAATGCGGCCGTGGTGGACGATCCGCACCGGGAGATTACGGAAGAGGCGCAGCAGCCCTCCCTTGGTGTAGGTGCGAACATGCGGAGCGAGGCGGTTGCGCAGCGTGTCCGGCAAGTAGTTAACCAGCGGGATGTTGCCGAACCTGTAGTCGTCCCGCCAGAAGATGCCGTGCTGCTCGACCGGGTACCAGCGATTTGGGCAGAAAATCAACAACCGCCCGCCAGGCCGGACGACACGCACCATTTCCGCGGCGTACAACGCGTCGTTCTGGACATGCTCGATAACTTCATTGCTAAAAACCAGGTCGAAACTATTGCTGGCAAACGGAATATGCTCACCGACGCCCTGCACAATGCCATCGGCCGTGGCCAGAGCCGTGGCAGCGCGATCTGTCTCTATCTCCAGGCCATAGCGGGCTGTGCTGTATGGCGCGAACGCCTGCAGGTAAGCGCCCAGCCCGCAGCCGTTATCCAAAACACGGCCGTCTAGATCGGCCCATTCACGGATCATGCGCAGGCGCCGCTCCTGGCCCGAGCGCCAGACATAACTTGGCTCACCGCGAGCGGCCGCCGCGGAGGAGTGTCGCACCTCTGTCATGCGTGGTTACCCACAATCTCGTCATAGCGCCGCCGTACTTCCTGAATATCTTCCCACATAAGCGCCTTAGGGCTGCCGGGTTTACGGCTTGGATTTCGTAGAAGGTAGGCAGGGTGGAAAATGGGCATCACCGGGCGGCCGTGCCAATCAAACCATTGCCCGCGCAGCTTCGTGATACCGGTCTGGCCCAGCAACGACTGCGTGGCGACATTGCCTGACAAGAGCATGATCGCCGGATCGACCAGGCGAATTATCTCCAATAAGTACGGCTTGTAGAATTCTATTTCCTCATTGGTAGGCTTGCGCAACGGTTTTCCATCTTCGCCGGGTGGCAGACGAAAAACGGCATTAGTAATAAAAACATCTTCCTCCGGATCAAAATTGACAGACCGCAGAATTTGGTCCAGCAGTTGGCCCGATTTGCCAACAAAGGGCTTGCCCTGCCGGTCTTCCTCCGTCCCCGGCGCTTCGCCGATGATCATCAGTCTGGCATGCGGATTACCGCGGTAGATGACCATGTTGGTTCCCTCGGGAAACAACGGGTCATCTTCCATCGCCATCATGACTTCGACCAACTCAGCGAGGTTGGCGTATTCGTGGGGTCTCTCGTCGAAAAGGCCGTACTGAATGCTCACGCTCGTGTTCTCCCAATCATCCCGGCCGCACTTATCAACGCGCGACATTTCTGCTCAGACAGCAATTCTAACAAGGCGGGTTGTAAAACGCTTGCCCGTGTGTACCTGACTCAGGAAAAGCAGGGCAAAGCTCACGCGCTTTGGCCATTCGTGCGCATGCCTGGAAGCCTCCTCTTATGCACGTGTATATTATTTGGAGCGCCTTACCAGCCGCACCTATAATTTGCGTTCAGAAGCGCGGTTACTTAGCGATGGGAACAGTAATAATGGCCTGGATTCAAGTTATTGGTGAAGAGGAAGCAAGCGGACGGCTCAAAGAGCTGTATGAGAAGTATGCTGAGCCATCCGGCGAGGTAGACAATATTCTCAAGATACACAGCCTTAACGTAAAGTCGCTGCAAACACACTATGAGTTATATGCGCACCTGATGCGTGGCCCTTCAGAGCTGAGCCGAATTCAGCGGGAGATGATTGCCGTGGTCGCTTCCGCGGCGAATCAGTGCCACTATTGAGTGCGGCATCACGGAGCGGGCCTCCGTCGATTAAGCGGTGATGCGACGTTGGCGGCGCAGCTGGCTGTGGACTGGCGCGCCGCGCCGCTCTCAACCACAGACCGGGCTATGCTGGTGTATGTGGAAAAACTAACACTGCGGCCATGGGAGATGGTCGAGTCAGATGTGCAGGCGCTGCGGGCCGCTAGTTTCAGTGATAGAGCGATATTGGATATTAACCAGGTCACGGCCTATTATGCGTATGTCAATCGCCTGGCCGACGGACTCGGGGTTGAGCTGGAGCTATTCTGGGGTGTGGAGCCTAATGAGTAAAAAAGCGAGAAATCACCCATCTGTTAGGCTGCTCATGAGCAGGAGAGAGACCGGTAAGTCTGCGACAAGATAGGTTGCGCGGCGCAGGCAATACCGTTAACGTTAGCGGCTTATGCATTTGCGCTTTGGTTACTTACTTTCTCTGTTAGCCTTGCTGCTTGCTGCTTGTACCCAGACGGCGGTGAGTGACGCGGCGGCTCCGACAGCGACGGCCTCTGCGCCTCAGCCTGCACTCACCGCCACCACGGAACCGGCGCCTCTGCCGACCGGCACGCCCCTTCCCACGGCCACCGCTTTGCCGTCAAACAGTGACTCGCCCCCCGATTTGCGCTACCTTCAGGCAGCAATTGAAGAAACATTGGCCGATTTTGACGGTATCAGCAGCTATGTTGTGATCGACCTTACGAGCGGTGAGCGCATCGCGCGAAACGAAAATGTGGCTATCGCCGGCATGAGCCTGGTGAAAGTGCCCATCCTGATTGAGACATACCGGACGCTGGATCTGCCACTGACGGCCGAGCAGACCAAACTGATCACGGAAACGACAGCCCTTTCCAGTAATTACGCGGCTAATCTACTACTACAGTTGATTGCCGGTAAGCCCGATACATATGCCGGCGCCGATATAGTCAGCCAGGCGATGCGCGACCTGGGACTGTTTAACACATTTATCGCCGTGCCTATCGACGCCGAGCCGAAAGAAGACCGGCTGAATACCGTTCTAACGCCGGCCAACCAGCGCACGGATATCACGACGTATGCCGATCCGTTTCGCCAGATTACGACGGGCGATTTGGCGGCTCTTCTGCAGATGATCTATGCCTGTGCCGAGACGGACAGCGGGCCGCTACGGGAAGTGTATGGCTCATCCCTGACCGCCGACGAGTGCCGCGATCTACTGGACAAGATGCAGCTCAATGAGCTGGCTAAACTGCTGGAAACGGGCCTGCCGGCGGGAACACTATTTGCGCATAAGGTGGGATGGATAGACGATACACATGGCGACGGTGGTATCGTTTTCTCGCCAGGTGGCGATTACGTGGTGGTCATGGCGCTGTACGGAAAAGGCTGGCTGGAATGGGAGCAAAGCGCGCCATTATTTGAAGCGGTTGCCCGCCAGACCTTCGCCCACTTTAACGAGCCCGGCGTTTATGAGGGCGTCGTGCTGCCACCTTTGCCCACACAGGCGCCCCTTACGCCTACGCCGGACCTGCCCCATGCGGTGGTCAGTAATACGCAGGGTGTGGGCCTGACTGTTCGGCAAACACCGGGCGGCGGTGAGCTGGCCATTGTGCCAGAGGGAACCATATTAACTCTTCTGCCGGAAGCGCGTGTATCCGCCGACGGATATGAGTGGCAGCAAGTACGGCTGCCCGACGGCCGAGAAGGATGGGCGGCGACCAGCTTTTTTACTGAATGGACGGCGGCGGACCAGTAGCAGCGACCGGATGATGGTTTTGTTAAGTCGCGCGGCGCAGTCGCGGCCGCTCTGGCTCCTTGTGGGAGTGTTGCTGCTGGTGGGCCTGTCTGGTGAACCCGGCCGCGCGCAAGAGGAACCGGATTGGCGTTTTGGCGTGGTAGAGGCGTACACCGCCCAGAATACAGCGCGGGAGCTCAATATTGGTTGGACACGTGTGCGCTACCACTGGGGAGAAGTGCAGGCAGATGGCGTGGACACGTGGACGCCCGAGCTGTCGGACGAGCAAATTGACGCGCAATTATCGGCCGGACGCGAAGTGGTTGGGCTGCTAATAGGTATCCCAGATTGGGCGCGTGACGAGGCAGGTTTGCCGCAGGGCTTGTGGCTGGCGTTTGACGATCCGGACAATACGTGGGGCGTTTTTGTTCATGACATTGCCGCCCGTTATGCCGGCCGGATTGACCATTGGATCATCTGGAACGAACCAGACATTGCGGACACGGAAATTGCTCATTCCTGGGACGGCAGCGTTGACGATTTTTACCAGCTGCAGCGCGTCGCCTACCTGGCCGCGAAAGCGGCAAACCCGGATGCCATTATTCACCTGCCTGCCTTTACCTACTGGGCTGATTTTGATGCTGGTCGCGAACAGTACATGGCGCGGCTGCTAGACCGCATCCTGGCCGACCCGGAGGCGCAAGCGTATCATCACTACTTCGATGTCGCTACGGCCCATCTCTATTTTCAGCCCGATCAAGTTTACAATCTACTGGGTAATTTCCGACAAATCATGCGTGAGCGTGGCCTGAATCAACCGATCTGGCTGGTTGAAACGAACGCGCCGCCCTATGACGATCCGGCGTGGCCGGTCACAGAGCCCACGCTGGCGGTTAGCGGCGGGGAGCAGGCCGCGTTTATGCCCCAATCGTTCGCGGCGGCCCTCGCTGCCGGCGCGCAGCGCGTCAGTGTCTACAAGCTGCGCGACACGGAGGATGATCGCGCAGCCAATCCGGAGCCTTTTGGTTTGCTGCGCGTGGATGGCTCACGGCGCTTGGCCACCAACACCCTGCGTGAGGCAATCCGCCTAATGCGCGGCACAATGGCCGCCGAGCGTGAGCGATGGGACGAGGTAGGCCAGTTCCGGCTGGAGCAGGAGGATCGCGTGACGACCGTGCTGTTCAACCGCCTGCCAAGTCCGCTGCAAGTAGAAGTAGAGGCGATCGCGCCAACGGCGCGCCTAGTGGATATGTGGGGCCAAGAAGAGGTTGTGGTAGCGGAAGGCGGCCGTTAAATCCTCGATTTGCAGCAGGCTCTTTGCACGCAGACTATCGGTGATTACTGTATG
>JBJYWX010000385.1:0-3424 GCA_046259695.1 Promineifilaceae bacterium (SeqCode) | reverse complement strand
TGGGAAACACAGTCAATAGACGAAGCAAACAGGAATGTCCCAGAAAACTGGGAGTTCTCGCAGTTAGTACTTGCCAAGTTACAGGAATATCGAGAGCGAGAACCAAACCCTCAATTTGATGTTGCACTTTGTGGAATTTAGCGGCTGAGAATCGAGTTTTGAGCGTCCGCAATTGGCCGAAAGCGGCTATTGACAGCTGCCGATTCCAGCCCTCGATCAGTTGCGCTTGTTGCCTGGAAGCGGTCATTGGGCGGACCAGGTACCTAATAGCCGCTTCCGATCCGATGCGACTTTTCGTCGTACACCCCTGCATAGGACTTTGCTCGGTTTTCCCGTGACGCTAAGCTATCGCCGAACCAATCCCGAGGAGATCCAATGTTCAGGTGGCGTGGGGTTGCCCCGTTAATTCTGGAGGCACTATTAATCGTGATCTCCGTCTTGCTTGCGCTAGCGGCAGATAACTGGCGAGAGGAGTTTGCTGAACAAAAGCTTGAGCGACATTACCTCAAAGCCTTGGCCGATGACCTTCGCAAGGACTTGGAGAACTACAAACTGGAGCAGCAGGATATTTCACGTATAGCGGAAAGCGCTCGATACCTGCTCGACGAATTGCGCTCGAATGACACCCCCGTGCAGCCGGACAAATTCCTGGTTGCCGTCGAGAGCAGCATTCGCACAGTCGAGCAACCGTCCATCTCGCGCGGCGCTTACGACGACATGGTAGGTGGCGGCCAGCTGGGGCTGATCCGCAATAACAATCTTCGCAGACGCATCTCCGACTACTACGCTCTCACTACGAGCAACCAATACGCTTGGGAGCTCTGGCGGTACCGCTCCTGGTACGGATTCGGGCCTTTGGCCGTAGCGGTGATGCCAGTTGATGCTCAGGCGTGGGCTGCGTCTACATTGAACGAGATGGATTCTCCAGCTGTTGCGCCAATCCCTGAAGACATACCCGAAATCGCGAGTCACGTTGCAGAGGCACTACGTGCCAATGAGAAGACCGAAGGCTTGCTAAAGGGCGTGATTCGGTCTACCTGGGGTCAGGCCAGTACTCTCACGCGCTTCGCATCCTCTGCAGAGGATAACTTGCAGGCCGTAGAAGAGGAGCTAAGTTCCAGGTGGCCGGATCAGTAACGAGCATAGGCAGGACCGGAACAGCGTTGACCGGACAGACTCGCATTCCGCTCCTGGCCGACTTGAGAAACCGGCGCCCGTCAAGCACGGCCCTTAAATTGTTCCGCTAACCGCCTGGAAGCGGCCCTCGGTCCCTATGGGAGGCGAAGGGCGGCTTCCGACCCGTTGCGAAAAATTTTCAGATGTCAGCTCAAATGTGTGGTTTCGGCAAGAGGTGTTCGTTCAGTGTCCTTGCATCTGCGATGCGCTGAGAACTCTGTTGGCAAATTCTGCTCCTTCTGCCAGTCGTCGAGTGAGATCCTCACGAAAGAAATGAAATTGTGCCACCAAAGAAGAGATGGCCCGCGAGATCGGTTGGCGGGCGATTTGGAGCAGTGCGGCGAGCCGGAAAAACAATAGTAATAATATCAATAGCTTGCATCCATTATAAGGTTTTCATAAAGCGCGTCACAAAATAATTTGAAAACTATTGGCGGACCATCAGGCGGGTATCCGCTCGCCCGCGTAGATTCAGTCCCGAGACCAACGCTGAGGAATGCCTTCATGAACCGAACCCGCGTACGCGCCACCGCCGTGCTTCTATTTCTGCTCGCGCTTTCCGGCTGCAGTACCGTAAAGACTAGCGATTCGCCGCCCGGTGAACTGCAAGACCAGATCGCAACGGGGCAGATTATCAAACCAGGGGATCTTGTGTCCGTCACCACCCTCCAAGGCATCACACACGACCTTAAAATCGTTCAAGTCACGGAAGAGAGCGTAAAAGGTCTGGAGGACGTACCTGAGGATCAACTGCACATAGATGAAAACGCAGATGTATCAATGCAGACCATGCGAAAGAACCTTATTGACATCCCCGTTGAGGAAATCCGTTCTATCCAAACTCGCGAGATTAGTCCGGTGGCTAAGGCGGCAGGCGCTACGGGAGCGGCTGTAGCAGTTAGCGGCATTATGTACTTCATCTACTTCATGCTGCCAGCACTGTTGGTTGGCGGACTTGCCGGTCTCTAGAGTACAACTGGGATTTTGCCTCTGGCCGATTGCGGAAACCCACTTGCGCGAAATCCGTTCATGATTGAGTTCCGTTTGCCGACCGAGAGCGGAGCCCGGACTGTCTGCCTGGACAGTTTCCGCTAACGACCCGAAGCGGTCTTTGGCTTATGGGCCAGATAGCAATATTGCTCCTGAAATACATGTGCTGAACCGGCGAGAATCAGGTTCATGATCGACGTGCAATCACCCGCAATTCTGGGCGACGCCATCGGCCACTCCCGGTGTTCTGGTTAAAGATTCTGTCTGTTCCGCTTGCCGGCTTGACTGTCCAAACTGGTGATAATGGTTTCGATCTGTTCAACGTTTCGCGAAAATGCGGCGATCACGATGCTCAACTGTGACATGCGTCCGCGCAGCTTATCCTGTAGGTCAATGTCGGAGCGGAATCGCTCAACCGCCCTGACGACTTCCTCATCGAGGTCAGGCTTGGCGCAGTGCTCGAGCTTAAAAACAAATCCACCGTCGTCTGAGCTTTTTGTCTGGCTCTGGCAGTTACTGCCCCAGATATAGCGTTGCAGGGGCCATGGCATCTTCTCGCGAATCATGTCGCGGTAGGGCGGGCTGCCGCCCGAGATGACCTCAACGTCGTTAGCTGTGATTTCGTAGTAGTTTGCGAGCTTGGTCAGGGTGTCCCGGCTGCCGATAGAATCCAGTGCGCCAGCCGCCTGTACTTCGCGGTAAGTTGGTCCGCCTACGCGGAATGGCATGATCTGGCCAGCCTGAAAGGCACCCAACACGATGTGCCAGCCCTGTTCTGCTGAAAACGGCTCACGGTTCTGCAGGGCCGGAAGCGAGGCTTCAGCAAATGCCAGCGCCTGCTCGTAGTAGTCGATACGCCACTCCAGATTGCGTAGGGTCGACCGCAGGTCCTCAATGATGGCTGCGCGCCAGAGATCGCCCTGGGCCATATCCTTGCGGTTCTGATTCCAGTTCTCGAGTTGCAGCGCGATCAGGATTCCAACAATCACGATCACGATTTCCACGATCACCGCCGCCCAGTCATGACGGCGAAGACTGTGGGCTATTTTGTTTAGTATCATTCCGAATGCCTGCTTTCTGGCCACGTCCAGTGTGCCCAGCTATTCTCGAGAGTGCCTAATGTAATGATTGCAGCAACTTCTGTCACCTGCTCAGTAGCTTGATACCTCTTGGTTCTCTTATTGGCCGAACCCAGAACCGAACTCCCCTGTGATTCACGTCCTGGGGAGTTCTGCAATGCGCCGAAAAGCAGAAACTG
>JBJYWX010000384.1:0-31888 GCA_046259695.1 Promineifilaceae bacterium (SeqCode) | reverse complement strand
ACTTCAATCATCGGCCGGCCGTCGAAGGACACGAACGACTTGTCGCGTCCCATGCGCGAACTCCTGCCGCCCGCCTGAATAGCGACCGTGACGCCGCCAGGATCTCTTTCCTGATTCATAGGATAGCTGCTCAGGAACTCAATCGATCAACGGCCGATGCCGACGCTGCCGCCAAAGGCGGCCGACATTTCTTCATAGATGGCGGCAATACTTGCCTCATCACCGCGATAGAAAGTGCCGTTACCGCGCGACGCCAGGGCTGATAGAAGCCCCTCATCGGCGTCACTGCCGTAGGCGATAGTATAAACCGTCGTATCACCGGCCGTGGCCGCGGCGACAAGCTCGTCGTCAAACTGGTATGCCGTGCTGGCTGTATCCATGCCGTCGGTTAGGACCACGATCGCATTTACCGCATCCGGCGAAGCCTGCTGGCGAATCAATTCTGCGCCGGCGCCGATGGCGTCAAACAGGCGCGTATCACCGCCGGGCTGCAAATCGCGGATGGCCTGGATCACGCGCTCGCGGTCACTGGCTATGGGCGCCTTGTCGATCAATAGGTCGGTCTGTGTATAGAACTCAAGCAGGCTAATCGTGTCCTCGTCACCCATCTGGCGCACGAACTGTTCCGCCGCATCTTGCATGCTGCTGATCTTCTGGCCGCGCATGCTGCCCGAGGTGTCAAGCAGCATTACCAGGTTCACCGGCTTGCGTGCCGACTGCCAGAGCGCCTGAATGGCGTAGATCGTTTCCACGTCCGGCTCGGGAAAAACAATGGCCGGCTGCGTCGGATCTGCGCCGTGCGCCGCATCGATGGGAGCGCCGACGGGCACATCCGGATTGACCGGTCGCAAACCGTTGTCCAACGCCATTTGCTGCGCTGCCTCACTCAGCAAATAGTCACGGAAAAGTTGCGCTCCTTCTTTGGCGGCCGCCGAGGCGGCGGTGTTCACGCACGCCGGGTGCGTGGCCATATAAGTACCCTCGAGCGGGTAAATGGCCACCAGCTCACCACCGCCATGCTGCACAACCGTACTCTCATACATCACGCCCGCGCCCAGATAAGAGGGGCCGCGCTCCAACATGGCCTGTCCCAGGTTGTCGGTGCTGGTATTGAAAGAGGAGACGGCGCTCTCAAACGCGCCAACAGAAGCTTGGACAATGGGTTGTTCAATGTCCTCCGCAGTCACCGCGTCGGTCTTTGACTGGGCGGCCTGTACGATGGCCAACAAGGTGTTTGTGCCCGCACCGGAAAGTCCGGGATGGGCGTGACTCATGCGCAGGACATCCCCGAATTCGCCGCCGCTATAGTAAGACCAGGCGGAGGGATCGGCGGCCAGGCTGCCAATATCAAGCCAGCCAAGCGGCAAACCCGGCCATCCTAATGATTCAGCTACCTCACGCCACATGCCGATCACCAGCGGGCTTTCGGCAATGCTGCGGCAGTCGGCCACATAATCGCTGCTGCCCTGGTCGGCCAGCACCTCGGTCCAAACGACGTTTTCAGGTATCCACAAAACGACGTCTGATTGATCTGCGGCGAGATCAATGACGGCCTGGCCTGATTCGGCCGCTGTAAGCTGCACATAAACCGGGTCGCCGTCCGCGTTTTCAGTTTCGCCGGCGTTGAATTCAGCCACAGCTTGTTCCAGCCAGGGCAAAACACTGCTGTTGGCCACCACGTTGACGACCGCCGCGTTGCGCGGCGGGCCGACTACCTGATTGCCGCCAATTCCGCAGGCTATCGCCGGCAGCGTGAGCAGGGCCAGCAGCAAGAGCACATAGCGCTTTCCGTAAAGATTCATACTATTTCCCTTAACGCTGAGTGCCTATTAGCGACCGGCGGTAACCAGCGTTAGTTCAACGAAACGATCGAGGCGCTGCAAGTTCGGGTCATCCGTACCGCGACGCTCTTCTGGCGGCAGCACAGCTTCCACGATGAAGCGCGCCGGATCGATGTCCTGGGAGACAAGATAATCGACCACGGACTGGGCGCGACCCTCTGCTACCTCCAGAATATCTTCCTCGGAGTAGGGCGGATCGTTTTCCGGCCAGGCTGACGAGCCCTGCACCCTTAAGAATAGGCCCACACTTTGCGATAGAGTGGGCACCACGCAGCTGTCAAGAATGCGCCGTGACTCAAGGGTTAGCTCCGTGGACTCGGGCAGGAAGGTGAAGGTACGGCAGGGCAGCACGGCCAGGGTTTCCGCCGCACCCGTCGCCACGCCGGAAAGATCGAGCTGGGCCGACACGGAGAAGGTGTCGTTGACCGGCTCGCCGTTGGCTTGCAGCGACGCTTGTTCGGCCGAGCGCAGCACAAAACCGGAATTGATGAGGTCGTTTACATCATCGTTAGGCACGCTGCGGTCGGACGCGGCCCAAACCCTCCTGGCAATTTGCAGGCGGTTGAGCAGCGGCCGCGGGTCACGCATCACGAAGGCGTTGTCGCCCAGGTCCGCCTGGGCCACGCTTTCCAGCCAGGCCTGCAGGTCATCGGTCGCCGTTTCTGGATAGACGAACGACCAGTCGTTGTGTCCCCAGCCGGCTATTTGTTCCGCTGCGCTCTCGAATCCCTCCACCTGGTCCTTCAAGGTGGCGAACCAGGCATCGTGGAAATCCTGCACCAGGTCGGCCCTTTGTGCGATTGACTGGCGCGAGGTAACGATGACATCCATCACAATGCGCAGCTGGTTGGAACTCAGCAGCGGCACACCGCCGCTCTCTTCGGCATTATAGATATCCGGTTCCCACCCGGACACAGCGTCTGCCTGCCCTTCATTGAAGAATGTCACCGCTTCGTCCACGCTGTCCTGCGGCATCAAGGTTACGTCCGCCCGCGGGCTCAGCTGGGCTATTGATAGCGCATAATAGACAAAATACTCGCCAACGCTGCCGCGCGAAAAGGTAATACGCTCGCCTTTTAGATCATTGATCGTGTCAATGCCGCGTGCCCAGAGCTGGTCGGCGCCGGCGCTCTCATCAACGATAGCCGTGACCACGCCGGGGCTGGTGAGGGCCACTGAATCCAACGTAGTCAGCAGGCAGTCCCAATCACCGGCATTGAGCAAGGCCGTCCGCAGTTCTTCAGACACGTCATAGTCGGGATTGTCATCGAGAAAGAACGGCACGATGCCCAGGTGGAAACCATGTTCGATGTCCTGGCCGCTCATCTGCATCTGCTGCAAGGTGAAGTAACTGCCAAAGGCGTCCGCGCCACAGATATAAGTAGGCAAGCCGTCCTCACTGTCGTAATTGGGTCCGAAGACGGGCTCCGGTGAATCCAATTGGCGCGGTCTGGGCGTAGCCGTTGCACCCCCGGCTGTTGTACTGGTCGTGCCGGATGTTGTGTTTCCGGCAGCCGGGGTGGGGGTTGCGGTCAAGTTGCTGTAAAAATTGTAGCCGAGCGCGCCGCAAATGATCACGGCCGTTGCGCCCAAAATAGCTAGAAAAATGATCCGTGTTCTATCTAACTGCATGACTATTCACTCCTCACCGCACTTGGTTGCCACATGCATGTCCGGCGCTGCGCACCGTGCCAAAACAATTCGCCGGCACCATCCAATTAGCTTTGCCTGTGTCTACAATACTCTACGCGCCATTTGATTTGCAAGTTGCGCCACATCACAATGGTCTACATATCGACCGGCCTGTAACCGAGATTGCGCAGCACGTCATGCGCATTTTGCCCGCGGAGGACTTCGAAGAATAAGGCGCCTTCCTCATCCCGGTCGATAAGCAGCTCATTCGCTTCCGGCAGGACGCAGTGTTTGCTGCCGCGCACGCCGCCCAACATCTCCTGGTAGGCGCCGATACCAAAGAACCCGATGGTCAGGTTCTCGGTGTCGATGGGCAGGAACAGGTGCGAGTGGCTCTTTTTCGGCGGATAGACATCGTCGCTGTCGCAGGTCATACCGCCCAGCTGCACTTCCTGAAAGGGGCCATCCAAATTGTTGAGCGGCAGGCAGATGAAATGTTCACCCAGCGCCCAACTATCGGGAAACGAGGTCATGATAGAACCATTAATCAGATACCAGGGCAGGTCGGAGCCGTTATCCTTGCTCGTAGCAACGCTGAACAAATGGGCGCCATGAGCGGCGGTGGTAAAACGGCCGAACTCGCCCATGATGTGCGGCACGGGCACATGATAGCGATCGCATGCTTCTTGCAGCGCGGCCAGCAGTTCACGCGCAAAGCCGAGATAGTCAAATTCGAAGTCGAGCGTCATTGCCGCGGGCATGCCGCCGCCGAAATCGAATATTTCCAGGGTCGGGTAGCGATCGCGTAAGCGCGCGTACATCTCAATACCGGGGTGCAGGTAAGACACAAAGTTTTCCGCGTCCGGCATCTGGCTCCCGACCATGGCGTGATACAGGCGCAGCCGCAGGTTAGGCGAGGCGTCAATATAGGCCGCTGTTTTCCAGATCGCCTCACTGTTCAGTCCGAAGCGAGAGTTGACCGCCTCCATCTCCTCGAACGTGCGATTGTGGCCGTAGGTCTTTTGACGCAGCCCCACATCGAAAGCAACACCGGCGTTCAACAGCGGCGCCAGCTCATCCAGGTCCTCCAATACAGGGATAATCTGCTCATGCTCCCGCCGCATGCTCAGGATATTGTTCATGTAGGCGCTGGCGGGGGGTTTGAACCCGTTGCAAATCAACAACTGCTGCGGCTGGATCAAGCCGCGCTGGATCATCAACCGCGCGATATCGACGTCGATGGTCGAGGACATTTCATGATGCGCTCCCACACCAAGCGTCGTGCGTACCACTTCTTCCGCCGCATTGGCCTTGGAGGCATAGGCGTAGAGGAACTGCCCCGCGTACCCGCTTTCATCTATCGCGCGGGCAAACCAGTGGCGCATGCGCGCAATCTGGCGCCGGATAAGCGGCATATAGACGATTTCCAGCGGGGAGGGCAGCACGCCGCCCAAGCCCTGGTCCGCGCCATAATCATGCAGCAGTTGGGCCAGGTCAACGCCGTCCATTTGCAAACGGCCGTCCACAACATGCAAGTAATCGTTGAACCACGTCCCATTGGGCACCGGTTCTGAACTTTCCCAACCAATCACGGCCGCTTTTTGGCCCGTTTCTACTGCTGCCATCTGTTCCTTACCTTCTGCCCGGCGCCCCGGGCTTAGCGCTGCTTATCCAACGGTTTGAACCCTTGGGAATCCCGTTCCCAGCCCTGGGTCAGGCCGGACCAATAGTCGAACGAAGCGATCTTGAGCCGCTCCGGTGGTAGCGCGCCGCGATCCTCGTTTGGGCCATAGGCGATCATATAATTGAGCGCCTTCAAGCGGCCGAACTGTTCGAAATCGTAGGTCGCCAGCACGCGATTACGCCAGGTGCCTGTATCCACGTAATAGCGTTCGCCCAGTTTATCGTTGCTGATCAGCGAAATGCGCGGCGTGTGGGTATGACCGGCGATCACATAACGGAAATATCCGTTTTGGATGCCGCTTTCACGCCGCACATAATTCTCCGTCGATGGGCGCTTAGCTGTGCTCCTTAAGGCCACGCTGGCGACTGATTCGGCCAGTTCCAGGGGCAGCCGCTTGCTCGTCCAACGCCAGGGCTTGGCGGCTAACACCGCCTGGACCGCGTCTATCAAGTCAAGCCACGGCTGATCGAACGTCTCCAGCCAACCCAACAAGAAAGGATCGTCATGTATTTTGTCAAGCAGGGCGATTATCACCGGCTCAATCGCCGCCCAGGCCACGTCTTTGTCGACAGCCTGCCCGTCGGCATATATAAAGTAGTTAAAGATAGCCGTCAGCGGGCGCAAATCGTCAAATTCCAACAGCCGTAGATAGAGCATGCGCAGGGTGGCATCGGCCAGGATAGTTTCTTCGCCATGTATATCGCGAAAGAGACTGGGCAGCTGTGAGGCAATGTCAATCGTGGCGAAGTCGCCAAATGCCGGGTTGTCGTAATACCCAGGTGGGAACTGCGTCGGATAGCTTGTCTCGTGACGGAGGTCAACGGAGAAGTTAGCGAAATCGTATTCTTGACCGTGGCGGACCAGGGCGCGCTCCTCATCGAAACTGAGGGCATTGGCGAACCGGGCACCATGCGAGGATAGGCCCAGCGCACCGCGCACGGCCGTACGAATGGCAGGAGAGGCATTAGCCAGGCGGTCGTGATTGCCGGGCAGGTAATGCAGTTCTACCGGTACCGGGAAGGAGCGCTCGTCGCCGTTTTCATTCACGTAGCGCCCAGCGGCGAGCAGTTGGAAGATGGCCAGCACTTCAGCGACGCGCGCGTGCTCGGTTATCGCAGCCAGAATGCGCAGGGTCTCATCCTCCAGGGCCTGGTCGATAGTCCCATACGGCCGTATCCCGTCCGGATTAGCGCTAAACCACAATCCGCTGCGATGGAGGTCAAAAATATCCCCTGCCAGGACAAACTCCAGTTTCTGTGCTTTATTACGATCTGCTTCGGCCGCCAGCTGTTGGACCAGCAAACGATACGGTGTAGCCGGTAAGTTATGTTGGTAGGTCAGAGGAGGAGCGCTGCCGTCGCCAGAGAGATAGAAGGAGGTCTCTTCTTCAAAGTGTAAATCGGATATCACGGCGAGCATGGCGAACTCCTGGATGCTGCGGCGCCATAGGCGTATGTTTGATTATAATGCAGAATAGCCATGGACGCACCGCAACTTGTCATAACCAAGCTGTGCCTGGGCACATCGTCTGCGAGAGGATGAACCTGCGCGGCTGCCGTGCTGTAATGCTACGGCTCCAGCGCTCAGCCCCTGATGCCCGGCAGCAGGGAGAGTAGGGATTTCGCGTCACGCAGATTCAAGATATAGACCAGGGCACTGTAGATGAGCAGGCCCGCGCCGCCTGCCAGAACCACGACCAGCAGCCGGCCGCTCAACGAGGATGCATCGACGACGCCTGTCACAAAGCTCGCTACCAGGTAAGCCGTGATGCCCACCAGCATTGCGGCAATCACTGATTTCGCCGTGGTGACCAGAATGTCGTAACCTGACATTTTACCGATCTGGCGGCGCACAATAACGTACATGATGGCGGTATGCACTATATGCTTTATCCCGTCAGCAACCATTAAGCTGAGAAGGCCCAACGGCCGCAGCAGGACGATGGCCACCAGCAGATAAATGAGAATGCTAATCACGCCCGCCAGTGCCGGGCGCAGCGTGTCCTTACGCGCAAATGAGGCGAAGACAAGCATCTGGTCTACGGCCGCGAATGGCAGGCCAAACAAGTAGAAACGCAGCACATGGGCCGTCGTCGCCGAGTCCTGCGCGCTGAAGAGCCCGCGTTCGAAAAGCAGGGCCACGATCGGCAGCGCCAGGGCGAATAGGCCTGCGGTGGCCGGCAGAATCAGGGTAATGACCAGACGAATGCCTTCGGCCAGAGTGCGCTTGAAGGCGTTGAGCTGTCCATGCGCCTGGCGCGACAGGGTGGGCAGCGTGGCCACCGAAACGGCACTCACCACCAGGCCGAGGGGGAACTGGTACAGCGTGGTGGCGAACTTCATGAAGGTGATACTTTGATCGCCGGTACGTGTGGCCAGATTATAGCTCAGAGCAACAGCAAGCTGGTTAATTACCAGGCCGCCGACGATAGGTGCGTAAAGGCTCAGGATGCGACGAATGGCCGGGTGCCGCCAATCAAGGCGCCAGCGCAGGCGCGCGTCACGCAGGGCGACTAACTGCACCACGATCTGCAGCGCCGAACCCAACAGTAGGCCCCAAACCAGGCTTTCAATTCGTTCCGGGGCTAACAAGGCAACGACCACGATCGTGGCGTTATAGACGGCGCCGATAAACGCCGGAACGGCAAAACGCTTGAGGGCATAGAGAGCGCCGGTGAGGATGCTGGCGATGCTCAGGAAAAGTATGGCCGGGGAAGCCATACGCATCAGGCGGATAGCGGTCGATGTCAGAGCGGGGTCATCGAACTCGTTGGCACCGACGAGCCAGCCAATTTGCGGCGCGAAGATAACGACCAGGGCGACGACGAAAAGCAAGACCGCAGTGGCAACGCTGAGGACGGTGCTGAGCACCGACCATAGTTCCTGCCGCCGCTCCTTGGCGGCGTAGTCGCTGAAGACTGGCACCAGGGCTGAGTTGACCATACCGCCCACAATCAGGTCATAGAGACTGGTGGGAACATAGGCCGCGACCTCAAATGCGCTGAGCAGGCCGGATGCGCCGAAGAGGCTCGCTTTCACCATCTCGCGCGCCAGTCCCAACAGGCGGCTGGTTACATTGCCCGCCGCGAGAATAGCCGCCGCGCGGACAACCTCCGGGTTCTGGTCCGGCGGCGCTGTGTCTCCTTCTTCTGCTTGGAATTCGTGACCGAGAGAAAGGGGGGCGCCTGGATCAGCACTGTCTGATGGCTCGATCAACTAGCAAAATCCTTCAGGCTGCTTCAAGGCCTTAACTGTCTGGGACATTCTAGCGCTGCCCTAAAGGGCGGGCAACACGACTTACAGACGCTTCACCGATGATGCTATGCCTGTACGTAAATGCTACAGCGGCGCGTAGGGACCGAAGCGGTAGAAAACAGTGCCGAACTGGAATAACACGGCAAACGTCAGCACCCACTGCGCGCGATTGGAGTCATCGCCACGCAGCCAGTACAGAAATACAAATGGTAAGAACACGAGCGAGAAACCGGCGTACAAGACGTGGATAGCCGGCTCGCTGATGACGCTCATGCGGCCGCCGAAATAGAGCGCGGCGCCCAGGAGTGCCTGGATGTAAATCAAGATCTGGGCGATGGCCAACGAACCGAGATAACTCCCGTTGACGCCCTGCCCGCGTATGGCGCGCCACAAGCCCCAAAGACCGAGAATGAGGAGAAAGAGCCACACCGTATTCGCGAGGCGCGCGTGAAGGATGGCGATCGTTGTCATAAAGCTGCCCCAAATTGCCTGATTTCCAAGATAGTAGTTTAGCGATCCTGCTGGTGGCTGCCAAGAAAAGGACAATCCCAAGGATTCGGCTACAATTCCGCGTATGGACTACGAATCAGAACAAGATCTGGAAGAAGCCTATCAGGAAGCGCTGGATTTTCTCTACAGCTATATCAATCTTGAGCGCACGACACTTGAGCGTTATCACGCCAGCAAGATGGATCCGGCGCGCCCCGGCCTGCTATTGGAAGCACTGGGTGATCCGCACACCCACTATGCCACGGTGCATATCGCCGGGACGAAAGGCAAAGGTTCCGTGGCAGCAATGTGCGCCGCCTCGCTGCACGCGGCAGGATTCAGGGTAGGCCTGTATACCTCTCCCCACTTGCGCGATTTTCGGGAGCGCATTCGCATCCAAACGCCCGAAGATCCCGTGGGCGTGATCACCAAGGAAGCGTTTATTACAGGCATTGATCGCATGCGGGAATTCCTGGACGATTATCCGGATATTACCTGGTTCGAGCTTGTTACTGCTCTCGCCTTCGATTACTTCGCGCGAGAGGGGGTCGATATCGCTGTGGTAGAGGTAGGGTTGGGCGGACGACTGGACGCGACAAATATCGTGCAGCCCCTGGTATCCGTGATCACCAGCCTGAGCCTGGACCATGCCAACTTGCTAGGCGATACGATCGGTGAAATCGCAATGGAGAAAGGGGGCATCATTAAGCCGGGCGTGCCGGTCATGATTGCGCCACAACCCGCCGAAGCGATGGAGGTGCTGGAGAGGATCACGGCCGAACGCGGCAGCCCATACCAGCTAGTCGGTCGTGACTGGCAATACGAAGGGCGCAGCCACTGGCTGGAAGTAACGCGCACGGCAGATGCGGAGTATGTGCCCCAGGGCTCTGCCTTTGAGGTAGGGTTGGCGGGCATGCACCAACTTGAAAATGCGATGCTGGCGATCGCTGCGCTGGGTCCTGTCCGCGCGCAGTTTCCGGCCCTCTCCCTGGAGCATGTACAGAGCGCCCTGGCCGGTGTGCAGTGGGACGGCCGTCTGCAAATGATCCTTGACCGGCCCGGTTTGCCCCGTTTCCTGGTCGACGCCGCTCATAATTACCACTCCGCGACCAAGCTGGCGGAGGCGCTGCGGCTCGATTACAACTACGATCGCCTGTGGTTGATTTTCGGCGCGCCCGAAGACAAAGCAATTGCCGCTATGATGGCCGAACTGTTCCCGCTGGCGGAAAAGATAATCGTTTCCGCGGCGGATCACCCCCGCGCTGCCGCCCCGTCGGCCCTGGCGGCACAGGCTGCAGAACTCGGATTTGAGGTGCAAACCGTGTCGACGCCCACCGAAGCCCTGGCCTATGCTTTTGCCGAAGCCGGACCGGACGACCTGATCTGCGCCACCGGGTCCATCATCTTCTTAGGCGATTTGCTAAATGTTTGGGACCGTCTAAAATCACAGTTCTTGCTCCCGAAAGGATAGTCCATGCAATTTGAAGATGACGATTTCGAGTTTGATCAGGTACCTGATTTTCTGGCCACGTTTCCAGACCTGAAAACAACCGTATTTCCGGAACGCGACACCATTGATCAAGACGGCATCATTGAATGCCCTTATGTCGCCTTGCGCGATATCGTCCTTTACCCGCAGATGGTCATGCCGCTGTTTGTGGGGCGCGACCGGTCGTTGGCGGCCATTAAGGCCGCGACCGCCAATGATGAAAATCTGATCGTATCCGCGCAAAGAGATTCCGATATCCACGATCCCCTATTTGATGATGTCTACGCTATGGGCACGGAAATCGTCATCGGCCGTTCCCTGCGCCTGCCGGATGACACGGTAAGCGTGCTTGCCCAGGGGCGCCGCCGCGTGCAGATCATTGAGTTCACCCAGTTTGAGCCTTATATTCGGGCCAGGGCGCGTGTGGTGGAAGAGCCTTATGAATGGCAGGAAAACACGGAAGCGTTCATGCGCGCCGTGCTGACCCTCTTTGAGAAGGTTGCGTCGCTCAATCGCAATATCCCCGAGGATGCCTACACCTACGCCCTCAATATCAGCGAACCAGGCTGGCTCGCCGATTTTATCACCTCGACCCTTTTCCTTCCGCTGGAGGATCGCCAGGATGTCTTGGAAACGCTTGAGCCTACCGAGCGCCTGCAAAAATTAAGCCTGCTGTTAGCCAAGGAATTGAGCGTGCTGGAACTGGAAGACGAGATACATTCCCAGGTTCAGCAGGAGGTGGATCGCTCGCAGCGGGAGTACTTTTTGCGCGAGCAGATGCGCGTGATCCAGGGCGAACTGGGTGAGCTGGATGTCTTCTCACAGGAGATTGCGGAGCTGCGCGAGGCAATCGAGCAGAAGGATTTGCCGGAACATGTCATGGCGCGCGTGGAGCGGGAACTAAAGCGCCTCATGGCCATGCCGCCCATGTCGCCCGAGGTGGGTATTATCCGTACTTACATCGACTGGCTGATTGAACTGCCCTGGACGGAGCGTTCCGCGGATAACCTGGATGTCAAACACGCTGACGCGGTCCTGGAAGCCGATCACTACGGGCTGACGAAGATCAAAGATCGTATCCTGGAATACATCGCCGTGCGGCAGATAGCGCCGGATAATCATCGCGGCTCTATCCTTTGCTTTGTCGGCCCTCCAGGCACGGGCAAGACATCGATCGGCCGTTCCATCGCCAAGAGTCTTGAGCGTGAATTTGTGCGCATGAGCCTGGGCGGCGTCCGGGACGAGGCGGAAATCCGCGGCCACCGCCGCACCTACATCGGCGCCCTGCCGGGCCGCATCATTCAAGCCATGCGCCGCGTCGGCACCGTCAATCCCCTCTTCATGCTCGATGAAATCGATAAGCTGGGTCTTGACTTTCGCGGCGATCCCGCCGCGGCGCTGCTGGAGGTACTGGATCCCGAGCAAAATAACACCTTCGCCGACCATTATCTTGAACTGGATTATGACCTGTCACAGGTGATGTTCATCACAACCGCCAACTATCTGCATACCATTCCCGATGCACTGTTGGATCGCATGGAAGTTATCGAGTTTTCCAGCTATATGGAAGAAGAGAAACTGGAAATCGCACGCCAGTTCCTGGTGCCCAGGCAAATGCGCGAACATGGCCTGGAAGAACGGGGTGTGCGTTTCGAAGAAGATGCGCTTAAGTCCATCATTCGCCTCTATACCCGCGAATCGGGCGTGCGTAACCTGGAACGTGAAATTGCCTCCGTCTGCCGCAAGGTTGCCCGCCAGGTGGCAGAAGGAAAGCGTTATCCGCGCCGCATCACGGCCAAGAAGGTGCGCGATTACCTTGGGCCGGTGCGCTTCATGGACGAGGGTATGCCTGACAAGGATGAGATTGGCGTGGCGACGGGCGTGGCCTGGACGGCCGCGGGCGGCGAAATCATGTTGATTGAGGTTAATCTAATGCCCGGCAAAGGGGGAATGACGCTCACCGGCCAGCTTGGCAGCGTCATGCAAGAAAGCGCCCAGGCCGCGCTTACCTATGTGCGTAGCCAGGCTCGTGATTTTGGCATCAACGCGCAGATTTTTGAGAACGCCGACATCCATGTTCATATTCCGGAGGGCGCCGTGCCTAAGGATGGGCCATCGGCAGGCGTCACCCTGGCAGTGGCCCTGATATCCGCGTTCACCAACCGCCCAATCCGCCACGATCTGAGCATGACCGGTGAGATTACTTTGCGCGGCCGCGTGCTGCCCATTGGTGGTGTACGTGAGAAAGCGCTCGCCGCGCGACGCGCCGGCATCAAGACCTTTATCCTACCGCGCAAGAACGAGGGAGACCTGGAGGAAATACCTAAGAAACTGCGCCAGGATCTTGATATCAAGCTCGTCGATCACATAAATGAAGTGATCGATTTCAGCCTGCTGCCTGCGCTGGAAATGGACGCCGTGATAACGGACCAGCCGCCGACCGATGAAGAAGAGTAACCTGCCGGTTCAGGACCAGTTTTCGATGCGCTCCTTAACGCTGTTGGCGAAGGCGTCGGCCGTCGCGCCGTCCAGGATGCGATGGTCGAAAGTAAAACTGGCATACGCCAACGGCCGGATGGCAATGGCGTCGTCGATCACCTTCACCCGCTTCTCAATCTTGCCGACGCCCAGTATGCCCGCCTGCGGTTGGTTTATGATCGGCGTCGCCAGCAGGCTGCCCGAGGTACCGTGATTCGTAACCGAGAACGTGCCGTCCTGTACCTCTTCCGGCCGCAGCCGGTTCTGGCGTGCGCGTTCAGCCAGATCATAAACTGACCGCGCCAGCCCCAGCAGATTCAATCCGTCAGCATGTTTGATAACGGGCACAATTAAGCCATCAGGCACGGCCGTTGCCATGCCCACGTTGATCGCCCGCTTGAGCAAGATCCCTTCCTCGGTCCAAACGCTGTTGGCCAGCGGGTGCGCTTTTAGAGCAGCTACCACGGCGGCGATGATGTAGACGGTGTAGGTCAATCGTCCGTTTTCGGCCAGGAACTGCTCTTTGTTTGCTGCGCGATGAGCGGCCACGGCCGTAAAGTCAAACTCAAAGACCGTCGTTACATGCGGGCTGGTCTGCTTGCTCTGCACCATGTGGCGGGCGATGGCCCGCCGCATCGAACTCAGCGCCACAAGTTCATCACCCGCCGCCATCTCCCCGCTGTCCATTGCCCGTCGCTCACTGCTCACTTCCAACTGCCCGCCAGGCCCTATTGACTGTTCGGTGTCGCCTGCAGGCCTGTTCTCCAGCCCCTCGACATAAGCCAGGATATCATCCTTCGTGATGCGCCCACCTTTGCCCGTGCCGCTGACAAGGCTTAAGTCCACCTGGTGCGCGGCAGCGATACGGCCGACAAGTGGGCTGATGCGCCCCCTGTAAGGGACACGGGAGCCGGTCTTTGCCTGCCCGTGCCCATTGCTGCTCGTCTCTCCTGCGGCCTGGCCAATGCGCGCCACCACTGTTTCCACGGGCACCGTTTCACCTTCAGCCACGCATAACTCCAGGACTTCGCCCGCGACCTCGCTCAAAATTTCTGTGGTAACCTTGTCCGTTTCCACCTCGGCGATCGGCTCAAATGCTTCCACCTGGGCGCCCGGCTGCACTAACCAGCGCATTAATGTCCCCTCGATGACGCCTTCACCCATTTCCGGTAAGATGATATCTATCGGCATGGCATATTCCCCCTCAGCCTGCTGCCCGCTTTCCAAACACGGCCGGAAATCGGGCAGGATTGGCCTCATTCATCAAGGCGTAAACGACTTCGAACACATCCTCGGCCTGCGGTTTGGAGAAATAACTGCCATCCGTGCCGTAAGCGGGACGGTGCTCGGTTGCGGAGAGCGTGCGCGGCTCCGAGTCAAGCCAGTGATAGCCGCCCTGTTGCTCGATGACCTGCTGCATCATAAAAGCCGTCGCCCCGCCAGGGACGTCCTCGTCCAGGAAAAGAATGCGGCTCGTCTTCTTTAATGAGTCCAGGATACGGCCGTAGCGGTCAAACGGCAGAAGCGTTTGCACGTCGATGATTTCGGCGTCTATACCGGCCTCGGCCAGCAATTCGGAGGCGTCCAGGGCGACACGGCAGCAGGCGCCATACGTGACTACCGTAACATCTTTGCCCTGCCGAAGCGTTTCCGGTACACCCAAGGCCAGGCGTATCTCGCTCAAGTTATCCGGCAGCCGCTCTTTGAGACGGTACCCGTTAAGGACCTCCACCACGAGGCCCGGTTCGTCGCTCGCCAACAGCGTATTGTATGCCGCGGCGGCGCGGGTCATGTCCCGTGGAACCAAGACGTGCATGCCGCGCACCAGGTTGATAATACCGCTCATCGGCGATCCGGCGTGCCAGATGCCCTCCAGCCGGTGACCGCGCGTACTGATAATGACCGGGGCTTTCTGGCCGCCGGCGCTGCGCCATAACAGCGTTGCCAGGTCATCGGAAAGACCTTGCAGCGCGTAAAGCAGGTAATCTAGGTATTGAATTTCGGCGATCGGCCGCAGGCCGCGCATCGCCAGCCCGATTGCCTGGCCTACGATCGTGGCCTCGCGAATGCCCGTATCAGAGACGCGTAAGGGTCCATATTTTTCCTGCAAGCCGGCCCAGGTCTGGTTGACCCCACCAAGTTCACCCACGTCTTCTCCAAAGGCAACCAGGCGCGGCTCGCGCGCCAGCATAGCGTCAAAGGCGAGGTTGAGGATCTGCGACCCATTGAGTGCCGGGGAGGCATCACTATAGTGCGGCGCTACGGCCGTGACCGACAGGGCGGATTCGGATGATTCGCTGTAGAGAAAAGCGCCCAATCCTGCCCGCTGTGTTTGCAGCAGGCCTTCTTTCCAGGCCAGCAAACGATCCCGCGTTTCGCCGGGCTGGCCCGCAGTGTAAATCAGTGCACGCTGCGCTGCCGCCAGCACATCCTTGCGAAACGGCGTCTGCTTACGCAGCAGGGCAGCGCGCAGCTCGGCCAGGTCAGCCGCCCGCGGCGAGGCTGGTTCCATGTGCTGGATCAGCGTGGCCAACTCCTGTCGCTCGCGGAAAATGGGCATGGAAAACGCTTTCCAGGCCTTGGCGCGAATGTTTTCGGCCAATTTGCGCGCATTGCGCTCGATTTGTTCCAGCTCGCCTGCCTGCGCGATATGGTGCACGATGATCCATTCCCGGAACTTGTTGATGCAGTCGTATGCTTCTTCCCAAGCCAGGCGTTCCTCTGGCTTATAGCGCTCATGGCTGCCCGACGTTGAGTGGCCCTGCGGCTGGGTCATCTCCGCGACATGAATAATAGCCGGGAGATGGTCGCGCCGCGCCGCTTCGGCGGCCTTCGCATAGACCTCTATTAAAGCAGGGTAATCCCAGCCCTTGACGGTATAAATGTCGAACCCTTCGGGAGAACCGGGCTCGCGCTGGAACCCGGCCAACAGCGCCGAAAGGTCTTGCCTGGTGATCTGGTGTTCATTGGTCACCGAAATGCCATAGCCGTCGTCCCAGATGGAAATCACGGCCGGCACGCGCAGCACACCGATCGCATTGATTGTTTCCCAGAACAACCCTTCGGCGCAGGAAGCGTTGCCGATTGTTCCAAACGCGACCTCGTTGCCGCCGCGCGAGAATTCCGTGAACTGCTTCAATGACTCCAGCTCGCGGTAGAGCCGGGAGGCGTACGCCAGGCCGACAAGTTTGGGCATCTGCCCCGCGGTGGGGGAGAGGTCCGCGGCCGAATTGTACTGTTCCACCTGGCTGCGCCAGGCACCGTCTGGCCCCAGCAGGCGGGAAGCAAAGTGGGCGTTCATTTGCCGGCCCGCCGAATGAGGATCAGCCGCCACGTCGGCGTGCGCATAAAGTTGGGCAAAAAACTGTTCGATTGTCGAAAGACCAAGGGCGAACATAAAGGTCTGGTCGCGGTAGTAGCCGGCGCGGAAATCGCCGCGCCGGAATGCCTTGGCCATGGCGATCTGCGCCAGTTCTTTGCCGTCGCCAAAGATACCGAACTTAGCCTTACCACTCAGCACTTCGCGTCGTCCGATTTCACTGGCGGCCCGGCTCTGCACGACCAGGCTGTAGTCTCGCAGAATGACTTCTTTGGAAAGTGCCAGGGTCGATTTTGCCTCGCCTTCCGGCGCGCGCTTGCGTTTCACTTGTTTATCCTGCAGTGACCGTGTTTCGTCTGTCATAATGGCTGATTCATGAGGCCATTGGCCACAGCGAGAGGGGGCGCGCGGCTGCAGTCGCCGCGGCTGCCGTCCCGGCGTCGCTGTGCGGGGCTAGGTTAGTCTCAAGAGAAAAGGTGGGTTTCGCTTGCCGTCATCCGCTTGGCCAAGGGCGTGTGAATACGCGTTTTCCTCCGTGCGTGAGATTCAGTTGGGTGGGAAATGTAAGTTTATAATAACACAAGCGGCGCAGCGGTAAAGAGATTCAGCGGTTGCGCGGCCGGCGCTTCTTCCGCGCTGCTCATGTTTCGAGCGGCGTAACCGTGAAATTGTCGAACTGTACCTGCACGCCGCCCTGGCCGAGTGTCTGGGCGAAGACGCCAATATCGCCTTCTTTGAAATTGTTATCCGTCACCCGGCCCACTTCGCTGCCATTTACGAAGAAGATTAAGTTGCCGCTTTCGGCTCTAACTTGCAGCGTGTTGGTCTGATTGAGACCTTGCTTGACCGCCGGAGAAGCGAACCAGTGTTTGCCAATGATCGGCTGCTCTTCAGCCTCGTCCACATAGCGGCCGATCCAGATATAGCCGTCGCCGCTGATCTTGAACAGGTAAAAATCCCCTTTTTCGGTATCGGCGCGCAGCAGCATGCCGTAACCGTTGTCCAGCGGACCGGCCACCTGCGTCGCTTCAACCTGGTAGACGCCGTCTTTGAAACGTTTGCCAGGTGTTGACCAGCGGCTGACATCGTCACCAAGAATATGCAAATCATAAACCCCTTCAACGACCTGGCCTTCAGTATAGGTATCGCTGCCGGTGCGCCACTCTCCAGAGCTGTCGAACGTTTCTGTAAAGGACTGGCTGACGTCGCTGCAGGCCGTTGCGGCGAGGGCAAAGCCAACGATGAGTACAAAGAAAAGCAGGCGTTTGAATTGCATAGGCGCGTATTGTAACATGCTCAGGCGGGCAGGCTATCCCAGTCGATTTCCGCTAATAACGCGCCCAAGCCGCCCGCCAGCTGGGGGATGTCGCCCGGCGCATTTACCCAATATAGTTCGAATTCATAGACGTCCGGTTCGCCCTGTGCAGGATCTTGTTCCCAGTGGCGCCAGCTTTCCATGACCGGACCCCTGTGCAGCAGGTGAAAGTAATGGCGTACCATAAGCCTATCGCCCTGAAGAGATGGGTTATGGTGTTGTGTCTGGCCGAGATAGGCGGCCAGCTCCAACTTTTTCAGGCCGCTTTCCTCAAATGCCTCGCGCAAAACGGCCGATTCCGGCAGCTCGCCGAGTTCTATAGTGCCCGCCGGAACCTGAATGCCCGCCTCCGGATACGCCTTGTGGCGGAAAACTAGCAAGCGACGGCCGTTGGTGATATAGGCGACCACCTTACCAGTTTGGCCGGTCACTGCGTCCTCTGGTGTCTGCCGGCCAGCCACAGGTAGAGGACGCCGGCTGACAAGAGCAGGAGAGTTATTCCCGTAACGGCCAGACCCCAGCGCCAGGCCGGCGGCTCGAAACGCATTTCAATCAAATTGGTGCCCGCCGCAAGCGGCACGGCGCGCAGGGCGTAATCGGCGACGTAAATCGTCGTCTCGACACCGTTTACCGTGGCCCGCCAATGCGGGTGGTAGATGTCACTCAGGACGAAGTAAGCCGGCCGGTCGGTCTTCACCTCAAAAGCGACCACATTGGGATCATACTTCAAGATAATGATCTCTGAAGCGCCCGCTTCTTGCTGCAGCGGCTCTCCTTCTTCAAGGATCACCGTCGCCTGCGGGTCAAAATCTTCCTCATGCACGGCAACGAAGGCGGCGTCGTGATCCGCTGCCACCTTGGCGTTAAACACAACCAGTGCCCGGGGTAGGGCCAGTGTGTTTAGGTAGATCGTGACCTCGGGATCGTCTTCAAAGATGGGCGGCAGGATCGATGTATCGCCTGGCGGTCCTTTCTTGCCCGCGATGACATACTTGGTGCCCAGCAGGTTGTACATCGTCGAGCCGCGATAGCCGACGGAACCGATATAGACGGCATAGTTAGAAAGTTCCAACGGATTGTAGACGCCATCAATGCTGTACAAACCCTCCAGCTGCGGCAAATTTGGCTGCCACGCCGATGTAGCGATTTCAACACGCTGCAGGCCGGCATTGTCCAGCAAGTACTGCAGCGCGGCGCTGTCCGGCGCGAATCCCTTGCTTGGGTCATGGGGATCAATCTCCACATACCAGCCAAGGGCGAGCAGATCGACGGCCAGGAGCAGCACGCCGAGACGACCGAAAGTTTGCGCCGGGAGCCTGCCGCTGCTGCGGACCCAAATCAAGGTTCCGCTTGACGCGGCCAGGATCGCGAAGGCGGTCAATGCCAGGCGCATCTGCTGCACGTGCATTGGGAACTGGGCGCTGTAGCGAACTGTTTGCAGGATAAGGAACAGGAGCACGGCCGTGCTCAGCAGTGACATGGTCGCCAGATAAACCGGCATACGGCGCGGCTGTGCAAGCAGCGTCGCCATGCCGGTGGCCGCCAGCCCGGCAAGCGAGAAATCCAGTAGCAGTACGAAACGGGCCGGCACCTGGAAGGGAAAGATGGGTAGCAGCCGCAAGAGCAGCGGGAAAACGGGGGTATTATCGCCCAGGGCCAGGATAGTGAAGATCAGTGCGCTCAGGGAGAAGATGAGCGTCAGGCGGGAGCGATCGCGTACCACAGCCACTCCAGCAAGGAACAGGGTCAGCACACCGACATAGCCATATTCCACCCGCGGCCAGTCTCCCCAGAAACGGACCTGGCCGCGGCCGTAGAAATCGGGCGCAAAAAGCCCCATCAGGCCGCGCCATGGCAGCGCGTATCCCGCTGCCCGCGATGCATCAAATTCCGCTCTTACCGAATATTGGACGGCCTCAAGGGAAGGCAGCAGGTTAATCGCTGCCACTCCCGCGCCGGTCACGCCCAAAATGAACAGCGCCAGCAGCGGCTGGAAAGAACGGCGCGCGGCCGCCTGGAACAGCGCGTACGCGCCAAGGTAAGTAGCCAATAGAAACGTCATCTGCCCATGTCCGGCCAATGTACCTATCCCGAACAGGACGCCGGCGACAACGGCGTAGAGGGCGCCGCGTCGCGGCTCGGCGCTGATGGACGCATAATGCAGGGCCAGAAAGACCAGCGGCAGCCAGGCCGCAACCGCGATCAGGTTCAGGTTTCCGATATGGGCGATGAAGACGCCTGAAAACATGTAGGCAAGGGCCGCTACCAGAGCCGCCGGGCGCGCGGTCGGTCGCCCCGCCGCTGCGCATAAACGCAAAAGGCGCACACAGAGATACATGCCGGCGCCGGCGAAGAAGATGTGCCAGATTACCAACCACTGGAACGTGTCATAGGAGAAATCCGGATTGAGCAGAAAAAGCAGCAGGTTGGGCGGATAAAAGATGCCGGTCTGGTTATCGGCAATAAAAAGAGAGCCCGCATACTGGTATGGATTCCACAGTGGGATGGTGCCCGACCAGAAGCTCTGGGCGGCGAAGCGGTACATGGGATAGAGGAAGGAAACGGAATCACCGCCGCCGCGCGGCAGCCAAGCGCGGCCCATGATCACCGGCCAGAAGAAAACGGCTGTGGCCAGAGCTAGAAACAGGAACGCCGTCGCATCCTCGCGCCAATGGGCGCGCACGTAGGCGAAGACGGGACGGGGTTGCTTTGCGGTGTTAGCTGGCTGTGTTGCTGCGGCCATATCTTGAACACGGACGCCAGGAAGCAGCGCCGCGCTTACTCCAGGCACCCATTATCCTGTTTCTACGCTGCGGAAACCTGCTCCAAACCCACCATAGGAAGACGTTCGGTCGCCGCTGCGCTGGCCGGCCGTGTCCTCAGCGTTCGCCAAGAAGATCCAAAACGGCGTTATGCAGCAGACCGTTCGTGGCCACGGCTTCGCCATTGTGGATCGTTGGTGTGCCCTTCCAGTCGGTAAATGTGCCGCCCGCCTCTTCCAGAATTACCTGCAGCGGCCCACAGTCCCACAAAGCCATGGCCGGATCAAGCATGATTTCCGCACGGCCGGTGGCGACCAGAAAATAGCCATAGGCGTCGCCCCAGGTGCGCTGCACGTAAGTGCTGTCGACCAGGCGCCCCCAGGCCTCGCCGCGTTTCTCGCGGTACGGCTTGAGCTCGGAAGTGAGCAGCACGGCGTCGGCCAGACTCGCTTTTGCAGAGACATGCGCGCGGCGGCCGTTCCAATAGCAGCCTTCCCCGCGCAAGGCGTAAATCGTGTCATCCAGTGCCGGGAAATTGATCACGCCTAACAGCGCCCGATCACCGTCAGTGAGGGCGAGCAAGTTGCTGTAAAAAGGTACCCCGCTGACGAACGATTTTGTGCCGTCAATGGGATCGATGATCCAGGTGTAATGCGCCCCGGCGTTGTGGTTTCCGAACTCCTCACCCACGATGCCATGATCCGGCCACTCGGTCGTGATCAGCTCGCGCAGCGTCTGCTCCGCCTGCTTGTCGGCCAGCGTGACCGGCGTGTTGTCGGCCTTACGTTCGGCCGCTACGCCAGTCTGGTAATAGGCCAGGGTTTGCCGTCCGGCGCGCCAGACGGCGTCCAGGGCGAATTCCAGCAGGCGTTGGGGATCGGGCTTATTGGTTGACATAAACAGTCGTTTCCTTTCAGCGCAGGCGCAGGCTCCGGCGACGACCGATCAGAGCTGTTCCGGCCTGATCCCACCAGGCCAGCAGCGTGCTGCCATCGGTGAAGCCCAGGGGCAACAGCGCGCCAACCGTGAATACCAGCGCGTTGTCAAGGAAAGCAAAGAAAGTCAAGAATAGAGGTAAGCCGCCAATAGGTCGCAGCAAAAGAGAAAGTGTACCCGTGCCCAGGGCCAGGATAAGACTAAAAAGTGGTCCACCAAGCGCGCGCTGGATGTGCGTTTCCGCCGGCAGCAGCCCCTCATTCTTAGGGTAAACGGAAAGCCCCACGGGCCCCACCAGGGTCACACCGCTCATGGGAAAACCTGTTTCCTGGGCCGCGCGCGCGTGGCCGTATTGATGCCAGAATTCGGAGAGAAAGTGGATGGCGCTGGCCATAATTCCCCCGGCCACGGCCGTCCCTGGCTGCCACTTCAGAAGCTTGCGCAGCAGCAGAAAAACGCCCCCGGCAATGGCCAGCATGGCCGCGGCGGCGGAGAGCCCTGCGCGAATCTGGAGGCCGGCCACGCGACCCATTTTGGCGGTTGGTTCCTTAAGCATATCGCTTCCCTGTCTCCAGTTCTTAGTGGAGCGGTGAGCGCTTCAGCGGATAGCTCAACAATAGGTTCTCGATCACTAGGCGGGTATTGGCGTTGCCGGCCAACTGCCGGATCGCCGCGCCCGTAGCCTCCAAGGCGGCGACAATCACTTCGACCGGCCATTCGGCGGCATGTTCCTGCAGCAAGGCGCGCTGGTCAATGTTGGCAATGGGTACGGCCGGATTAGCTGGGCCGCGACTGTAGGCCGCGAGCGCCAGGTCGCGCCACCAGGTCAGCCAGTTACGCAGCAGATCGGGCAGCCGCTCCGGGTCGTGGCTCAGTTTGTCTGCCAGGGCAAATCGCCGCACGCGCCGGCCGTTCAGCGCCTCTTCCAACTGGTCCAATCCGTGCCGGCGGGTCCGCAGCAGTTCGGGATTCTGGCTGGCCGCGATCGCCCAGCCGGGCCGGCCGTCCGCAAGGCTGGCCAGCAGCAGCGCGTCTTCCGCCGCAGCGCCCCACGCGCTCATCAAGTTCTGCTCGATCAGGTCGCTGGCGACCGGCCGCAGGTTGATAGTGCGACAGCGAGAGGCGATGGTCGGCAGCAGCGCGTCGGCCGTCGCTGCCGTGAGCAGGAGCACAACGCTGGGCGGCGGCTCCTCCAGTGTCTTTAAGAAGGCGTTGGCCGCACTGAGATTGGCCGCGTCAAACTGGCGTAATATAGCCACGCGGTAGCGTCCCTCCAGGGTCGAGAGCTGCAGCTGGTGCTCCAGATCCCGGATCTGATCGACTTTGATCGTAGCCGTACCCCGCGCGCTTATTTCCGGGGCCAGAAGATGGACGTCGGGATGGTGGTTGGCGGCGATGAGGCGGCAGGAGCGGCACTCACCGCAGGGCCTTTGGGCGACAGGCGCCTCACAATTGAGCGCCTGGGCAAAAGTACGGGCAACCGTGGTCTTACCTACCTGCGGCGGGCCGGTCAGCAGATAGGCATGGCCGACACGGCCGTTGCGCAGAGCGGTCGACAGCAGTTTGACAGCCCAATCGTGGCCAACAACGTTATCCCAGGCGGACATGCCGGAATTGTATGTCGCTTGGGTTAATTCAGCCAACCCCCGTGCCGGCCCTGCTCAGACCACGAAGCGCCGCTGCAGCCAGTCTACTGTATCGGTGATATCCACCTGTTCGGCATAGCTAATCAGGTCGGGAATTTTCTCCGCATCATCCGTGGCGACCGACTTGGGCAGCAGCGGCGCCAGGCGAAAATAGCGGTTGGGCCCAAGAAAACGCTGGCATTGGTAGTTACTCACGCCCATCTGGCTGTCTCCCATGAGCGGTGGGAGCACAAACGACCAGCGCCCGATTCCCCAGTCGTGTTCCGTGCCGCCGATATAGCGCGGGAAAAAGCCACTGCCTATCGAGAGCAAACGAATGTTCGCCAGGTCCTGGCCGCCCGTCGCAGCGTCCAGCGCCTGCGCCAAGGCAAGCATGCTCGGATTGACAGCCACTAGAGAACCGTCCACATACCCCTGAAAGGAAGGGAAATCAATCGGCATGGCGCTGGAGCGCGTCATCACGTCTACCAGCATCTCGCCGTCATCTGCGCCTGGGCCGATGAAGTTGTGGAAGATCTTGGGTTTCCAGGTGCGCACGTTGTCTGTCTTGCCGTCAAGATCGAAGGCCGGTATGAGCAAATTCTTGCTGCGCCGCTTGCTCAGGTCCCCGAGGACGGCCGCGCCGAAATAAGGGGTCAAGAGCTTGCGCAGGGCGAGGATTTCATACTTGGCGTTGACCACCTGGCCCAGGTTCTGCACCAGGCTTTTTTTGAGGACGACCTGCCCATAGGCGCGAAAGATTTCCACCAGTTCGGCGGGCGGGATGCCGTACGCCAGACCCGCGGCGAGAATGGAACCGGTGGATGAGCCGGCGAAGAAGGCCGTCTCTTCGAAGACCTCCGGCACCTGCTGGGCGATGCGGTTGAGCAAGACGGCCGTGTAAACGCTGCGAACACCACCAGCGTCAATGGAGAGAATGCGGAAACTGTCCATGAGTTGCCCTCGTGCTCCTGCCGGAGCCACTATATCGCTGTCGCGTACTACCGATGCGTATCACTATTATACCAACTTTACGTAAAGTAAGCACGCCCCAAATCTAATTTCTGCTGCTCCCTCCCGTCGGCGCTTGTCAACACAAGCGTGCACAACTCACGGAGCTGCCGTTTCAGGCTATAATTGCTGGATGGAAAAACTCCTGGTCTCGGGCCATTCCCTCACTGTTGATGATGTCGTGCAAGTTGCGCGCGGCCGTCCCGTAGAACTTGATCCCGCCTGCCTGCCGTCCTTGCGGCGCTCGCGCGAGGCGGTCGAACAAATTGTGGCCGAAGGGCGCATCGCCTACGGCATCACCACCGGATTCGGCCGTTTCAAAGACAAAATCATTTCTCCCGAAGAGGTGCGTGCGCTGCAGCTCAACCTGGTTCGCAGCCACGCTGTTGGCGTCGGGCCGTTGTTAGACGTGGAAGAAGTGCGGGGCATGCTGCTTGTCCGCGCCAATACGCTGTGCATCGGGCATTCAGGCGTGCGCCCGGCCGTTGTTCAGCTTTTGCTGGACATGCTCAATGCCGGCGTTCACCCGCTTGTGCCATCGCAGGGCTCGCTGGGCGCGAGCGGCGACCTGGCCCCCTTGGCGCACCTGGTGCTGGTGATGATCGGTGAAGGCGAAGCGCTCTATCATGGCGAGCGCCTGGCCGGCGGTGAGGCGCTGAGGCGCGCGGGCCTGGTCCATCTCGAGCTGGAGGCAAAAGAGGGTTTAGCGCTGCTTAACGGGACAACGATGATGGTGGCCCTGGGCGCGCTGAACGTGCGCCGGGCTATCAATCTCACCCTGACGGCGGACATCGCCGCTGCCCTCTCGCTGGAGGCGCTCAATGGCACCGATCGCGCCTATGACGCCCGCGTGCACCAGCTGCGGCCGCATCCGCGACAAATTGACAGCGCCCGCTTCTTACGCCTGGTGGTCGCCGGCAGCGAATTGCTGCGTGGGCACAATTCGCTCAACGTGCAAGATGCCTACACCCTGCGCTGCGTGCCGCAGGTACATGGCGCAGTACGCGACGCGATTGCTTATGCGCAGTGGGTGATCAATATTGAACTCAACGCGGTCAATGACAATCCGCTCATCTTTGTTGATGAGCGCAGCGGGGAGATCGACGTCATTTCTGCCGGCAATTTTCATGGTGAGCCCATCGCCATTGCCATGGATTATTCAGCGCTGGCTATGACCGAGCTGGGCAACATGAGCGAGCGGCGCACAGCTCGTCTGGTCAATGCCGATAGTAACGGCGGCGTGCTGCCTATGTTCCTGATTGACCAGGGGGGTTTGCAAAGCGGGCTCATGATGGCCCAATATACGGCCGCCGCGCTGGCCTCTGAGAACAAGGTGCTGGCCCATCCGGCCAGCGCCGATACCATTCCCAGCAGCGCCGACGTGGAGGATCATGTCAGTATGGGGCCGGCTGCCGTGCGGCAGTTCGGACAGATCTTGCGCCACGCGGAAACGATTGTCGCCATCGAGCTGCTTTGTGCGGCGCAGGGCGTTGATTTTCGCCTGCGAGAACTAGGACGCTCAGCGGCGGCGTTGGGGGAGGGCACACGCGTTGCTTATGAATTGATCCGCCAGCACGTGCCCTTTCTGTCGGCCGATAGACCGCTTGCCCCGGACATCGAAACGCTGCGCGCCCTGGTCGCTGCGGGAACGGTTAAGAAGGCCGTCGAAGAACATCTCGGCCTGCCGTAGCGCACGCCAACAGGAAATAAAAAAACAGCGGGCCATCTGACCGATGGCCCGCTGCCATTTTCGGGTAAACTGCCTTTTCGAGCGCTATATTCTGCCCGTTGCCAGCACGTTTTTCACTTCAGCGATGGCCTTGGTCACTTCGATCTCGCGCGGGCAGGCGCTTGTGCAGTTAAATACGGTACGGCAGCGCCAGACGCCGAAATCGTCACCCACGACGCGCAGGCGCGCTTCCGCGCCCTGGTCACGGCTGTCAAATATGAAGCGATGGGCCTGGACGATGGCCGCCGGACCCACGTATTCGCCGTTAGCCCAGAAGCTGGGGCAGGATGTGGTGCAGGCCGCGCAAAGGATGCATTTGGTGGTGTCGTCGAAGCGCGCCCGATCCGCCTGCGACTGGCGGCGCTCTCGGCCGTCTTCCGGCGGGGGCGTGTCATTTATGAAATAGGGCAGGACCGAACGATAATGATCAAAGAAGGGCTCCATATCTACAATCAGGTCCTTCAACACGGTCAGCCCCAGAATTGGTTCGATCTGCACGGACGCCGTATCAGAGCCATTCGTTAGGCGCTGTACCAGTGTCTTGCAGGCCAGGGCATTGGCGCCATTGATGCGCATCGCGTCCGAGCCACAGACGCCGTGGGCGCAGGAACGGCGCAAGGCGAGAGAGCCGTCAATTTCCCATTTGACCCGGTGCAACAGGTCGAGAACCGAGTCACGTTTGTGCACGTTTTCCAGCGTGTATTCCCCCCACCACGCCTTTTCATCTTTCTCCGGATTAAAACGTCGAATCCGTAGGTTTGCTTGCATGGCCAACTCCTCTTAGTAGACGCGCGCCTTGGGGACGTATTCGATATTCAGCGCCTCATCTTTCAATACAACGGGCTTGTAGTCCAGCCGGTAATCTCCGTCTTCGCGGAAGCACAGCGTATGCTTCAACCAGTCGACATCGTCTCGTTCGGGATAGTCATCACGCGCGTGCGCTCCTCGACTCTCTTTACGTGCCAGGGCACATACCGCAGTCGCCTCGGCAAGGTCAAGCAGGCAGCCCAGCTCCCATGCTTCCAGCAAATCAGTATTAAACTGTTGGCCCTGATCGTCTATTTGCACGTTGATGTACTCTTCCTTGAGATTCGCCAGATCGTCGATCGCGGCGGCCATCGTTTCCTCGGTGCGGAATACACTGACGTTCTTAGTCATGGTGCGCTGCATTTTCTTGCGCACGATGTGCGGTTTGACGCCGCCCTTGCTGTCACGCATCCGCTGGAACTCAGCCATTGCCTGGTCTGCCGCGTCTTCAGGAAGCGGCAGTAGCTCTGTCTCCTTGCAGTAGGCGGCCATATGCTCGCCTGATATCTTGCCATATACGACAAGATCGGTTAGCGAGTTCGTGCCTAGACGATTGGCGCCATGAACGGAGACGCAGGCCGCTTCCCCGGCAGCGTATAAGCCGGGCAGCGGGTTATTCTGCGCATCTATGAGAACCCGGCCATCCAGATCCGTGGGAATGCCGCCCATGGCGTAATGTGCTGTGGGCTGTACGGGCATCGGCTCCACAACCGGATCGACGCCCAGGTACGTCTTTGTAAAATCGGCGATGTCCGGCAGTTTGGCCTCGATGTACTCGCGGCTGATGCGCCTTTCTTCCCCGTCTTTCTCCAGGTAATAGTTTACTGTTTCGGGCGTCACGTCCAGATGGACATAATTTTGGCCTTCGATGCCGCGTCCCGCCTCAATTTCCAGGTAAATAGCGCGGCTCACCACGTCACGGCTGGCCAAATCCTTGATCGAAGGGGCATATCGCTCCATAAAGCGCTCGCCTTCGCTGTTGAGCAGGACGCCGCCTTCGCCGCGCACGCCCTCGGTAATCAGGATGCCCAGCTTAAAAATGCCCGTGGGATGGAACTGGAAAAACTCCATGTCCTCCAGCGGGATGCCGCGCCGCAAACAAATCGCCGCGCCATCGCCGGTAAGCGAATGAGCATTAGAGGTCACTTCCCAACAGCGGCCCCAGCCTCCGCTGGCAAACAACACGGCCTTACTATGGAAAATGTGAAACTCACCTGTAGCGATCTCAATAGCTACCACGCCGCGCACCGTGTCGTCGACGCGAATCAGGTCGACGACGTGGAATTCATCGAAGAAATTGACGTTTTGCTTGATGCACTGTTGGTAAAGCGTCTGCAGAATCATATGACCGGTGCGGTCCGCCGCGTGGCAGGCGCGCATTACCGGCCGGCCGGTCTCGTTATTTGTGTGGCCGCCAAAACGGCGCTGCGAGATCGTCCCATCCGGAAAGCGGTCGAACGGCAGCCCCATGTATTCCAATTCGATGACTGTGGGAATCGCTTCCTGGCAAAGGCGGTGGATCGCATCGGCATCGGCAAGATAGTCCGATCCTTTCATCGTGTCATAGGCGTGCCACTTCCAGTGATCCTCTTCCATGTTACCCAGGGCGGCGCCAATGCCGCCTTGCGCGGCGCCTGTGTGCGAGCGAGTGGGATAAAGCTTGGAAATAACGGCCACGTTAGCTTCACGCCCGGCGTATAAAGCGGCCATCAGGCCGGCGCCGCCAGCGCCAACGATCACCGCGTCAAAAGTGTGTATTTTCGGCTTGCTCATCTACTTAATCCTAAGCTGCACTGGAGAACGGCGTTGAATCGAAGCGCCAGATAGCGTAACCAGCCCACAGGAGGGTTGCTACGACAAAAACCAGCAGCAGAATATTGATCCACTTCATCGCTGTTTCGCTGTGAACATAATCTTCCAAGATATTGCGCAGGCCATTGACGCCGTGTGGAATGGCGAAGGCCAGCAGCAGGATATCAAATATCTTCCAGCCGTAAGATCGCCACTGCTCGGCCACGAACTGGATAGTGAGGTTGGTTGAGCTGTTCAGCACGTGCTGCAGCATCATGTGGCCGACGGCCAGTACTAGCAGGGCGATGCCGGACAGGCGCATGAACATAAAGGCGGTGCGTTCGAAATTGCTTTGAATGTGAACTTTGCGCCGCGTAATTTGACCTTCGCTGATCGTGGTCATACTGATTCTCCTATCTCCTACTGGAACATGCCCGGCGGGAAGTCGCTCAGGGACGGAATAGCCCAACAGCTCATCCCTTCCATAGCCAGTTCGCTGCAGTGCGCTACAACGCCGCTGAACATCAGGATCGCGATCGGGATGAAAATGACGAAAAACAGGATCCAAACAATGATCGCGCTGCGCCCCTGGTAGAGCCACCATTCCGGTTTGAAATCGAGCAGCGTGATCCGCAGGCCGTTCATCGCGTGATAGAGGACGGCGGCCATCACCCCGATTTCTCCTAAGGCGAACAATGGATTCTTGAAGAGCGCCAATGACCAGGCATAAAGGTGGGGAGCGAAGTAGGCGTTGGCCGTATCCCAGACATGAATTACCAGGAAGGAGAGAATTGCCAGGCCGGAAAGGCGGTGCGCGATCCAGCTGTACTGCCCGCTGCGCCCGCGATACCGGATCGCCTCGCGTACGGTTAACGTCAACGATGCCATAGGGTCCTCCGGAGAAATGATTGGAATTCATTATAACAACTTTCGCTCAAGATCATAGGGAGGCAGAAATGGTCGTATCGTAAGAGTTAACGTCGAGCCAAGATCATGATTACCGTCCTAGCGTCCTTGCAATGCCAGGGGCTGACTGCTAAACTACCATCGATGGTACGGCCGTTTACACTCCGCGATTTAGCTCTCGTTAGGCGGCTGAGTGAGCAAGGCGTCTCTCTCCATGCTGAATCTGCTTTAGCTGACAATCTGCATCCCTTACGTGGTGCACTCCTCAACATGGTTGTGCGCAGCGAATGTCCCACGCTCATTTGGAAATCTGAAAATAGAGAACGCGCCGGTTTCATCCAGCTCCTGCTGGAGGAAGACCGCCAGCACGCCCATATACTGTATTTAAGCCCGCAGTTGGGCATGGCACCGGGCGATACAAACGGCCGCGGATCGGAAAATGGTGAGCCAGCGGACAACAATGTCGATCTCTGGCTGTCTTTGCTCGATCAAGCGGTGGCCGAAGTCGGTAAATATGGGGTACAGAGCCTGGTGGCCGAGGTCTCAGAGACCGGTCCTGAACTGCCTATCTTGCGCCGCGCCGGCTTTGCCATCTATACCCGGCAAGATATATGGAGGCTGGACACGGATGCCCAGACATCATTAGATGGGCATGCCATGCACGCGCTGCGGCCGCGGCTGCCAAAAGATGATTGGGATGTTCAACTCCTATACGCCAATACAGTGCCGCGGTTGGTACAGTTGGTAGAACCCGCGCCCCCACTTACCGCGGACAGTACCTGGATACAACGAGATGAAAATGATGAGCTTGTAGCATTTGTCCAGATCCACGCTGGCGAAGTGGCCAGCTGGATGCGCTTTTTTATTCACCCCAGCGCTGAAAGCGATGCGGAAGAAATCTTGAATTCCGCGCTGTTGGTTATGGGAAAGGAATGGTCAAAACCAGTCTACCTTTGTGCGCGCCGCTATGAGGGCTGGATGCCTTCGGTTTTGCAGCGTGCCGGATTCCGTAAATGGGGCAGCCAGGCGATCCTGGTCAAGCACACGGTCCATCATGTGCAGACAAAAAGCCCGCAGCGGGCTGTGGGCATTGAAAACGCAGGCATCCCTATTTCAACACCTTACAGCCAGACTGTACCATCCCAGCCATCTGCGCACAGCGGGCCGCCCGCGAAAGTTCCCGGCGCCTCCGAGTCTGAGCGCTCCGCGCGCATGCCCGCCTTGAACAATTGACCCCATGGTAAATGTAACTGCTAGAGAAGATCTAAAAACATTACTCAGTATTTTGCCGCCGAGCATTCGTGACAATCTGGTCAAGCTTGGTCGAGAGGATGAGCTGTTGGAAGTTGTGCTCGATCTCGGCCGTTTGCCCTCGGCGCGTTTTGTCGATGGCGAAGTGATTATTCGTAACTCGGAGGTATCCAAGGACGAAATCGCCCTGGTCGTCAGCAGTGTCGGCGATTTTGACGACGACAATCGTGCGGGCATCACCCGCACACTGCACCGCATCTCCGGCATCCGAAACCGGCGCGGCGAGGTGGTGGGATTGACCTGCCGCATCGGCCGCGCAGTGTACGGCACGGTCGATATCATCAACGATATTGTTGAAGAGGGACACAGCATTCTACTGTTGGGCCGTCCCGGCGTAGGTAAAACTACGATGCTGCGCGAAATGGCGCGCAAGTTGGCGGAGAAAAAGCGTGTGATCATCGTCGATACCAGCAACGAAATTGGCGGCGATGGTGATATCCCGCATCCTGCCGTGGGTCGGGCAAGACGCATGCAGGTGCCGCAGCCATCGCACCAGCACGAGACGATGATCGAGGCCGTGGAGAATCATAACCCTGAAGTAATCGTTATTGACGAAATCGGCCGGGCTCAGGAAGCCGCCGCCGCGCGCACCATCAATGAACGTGGTGTGCAGTTGATTGGTACGGCGCACGGCAATACCCTGGAGAATCTCCTGCTCAATCCGACGCTGTCAGACCTTGTCGGCGGCATTGAAAGCGTTACCCTCTCCGACGAGGAAGCCCGCCGCCGAGGAACCCAGAAAACCGTGCTTGAGCGGCGCGCCCCGCCTACCTTTGATGTGTTGATCGAGATCCAGGATCGCGACCGGCTGCTTGCCCATCGTGATGTTACAGACTCGGTGGATGCGATGCTGCGCGGCGAGCCGCTGGACCTCGAGCTGCGCTACCGGGATGCAAACGGCGACCTGCTTATGGAGCAGCAGCGGGTGATCAGTTCCTCTCCTGCTGTAACCGGACGTCGCGGGGGGCGCAACGTGCGCAATGGTTCCGGGAATGGGAGCGCCCGTTCCACGCGATCACGGTCGTCCGGCGGCTCACACAGCGAGGAAACTGCTTCCGAAGGGAGTCTCCCTCAGAAGCGCAGCGCCTACGAGCCGGTCTCCCAAGAATATGAGGAAAGCGGCAGGCAGCAGAAAAAACTTCGCGTTTTCGCTTATGGCGTGGCGCGTAATCGCCTGAAAGATGCCGCCAAGCGCCTGGGTGTTAATGTCTCCCTCGTAGATTCATTGGCCGATGCCGATGTATTGGTGACGTTGAAGAGTTACTATCGCCGCCGCCGGCGTTTGATTAGCGATGCTGAACAACTGCAGCGGCCGATCTATATCCTGCGCGCCAACACGATCACCCAGATGGAACGTTTTCTGGCGGAGGTGATGGACCTGGAGGTGAGTCCGCCCGACCCTTTTGAGGAGGCGGTGCAAGAAACCGAACGGGCCATTGAAATCGTGGTCGCGGGCACACCGAGCGTTGATCTGCCGCCGGCAAGCTCGGCCATCAGGCGTTACCAGCA